>DATJEE010000249.1:0-16968 GCA_035496995.1 Solirubrobacteraceae bacterium | reverse complement strand
CGTCGCCGCCGCCGACCACGCGCACGCGCCGCATTGACACTACCCCGGCGGCATCGCCGCCGCGGTGAGCCAGGCCTCGGCGGCGTCGACGACCTCCTCGGTGACCGCGTCGTCGCCGGCGGCGAGCCACGCGATGACGAGCGTGCCCGACGCGCCGAGCGCCTGATGGCGGACGGCGTCGGGCACCGCGCCGAGCTCCAGGCGCGCGAGGTGGTCGATGAGGTGCCAGGGCTCGGGCGACCCGTAGAGCTCGAGGATCTCGGGCTGGGCGAGGAGCGCGAGCGCGTCCCCGAGCTGCGCCTGCAGCAGCGCCACCTCTTCGAGCGCGGACGCGTCGACGTGCGCCTCGATCGTCGCGCGCAGCTCGTCGGCGGCCCAGCGCACGTCGTCGTCGCTTGCGGCCTCGGGGTGTGCGGCGAGCGCGGCGGCGAGGCGGCCGAGCAGGTGCTCGAAGCCGGGCCCGAGCGCCCGCGCGTAGAGCTCGCGGCGCGCGGCGTCGGGCATGCGCTCGGCGCGGCCGAGCCAGTACGCATCCAGCAGCGCGGCGGCGTCGCCGGCCCCGCCGACCGGCAGCCCGCGGCGGTGGTGCAGCTCGACGAGGCGGTCGCAGACCTGCAGCAGGCCGAGCTGCTCGAGCTGGGACGCGGCATAGAACGCCGCTGCTGCCTCGACCTCGTCCACGGTGCCGAGGGCTACCCGGCCGGCAGCTCGGCCGAATCGGTCTCCTCGGCGCTGGACTCGACGTCCGCGCGGCGGCCCTCATGGTCGAAGCCGGCCGCGGCGTAGGCGTCGTCCTCGTCGAGCGTCTCGTGCTCGAGCAGCGCCTTCGTCAGCGACTCGAGGCGATGCTTGTTGGCGGCGAGCGTGTGCTGGGCGCGCGCGTAGCAGCCCTCGACGATCCGCCGGACCTCGCGGTCGACGAGCTCGCGCGTGTCGTCGGAGACCTGGACCGGCCCGCCGGGGCCGTAGTACTGCTCCTCGCCCGGGGCCGGGATGACCGAGACGAGCCCGATGACGTCGGACATGCCCCAGCGCCCGACCATCTGGCGCGCGATCGACGTCACCTGCTCGAGATCGGACTCCGCACCGGTCGTGACGTTGCCGTAGATGAGCTCCTCCGCCGCCCGCCCGCCGAGCGCCCCGACGATGCGACCCTCGAGGTAGCGCGCGTCGTAGCCATAGCGGTCGGTCGACGGCGACTGGAACGTCACGCCCAGCGCGCGCCCTCGCGGGACGATCGAGATCTTGCGGACCGGGTCGGCGCCCGGCTCGAGCATGCCGAGGACGGCGTGGCCGGCCTCGTGGTAGGCCGTGCGCTCGCGCTCCTCGTCAGACAGCGTGATGCGCCGCTCGGCGCCGAGGACGATCCGCTCGAGCGCGTCGGCGAAGTCGGCCGCCGACACGCTTTCGTGGTCGCGGCGGGCGGCGATGAGGGCTCCCTCGTTGACGAGGTTGCGCAGGTCGGCGCCGACCATGCCGGGCGTCGTCGCGGCGATCCGGTCGAGGCGGACGTCGTCGGCGAGCGGGACCGAGCGCGTGTGGATCTTCAGGATCTCCAGGCGCCCGTCCTTGTCGGGGGGGTTGACCGTCAGGCGGCGGTCGAAGCGGCCGGGGCGCAGGAGCGCGGCGTCGAGGATCTCCGGGCGGTTCGTCGCCGCCAGGACGATGACGCCCTCCGAGCCGGTGAAGCCGTCCATCTCCGTGAGGATCTGGTTGAGCGTCTGCTCGCGCTCGTCGTGCCCGCCGAAGCCGCCGCCCCCGCCGCGAGCGCGGCCGATCGCGTCGAGCTCGTCGATGAAGATGATCGCGGGCGCGTCCTTCTTGGCCTGGGAGAAGAGGTCGCGCACGCGGCTGGCGCCGACGCCGACGACCATCTCGACGAACTCCGACGCGCTGAGCGAGAAGAACGGGACGTCGGCCTCGCCGGCGACGGCGCGCGCGAGCAGCGTCTTGCCGGTGCCGGGCGGCCCCGACAGCAGGACGCCCTTCGGGAACATGGCGCCGAGTTTTCGGAAGCGATCGGGGTTCTTGAGGAAGTCGACGATCTCCTTGAGCTCGTCCTCGACCTCGTCGATGCCGGCGACGTCCTCGAACGTCACGCGTAGATCGGACGCGTCGTAGCGCTTGGCCTTCGAGCGCCCGAGCGCGAGCGCGCCGCCACCGGTCGCCGACGCACGGCGAAGGAAATACACGAGCAGGCCGACGATCAGCAGCGTCGGGCCGAAGGAGATGATGAGCGTCGCGAGCAACGAGCGCCCCTCGTCGACCGAGCGCGCGTTGACCTCGACCTTCTTGGCGAGCAGGAGCTTCAGCAGCTCGTCGTCCTGCGCGAACGCCGGCCGGACGGTCTGAAAGCCCTTCTTCGGGCCCTTGCTCTCGAATTTCGTCGGCCGCCGGAACTGACCCTGGATCACGTCGTTCTTGGCGTTGACCTCCGCGACGTTGTCGAGCGTCACCTGCGCGCGGAAGAACGTGTAGGGGACGTCGATGCGCTTGTCGGCGCTGGACGGCACGAGCTGGCCGAGGATGATGTTCAGCGCCAGCACGCCGAGCAGGAACCACCAGATGCGGCGGCTGCCGGGCATCTTCGGCATGCGGCGCTGCGGCGTGGTCGCGCCCGGCTCCTCGCGCTGGCCCTCGACCTTCCACGGCGGTCGCTCGGCGGGCTTGTCGTCGGGACGGGATCGCGGGGAGGTGTCTGCCATTCGTCAACCGATCATACGGTCGTCCATTTCGCTGCCATAAGCCATGTGGACGGCCGAATCAGGGCCGATAGCGCGAGCAATGAGCTTTGACTTCGCCGATCTCCTGCTCGAGGTCATCGAGCGCAACGCGTCCGACCTGCACCTCACGGCCGGGGCACATCCGACAGTCCGGGTCCGGGGCCATCTCCAGCCGCTCGAGGAGTACCCCGTCATGACCACCGAGCAGACGCGCGAGATCGTCTACTCGATCCTCAACAACGACCAGCGCCAGCGCCTGGAGACGGACTGGCAGATCGACTTCGCCTACGCGATCCCCGGTCGTGCCCGCTTCCGTGTCAACGCGTACTACCAGCGCGCCGCGATCGGCGCGGCGTTCCGGCTCATCCCGTTCTCGATCAAGACCGTCGAGGAGCTCGGCCTGCCCTCCGTCATGCACGAGCTCGCGCGCAAGCCGCGCGGCTTCGTCCTCGTGACCGGCCCGACCGGCTCCGGCAAGTCGACGTCGCTCGCCGCCGTCGTCGACGAGATCAACGCGTCGCGCTCCGAGCACATCATGACCATCGAGGACCCGATCGAGTTCCTCCACGCGCACAAGAAGTGCATCGTCAACCAGCGCGAGATCGGCTCGGACGCGTCGTCCTTCGCCGCCGGCCTGAAGGCCGCGCTGCGCCAGGACCCCGACGTCATCCTCGTCGGCGAGATGCGCGACCTCGAGACGATCCACACCGCCCTGACCGCGGCCGAGACCGGCCACCTCGTCTTCGCGACGCTGCACACGCAGGACACGCCGCAGACGATCGACCGCATCATCGACGTCTTCCCGGCCTCCCAGCAGCAGCAGGTGCGCGTCCAGCTCTCGGTCGCGCTGCAGGGGATCGTCACGCAGCAGCTGCTGCCGACGGCCGACGGCGCCGGCCGCGTCGCCGCCTGCGAGGTCCTGCTCGCCACGCCGGCGATCCGCAACCTCATCCGTGAGGGCAAGACGCACCAGATCTACTCCTCGCTTCAGACCGGAGGGAATCTCGGCATGCAGACGATGGACGCGGCGCTCGCGACGCTCGTGCGCTCCGGCAAGATCACCCAGCAGCTCGCCGAGGCGCGCTCGTCGACACCTGAAGAGCTGCGCCGCCTGCTCGGCGCCGGATCGTTTGCGAGCATGTGATGAGCTCGAGCACGTACGTCTTCAAGGCGATCGACGTCGGTGGCCGCCAGTCGCACGGCGAGGTCGAGGCGGAGTCCAAGCAGTCCGTCGCCGATCAGCTGAAGTCCAAGGGCCTGATCGTCCTCGACATCGCCGACAAGCGGAAGGCGAAAGAGATCGAGATGCCGTGGCTCAACCGCGTCAAGCTCGGCGACATCTCGATCATGACGCGCCAGATCGCCACGATGATCTCGAGCGGCATGACGATCCTGCGCTCGCTCTACGTCCTCGAGGCGCAGACGGAGAACAAGAAGCTCGCCGAGACGCTCGTCGCCGTCCGCAAGGACGTCGAGGCCGGCCTGCCGCTGTCGGACGCCCTCGAGCGCCACCCGAAGATCTTCAACCCGCTGTACGTCGCGATGACGCGCGCGGGGGAGACCGGCGGCGTCCTGGAGGAGTCGCTGCTGCGGATCGCCGACCAGCTCGAGAAGGAGGAGTCGCTGCGCCGCCAGGTCAAGTCGGCGATGGCCTACCCGATCGTCATCCTGACCTTCGCCATGGCCGTCATGCTCGGCATGGTCGCCTTCATCGTCCCGGTGTTCGCCGGCGTCTTCAAGGAGCTCGGCACCGCCAAGCTCCCGGCCATGACGTCGTTCGTCATGGGCATCTCCAACATCGTCACGGGCTACTGGTACCTCCTGATCTTCGGCTCGATCGGCGCCGCGATCGGGTTCATGAAATTCAAGAAGACGCCGCGCGGGCGCTCGATGTGGCAGCGCTTCCTCCTGCGCGTGCCCTTCAAGATCGGCGACATCTTCCAGAAGGTCGCGCTCGCCCGCTGGTCGCGGACGTTCTCCGCGCTCATGGGCGCCGGCGTCCCGCTCCTGCAGGCGATCGACATCACCAAGCAGACGGCGGGCAACATCGTCGTCGAGGAGGCGATGGACAACGTCACGACGAGCGTCAAGGCCGGCGGCACGATCGCCGCGCCGCTCATGGACTCGCCCGTCTTCCCGTCGATGGTCGGCCACATGGTCAAGGTCGGCGAGGAGACCGGCGCGCTGACGACGATGCTCTCGAAGATCGGCGACTTCTACGAGGACCAGGTCGCGGCGTCCGTCAAGGCGCTGACGTCGATCCTCGAGCCGGTGATGATCGTCTTCGTCGGCGGCGTCGTCGGGTTCATCGTCATCTCGATGTACCTCCCGCTCTTCAGCATCTACGACCAGATCAAGTAGCGGCCTCGCGCCGCGGCGGGCTCAGCCCAGGCGCAGCACGCTCATCGCCTGGGCGGCCATCTGCGATTCGCCGAGCGCGTTGGGGTGCACGATCACGGGGTTGGTCCCGAGCAGCACGGGCTCGACCCAGCGCACGTCGATCGGCTTGCAGGCGTCGTGGCCGTCGGAGGCCGCGCCGAGGTCGACGTACGTCGCTCCCGTCGCGGAGGCCGCGCGCCGGACGGCGTCGTTGAGCGTCGCCTGCAGGCTGCGCAGGTAGGGGATGTCGCCCGTGGCAACCGGCATCTGGGGGAAGCAGCCACCGGTGGCGGGGACGATCCAGGGGTACCCGAGGATGGCGACCTTGGCCTTCGGCGCCTTGGCGCGAACCGCGTCGAGCGCCGTCACGAGCGACGGGTACGTCGTGTTGCGGATCGTGTCCTCGAACGAGGATCCGTAGCGGTCCTTGCAGGGGCTGCCGGTGCCGAGGGTCGACAGGCCGGCGGTGCCGCAGCTGAGGATCGCGTTGACGAACACGCCGCTGTCGTTGCCGCCGATCGTCATCGTCACGAGCTGGGTGTCGGGCGACAGCGCGTCGAGCTGCGGGGCCACGCCGGGGTACTGCGACGTGAAGAAGTGGCTCGTCTCGGCGGCGCCGCAGGTGACGTCGGTGAGCTGCGCGCCGATCGCGGCTGCGATGACGTGCGAGAAGTTGCGCGTCGAGCGCAGGCACTGCACCGGTGCCGTGAGGTCCGGCGGCAGGACCCCGGAGGCCGCGCTGTAGGAGTCGCCGAGCGCGACGTAGGCGAGCGGCGAGGTCGCCGCCCCGGCCGGGGTGGCCCCGCCGACGGCGGCGACGGCGGAGATGGCGCAGGCGGTTGCGATCGCAATCCGCCGGAGGCGGCCGGAGCGTCGGGGCATGGTGCTCGTCTCTTTCATGGAGGGAACCGGAAACAGTCGTGTTCCTCGATAGTACGCTACTGTTTCTCAATATGCCAGGCCGGTTGCCGATCGGACGCCATTCGCTCTCGCGCGAGGACGTGCTCGCCTCCCAGCGCGGCCGCCTGCTCGACGCGATGGCCGAGGCCGTCGCGGAGCACGGCTACGGCGCGACGACGGTCGCGCACGTCGTCGCACTGGCCGGCGTGTCGCGCAAGACCTTCTACGAGCACTTCAGCGACAAGGAGGATTGCTTCCTCGCGCTGTACGACACGGGCATCGCCTACGTGCTGGGGCGCATCGCCGACGCACTCGGCGACGAGACGGCCGACGACGACCCGCGCGCACGGGTGGCCGCCGGCCTCCTGGCGTTCCTCACGGTGCTCGCCGAGGAGCGGGCCTTCTGCCGCGCGATCATCCTCGAGGTCCACGCCGCCGGCGCGCGGGCGATCGCGCGCAGGCGCGCCACGCTCGAGGCCTTCGCCCAGCGCTACGAGGACGTCAACGCCCTGGCGCGTGCGCAGGACCCGTCGATCCCGCCGCTCTCCCACGACATCGCGCTCGCCGTCGTCGGGGCGATCCTCGAGCTCGTCGCGATCCGCGTCGCCGACGACGAGAGCGCCCGGCTCCCGGAGCTCAGCGAGCCGCTCACGGAGTTCGTCCTGCGCCAGGTGACTCCGGGCCTGCGATAGCGATGGGCCTCGCCCCGGGCGCTTGTACCGTGTGCCCGGATGCGCATCGCGACGTGGAACGTCAACTCGGCCAAGCAGCGCCTCCCGCGGCTGCTCGCCTGGCTGGACGAGCGGCGGCCCGACGTCGTGTGCCTGCAGGAGACCAAGCTCGCCGACGACGCGTTCGCCGCGCTCCTCGGCGAGGAGCTGGCGGCTCGTGGCTACGCCGTGGCGGCGCACGGGGAGGCCGCCTGGAACGGCGTCGCGATCCTCTCGCGCGCGGGGCTCGACGACGTCGTCGCGGGCCTCCCCGGCGCGCCGGGGTTCCCGCATCCGGAGGCGCGCGCGGTCTCGGCGACGTGCGCGGGGCTGCGGGTGACCTCGGTCTACGTGCCCAACGGGCGCGAGCCGGACTCCGAGCACTACCACTACAAGCTCGCGTGGCTCGCCGCGCTGCGGGAGATGGTCGCCGCCGACCCCGCGGGGAGCGTCGTCTGCGGCGACATGAACATCGCGCCGACCGACGCCGACGTCTTCGACCCCGACGCCTACGTCGGGCAGACGCACGTGACGGCGCCCGAGCGCGCCGCGCTCGCCGAGCTGCAGGCGCTCGGCCTGCACGACGTCGTCCGCGACCGGTGGCCGGACCGCGAGCGGCTGTTCACGTACTGGGACTACCGCGCCGGCATGTTCCACCAGGACCTCGGGATGCGGATCGACCTCATCCTGGCCGGCGCGCCCGTCGCCGAGCGCGTGCGGGCCGCCTGGGTCGACCGCCACGCGCGCAAGGGCAAGGGCCCGAGCGACCACGCGCCGGTGATCGTCGATCTCGACGAGGCCCCCGACGGGGACATCGGGCCGGTCGTGCCGCCGCCCTCCGCTCCCCGGCCCGCGCGCGGCGGCAAGCGGCTGCCGCAGGCCACCTGAGCGCCGCCTACTGCTTGCGGTCGCGATCGCGCGACGGCTGCACGCGCTTGGGCTCGCCCGGCATCTTCGGATAGTCGGGCGGATAGGGCATGTCGCCCCGGCCCTCGGCCTCGTCGCGCTCGTAGAGGTCCAGCAGCGGCTGCAGCGAGTGCGCGACGTCGTCGATCGCGGTGTGGCGATCGCCGATCTCCGCAAAGCGGGCGGGCATCGTCGCGACGGTGAAGTCCTCGGGGACGACGCCGGCGAGCTCGTCCCACGTCACGGGCGCCGACACCGGCGCGCCCGGCTTGGGGCGGATGCTGTAGGCGGAGGCGATCGTGCGGTCGCGGGCGTTCTGGTTGTAGTCGACGAAGATCCGCTCGCCGCGCTCCTCCTTCCACCAGTTCGTCGTGACCTCGCCGGGCAGCCGGCGCTCGAGCTCGCGGCCGAAGGCGATGGCGGCGTGGCGGACGTCCGTGAACGACCAGCGCGGCTGGATGCGGACGTAGATGTGGATCCCGCGGCCGCCGGAGGTCTTGGGGAACCCGACGTAGCCGAGGTCGCCGAGCAGGACGCGCGCCTCGGCGGCGACGCGCTGGGCGTCGGCGAACCCGGTCCCCGGCTGGGGGTCGAGGTCGAGCCGCAGCTCGTCGGGATGGTCGACGTCATCGGCGCGCACGGGCCACGGGTGGAACGTGATCGTGCCCATCTGCGCGGCCCAGGCGACGACGGCGAGCTCCGTGGGGCAGATCTCGTCGGCGTGGCGGCCGGAGGGGAACTCGATCCGCGCGGTGTCGACGTACTCGGGCGCGCCGCGCGGGATCCGCTTCTGGAAGAACGCGTCGCCGCCGCCCTTCTCGCGCGTCGACAGGACGATCCCCGGGTGCACGCCCTTCGGCCAGCGCTCGAGCGTCGTCGGCCGCCGCGCGAGCGCCCGCATGATCCCGTCGCCGACCGAGAGGTAGTAGCGCACGACATCGAGCTTCGTGACCGCGGGCGTGCGCTCCGTGCTCGGGAAGATCACGCGGTCGGGGCTCGACACGCGCACCTCCCGGTCTCCGGCTTCGACGACCGTCGCGTCGGAGGCAGCCATGGCACGGAGTTCTACTCGACGGCCGTCCTCGTGACGCGATCCCGGCGGGCGGACGTCGCTTCCGCCCGCCGGATCTCGCTCTCGCTCATGCCACCGCGGCGCCGGTCAGATCGCCGGCCATCAGCGCCTCGACGTCGAAGTACGTCTGCGTGGCGTCCTGCAGCGACAGCCCGACGTCCTCGTAGGCCGCGGCGAGGCGCTCGGCGAAGAACTGGTCGCGCGCGTCGAGCGAGTCCCAGACGCTGATGACGCGGTAGCCGGTCTCGGCCGGACCGGCGATCACGAGGCGCGACCCCTCGGGCAGGACCGGGCCGCTGCTGCGGATGTGGGCCCGGATCTGCTCGGCCTGATCGGCGTTCTGGTGCGGGTGCTCGAGGATGTTGCAGATCGGCATGACTGCTCCCTTCTTGCGGTTGCGCCGCTCGTGGCGGGTTGATCGGCACGGTAGGCGCGCCGCGCCAGGCGGTCATCAGCGCAATTGCGGATCGACTACTGCATTCGCGCCTGCGCCCACGTCGCAAGCTGGGTGCGGTTCGCAAGGCCCGTGCTCGTCAGCGCGTGGCGGACGTGGCTCTCGACCGTTCGCACCGAGAGCTGCAGCCTGGCGGCGATCTCCTTGTTGGAGAGCCCGTCCGCGACCAGGCGCGCGACCTCCTGCTCGCGGGCGGTCAATCCGTCCGCCGCGGGCGCCCGCGCCCGCTTGGTGCCGAACGCCAGGGCGATCGCGTCGTCGACGCTCAGCCGCCCACCCTCCGTCCACAGCCGCTCGGCCTCGGCGCCGAGCGCGTCCTGCGCCGTTGCCCGCAGGCGCTCCGCGCGCAGGCGGTAGAACGGCGCGAACTGCCCGCCGACGCGGGCGCGCATCGCGGAGGCTGCAGCGGCGAGCTTCAGCGCCGTCGCCGGGTCGCGCTGCACGATCACGGCGCCCTGGCCGATCAGCGCCACCGGGAGCAGCGTCGCGTCGTGGAACGGCCGCAGGAGGCCGACTGCCTTGCGGTAGTGCGACGTCGGCGCGCCCTGATCAGCGGCGCTCGACTCGGCGACGATGCCGAGATGGACCTGGCACTGGCCCATTCCCCAGCGGTCGTCCTCGGCGATGTAGATGCGCTGGGCCTGCTCGACGAGCTCCCTGGCGCGCGCCGTCTCGCCCGCGATGAGGTACGTCATGCCGAGGACCGAGAGCGCTCGTGCCTCGCCGATCCGCACGCCCAGGCGGTGGTGGAGCACTCGCGCGGCTTCGAGGTGCTCACGTCCCTCCTCGATCGCGCCGGCGAGCGTCGCGGTCAGGCCTGCGAACACGTGCGCCCATCCCTCGAGCTCCGGCTCGTCGAGCTCACGGGCCAGCTCCTGCGCCTCGGCGAGCAGGCTCCTGGCCGCTTCGACATCCGCCACGTGGAACGCGAGCACCCCGGCGGTGAGCTGCACGTCCAGTCGCTGACGGTCGCGCGCCCGATGGCGATCGAGCAGCAGGCGCGCGAGGCGCAGTCCCTCGGCCTGACCGAGCATCATGAAGAGGTCCCGCGCGCCGGCGAGCAGGCGCGCCGCGCTGTCGGGATCTGCGGCCGCCGCCCACTCCAGCGCGCCGCGAACGTTCTCGTAGTCCTCGCCGACCTCGCTGACGAAGGCCTGTGCGCTCGTGGCCGGCCAGGCCTCGGGCCTGACGTCCCCCAACGACACGAAATGGCGCAGGTGCCGTTCCCGGGCGGCCTCGAGCTCGCCTGCCTCGACGAGCAGTTCGTGGGCGTGCTCGCGCACGGTCTCCAGCAGCCGGTATCGCGTCGTACCGCGCGGGCTTCGCACGACGGCGACGAGCGACTTGTCGACGAGGCGCGCGAGGACGTCGAGCGACAGCCCCGGCGCGACCGACCGCGCGGCGTCGGCGTCGAACCCGCCCACGAACACCGCGAGGCTCCGGAAGGCCTCGCGCTCCTCGCGGTCGAGCAGCTGCTGGCTCCACTCGACCGCCGTGCGGACCGTCCGATGGTGCGGCGGGGCGAGCCGCCCGCCGCCGCCGAGGTCGCCCAGCCGTGGCTCCAGGCTCGTGAGGATCTCGACGGGCGACATGACGCTCACCCGGGCGGCTGCGAGCTCGATCGCCAGGGGCAGCCGATCCAGGCGCGCGCACAGGCGCGTGATCGTCATGTCGGTGTCGCGGTCGGGCATGAAGTCCGGCTGGCGCTGGCGCGCGCGCTCGACGAACAGGCGATGGGCGTCCTCGGGCTGCAGCGGTTCCAGGCGCCACACGGTCTCGCCGCTGATTCCGAGCGACTCGCGGCTCGTTGCCAGGACGCGGACCGCGGGACAGCAGCCGAGCAGGGCGGCGACCAGCCGTGCGGTTGCGTCCACGACGTGCTCGCAGTTGTCGAGCACGAGCAGCAGGTCACGGTCGGCGAGGTCGCTGCACAGCGCAGCGGTCGCGGTGGACCCGCTCGGGCTGCGGACGTCGAGCGTCCTTGCCGTGTCGGCCGCGACGTCCGGAGCCTCCGGGCCCACCGCGAGATCCACGATCCACACCCCGTCGCGCCGGCGGGCGAGCTGCGCCTGGGCGAGCTCGAGGGCCAGGCGCGTCTTGCCGACGCCACCGGGACCGGTCAGCGTCACGAGCCGGGTCCGGCGCAGGGCCTCCGCGATCGCCTGGCACTCGCGCGACCGCCCGACCACCGAGGTCAGGGCTGCCGGGAGGTTGTGCGGTGCGGCGTGCGCCGCCGCCCGCGACGCGGTCGCGACCATCGCAACGCCGATCATCACACGACGCGGCCGGCGTCACAACGAGCGATGCCGCGAGTTCAGCTCGCCGCCTGCGCGCCGCCGCCGGCGGCCCGGACGTCCTCGGCGGTGAGCGTCCGCAGGCGCTCGCCGTCGCCGGACGTCACCCCCGCGGCGAGCAGGCGCTGCGCCTGGTGGGTGCAGATGTCCTCGAAGAGGTTGCGCATCGTGCGCGCGTTGCCGAAGTAGCGGTCGCGCGCGGCGTGCAGGCGCGCGAGCGTGCGCTCGAGCTCGGCGCGGGCGCCGTCGTCGGGCGCGTAATCGCTGTCGGCGGCGAACTTCTCGAAGATCGCCAGCAGCTCCGCCGGGCCGTAGTCCTCGAAGCGGACGGTCTCGCCGAAGCGGCTCGCGAAGCCGGAGTTCGTCGCGAGGAAGGCCTCCATCTCCGGCTCATAGCCCGCGATGATCACCGCCAGCCGGTCGCGGTCGTCCTCCATGCGCTTGAGGAGCTCCGTCACGGCCTCCGGGCCGAAGTCGCCGTCGCTGCCCGGGCGCACGAGCCCGTAGGCCTCGTCGATGAACAGGACGCCGTCGAGGGCCGAGTCGACCGCCGCGTTCGTCTTGGCGGCGGTGTGGCCGACGTAGCCGGCGACGAGGTCCTCGCGCGTGACCTCGATGACCGTGTCGGACGCCAGCAGGCCGAGGCTGCGGTACAGGCGCCCGAAGAGCCGGGCGACCGTCGTCTTGCCCGTGCCCGCGGCGCCGATGAAGACGAGATGCAGCGACACCTGGACGGTCCTCAGCCCGGCGTCGCGGCGGATCGCGGCGATCCGCAGCAGCCCGGCGAGGCGCCGGACCTGCGCCTTGACCGCGGCCAGGCCGACGAGCGCGTCGAGCTCGGCGAGGACGGTGTCGAAGGCCTGCTCGTCGAACGAATGGGTGCCGGCCGCGCCGCCGGCGCCCGCGGACCGCGCCCTCGCCGGGGGCCGGGGCGGGGACGGGGGCGGCGCCTGCGCCGACGCCCCCGGCCGCAGCTCCTCCAGGGCGCGCCGCGCCGCCTGCGCGAGCTGCTCCCGATGCGGCGCGGGCGCGAGCTCCGCGGCGGCGATCGCCAGGCGCAGGCTCTGCTCGGCGTCGGCGCGCCGGGCGAGGCGCTGCAGCGACTGCGCCCGCGAGATGTGCGCGTAGGCGACCGGATAGAAGGCCGGTCCGATCCCGGCGGCGACGGCGATCGCCTCGTCGAGGGCGAGCAGCGCCCGGTCGTCGGCGCCCTGGTGCGCGCGCGCATGGGCGAGGCGGCGCAGCAGGTCGAACAGGAGGTTCGCGCCGCCGCCCGCGGCCCGCAACGCCGTCACGGCGTCGGCGAGCGCCGCCTCGGCCTGCGGGTAGTCGGCCTGCGCGAGCGCGCGCTCGCCGCGCTGGCTGTGCAGCCGCCACGCCAGCCGCGGCGGGGAGCCGAGGCCCTCCAGCGTCGCGCGCGCCTGGCGCTCGAGACCCTCGGCGCGCACGAGGTCGCCGGCGCGCAGCGCCTCGGCGGCGTGCTTGAGGTAGGAGTCGAAGCGGTGGTCCATCGCGGGCGACGTTAGCGGGACGGCCCGGCGCGGCCGTCGCGCCGCCGACATAGGATCCGGCGATGTCCCGCCTCGCCGGGCTCGGCGTCCTCGTCCTGCTGTGGCTCGCCGCCGTCGCCGCGGCGGCGGCGCCGGGCGCCGTCGTCGCCTGCGGCCCGCAGGATCTGCGCGCGGCGTTTCGCGTCGTGGCCGGCAGCGCGGGCGCCGGCAGCAACTCCTACACCGTGCGGCTCTCCAATCGCGGCGCGCGCGCCTGCTCGGTGTCCGGACGGCCCGGGCTGCGGCTCCTCGGCCGCCACGGCGCCCGCCTGCCGACCGCCGTCGTCGCCGACCGTCCCGGCACCGGCGCCGCCGCGCTCATCCGCGTCGCCCCCGGCGCGACGGCGATCGCGCTGGCGCGCCTGAGCCCCGACATCCCCGGAAAGGGCGAGCCGGTGCGCGGGCGCTGCGAGCCGACGGCCTTCCGCCTGCGCGTGAGCCTCGCGTCGCCGGGATCGGGCGCGGTCACGGGGCCGGTCCGCCCGCCGACGCCGGTCTGCCAGCGCGGGCGCATCGTCGAGGGCCTGCTGCACCTCGCCCGGCGCGCGGGCTGACGGCTCAGCCGGGCGCGGCGGGCTTGCCGGATCCGCCGCAGACGAGCTCGTGCACGGCGATCGTGAGGCGGTGGACCTCCTCGGTCAGCTCGGTGTTCTGCTCGAGCAGCGTCATCTGCTGCTGGGCGAGCTCCTCGCGGTGCTTGGCGTCGGCCTCCTCGCGCGCGAGGCTGCACTTGGCCTGCACCTTCGACGCGATCATGACCATCGAGGCCGAGTAGTAGGCGACCGCCGAGAAGACGAGGTTCAGCAGGATGAACGGCGCGGGGTCGAAGCCGCGCCCGTGCAGCAGGCCGTCCCAGGAGTTGCTGAGGAAGTGCACGACGTGGTTGACGAGCACCCACCCGAGGATCACGACGGTCGAGACCATGACGAACTGCACGGTGCCCATCGTGTCGGCGACCTTCTCGGCGACGCGCGGCACGAGCCCCTCGCCGAACGCCCCTCGGTGGTTGCGGTGCTCGTGGTGGTGGCGAAGCGGATCCTGCTGCGGCACGGTGCCTCCTCCGTCGGGTGCGCCGAAGGCTAGGCGACCTCGCCGTCAGCCGATGCGGCTGTGGCGGCGGCCGTAGGCGAAGTACACGACGAGCCCCGCGGCCATCCAGATGCCGAAGCGCAGCCACGTGTCGGCCGGCAGGTTGAGCATGAGCCACAGCGACGCGAGCACGGCGAGGATCGGGACGAGCGGCACGAGCGGCGTGCGGTAGGCGCGCTCGAGGTCGGGCTGCGTGCGGCGCAGGATGACGATGCCGATCGCGACGAGGACGAACGCGAACAGCGTCCCGATGTTCACGAGCTCGGCGAGCGTCTCGAGGTCGACGAAAAACGCCAGCGCGGCGACGGCCACGCCGGTGAGCAGCGTCGTGCGATAGGGCGTCTTGAAGCGCTTGGAGACCGCCGAGAACACCGGCGGCAGGAGACGATCGCGGCTCATCGCGAAGAAGACGCGGCTCTGGCCCATCATGAGGATGAGCGTCACCGTCGTCAGGCCGGCGAGCGCGCCGATCGAGATGATCTGGGCGATGCCCGTCTTGCCGACGGACTTGAACGCCTCGGCAAGCGGCGCCTCGAGCTTGATCTGGTCGTACGGGACCATCCCGGTGATGACGAGCGAGACGAGGACGTAGAGCGTCGTGCAGATCGCGAGCGACCCGAAGATGCCGATCGGCAGGTCGCGCTGCGGGTTCTTGGACTCCTCGGCCGCGGTCGCGACGACGTCGAAGCCGATGAAGGCGAAGAAGACGAGCGCGGCGCCGGTGAAGATGCCGCCGATGCCGAACGTGCCGGTGTTCAGGCCGATGTCCTGCAGCAGCGACGTCGCGCCGTCGCCGCCGGGCGCGGGCTTGGAGCCCGACGCCGGGATGAACGGGTCGAGGTTGCCGCCCTTGACGTAGAAGACCCCGGCGACGATGACGAGCAGGACGACGGTGAGCTTGATCGCCACGATGCCGGCGTTGACGCGGCTGGAGACCTTCACCCCGAGGCACAGCAGGCCCGTGATCGCGAGCACGAGGACGGCGGCGACGAGGTTGTGATGGGAGCCGTCGACCCACGCCGGGAGGTTGATGCCGAGCGTGTCGTCGCAGACGATGCGGAAGTAGTCCGACCAGCCGGAGGCGACCGTGGCGGCGCCGAGCGCGAGCTCGAGGATGAGGTCCCAGCCGATGATCCACGCCACGAGCTCGCCGATGCTCGCGTACGCGAACGTGTACGCCGAGCCGGCCACCGGCACCGACGAGGCGAACTCGGCGTAGCAGAGCGCCGCGAGGCCGCAGGCGATCCCGGCGAAGACGAACGACAGCGCGATCGCCGGTCCCGCGAGCGTCCCGGCGGCCTTGCCCGTGAGGACGAAGATGCCCGTCCCGATGATGACCCCGACGCCGAAGACGACGAGATCCAGCGGCCCGAGCGCGCGGCGCAGCCCGTTCTTCTCGTGCTTCGTGTCCGCGATCGACTCGTCGATCGGCTTCGTCCGCAGGAGCGTGCTGCCCGGCATGGCGGTGGCGGTACCCGCTCGCGGCGGGATTCAGGCGCGGGCTGAGCGGTCGCTACGGCAGCGGCGGGGCGGGGCGCTCGCGCTTGCGCCGGCACAGGACGCAGACGACGTCTGAGTCCTCGGGGCGCGCGGCGCCGGGATCGGCGTACTCGTGCCGGCGCTCGCCGGCGAACCAGACGTGGCCGCAGTCGTCGCAGTTGCGCTCGCTCGGGTCCGGCCAGCCGTCGGGGTGCGGGGCGGCGGCGGTCATCGGCTCGAGCCGGCGCGGGCGGCGCCCTGGCGCGCGCTGAGGTCCCCGCTGGCGACCTTGAAGGCGATCGTGTCGATGTAGTCGCGCTTACCGTCGCGGGTGCGCTTCGTCGCCTGCGCGGGGGTCACGAGCAGGTCGGCGAGGTCGCGGGCGGCGACGGGGTCGAAGCAGCGTGCCTCGAGCCACTTCTTCGTCTCCTCGTCGTCGAAGCCGGCGTCGGTCCAGGCCTTCGCGGCGTCCGCCGGATCCTCGCCGCGGTCGGCGAGCTCGCCGAAGCTCGTGATCGTGTCGACGCTCGTGCGCGCCCGGCCCCAGTGGCTCATCGTGGCCTGCGTTGTACCCCATCCCGGCGCCCGGCGACGACGAGCCCGGCGGGCGCTACCGTGCACGGCATGGCCGACCGCCTGGGATCCGATCGCTACAACGCCCTGCTGCTCGTCGTCGCGATGATCGCCGTGATGTGGGTCAGCGAGGCCGTCGACCTCCTCCCGGGCGTGAACCTCGACCAGTACGGCATCCACCCGCGCGACGTCGCGGGGCTGCCGGAGATCGCCGCCGCGCCGTTCCTGCACGCGGGCTTCCAGCACCTCATCGGCAACACCGTCCCGTTCGCGATCATGGGCGCCGCGATCGCCCTCGGCGGCCTCGCGCGCGTCGCGATCGTCACGGCGGTCGTGGGGCTCGTCAGCGGCCTCGGCACGTGGCTCATCGCGCCGGCGAACACCGTCCACCTCGGCGCCAGCGGGCTCGTCTTCGGCTACGCCACGTACCTCGTCTCGCGCGGCATCCTGAGCCGGCGCCTCGTCGACCTCGCCGTCGGCGCGGTCGTCGCGGTGATCTGGGGCATCACCCTGCTGCAGGGCCTGCTCCCGCAGTCGCACATCTCCTGGCAGGCGCACGTCTTCGGCGCGATCGGCGGCGTCTGCGCGGCGTCGATCCTCGCGAGCCGGCGGTCCGAGCCCGAGGCTCCGGCGCCGGCGTTGTAGTGACCCGGCGGGTCCGCTCGGGCCCGAGCGTCTAGGGCGGCAGTGAGGGGGAAGGTCGGGCGCGGGCGGTCTTCCGCGAGGGGTGCGCCGGATCGTGCACGCGGAGCGATCGTTATCCGGCGCACCCCCTCGGGCGGGGACGGTCGGGCCCCGTAGCGGCCCGACACGCTTCCTTCATCGATGCCGTTTCAGGC
>DATJEE010000248.1:0-5845 GCA_035496995.1 Solirubrobacteraceae bacterium | reverse complement strand
CGCGTCGTGGGCGCCGCCGCCGGCGGAGCCGTTCGCCGCCACCGCCGCGCGCGGCCTGCAGTCGCGCCCGCCCCGGCTGCGGATCGGCGTCACGACGTCGATGCCGCTCGTCGAGGCCGCCCTGGACCCCGTCTGCGCGGGCGCCGCCCGCGACGCCGCCGAGCTCCTCGCCGGTCTCGGGCACGAGGTCGAGGAGGTGACGCCGCCGTGGAGCGCCCCGGGCCTGCTCGACCAGTTCGCCGGGGTGTTCGGCCCCGCGATCTGCACGCAGATCGCCGTCGCCGGGATGCTTGCCGGCCGCGAACCGCGGGAGGAGGACATGGAGCCGCTGAGCTGGGCGCTGTGGGAGCTCAGCAAGGGCATCGACGCCGTCGACGCGGCGCTCGTGACGTACACGCTGCAGGCCTTCGCACGGGCGATCACGGCATGGTCGGCGCCCTACGACGCGATCCTCACGCCCGCGCTGGCACAGGCCCCGGTGGCGATCGGCGAGCTCGATCCCTGCGGCCCGGACCCGATGGGCGCGTTCCGGCGCTCGGGCGACTTCACGCCCTACACGGCGATCGCGAACGTCACCGGCGGCCCGGCGATCGCGCTGCCGCTGTACACGCGCGACGACGGGCTGCCGCTCGCCGTGCAGCTGTTCGGCCGGCCGGCCGGCGAGGGCGCGCTGCTGGCGCTCGCCGCGCAGCTCGAGGCGGCGCGGCCGTGGGCCGGGCGCCGCCCGCCTACGGCGTGACGCGCTCCAGCGGCTCGCAGAGGGCGTGGACGTTGTCGCCGGCCTGCGGCACGGGCTCCAGGCCGTCGAGGTTGGATACGCGGTAGCCCGCAGCCGCCATCGCGGCGCAGAACGCGGCGTTGAGCCCGTGCATCTCGGCGATGACGAACGGTCGCTGGCCGGCGAGCACGCGCTGCATGCCGGCGACGACGTCGAGCTCGGCGCCCTCGACGTCGATCTTCACGACGTCCACCGCCGGCAGCGCGAGGTGCGCGACGAGGTCGTCGAGGGAGGTCACCGGCACGCGATCGCGGCGCACCTCGAGGGGGTGCTCGCCGACGCTCGCCAGCCGCGTCCAGAGCGGGTCCTGCGTGACGATGACCTCGGCCTCGCCGCTGGCCGCGCCCGCCGCGCTGTGGAGCGCCTCGATCTGCGTCAGGCCGTTCAGGCGGGCGTTGGCGCGCGTCGCATCGGCGCACTCGCGCTGGGCGTCGAGCGCGACGACGCGGCCGCCGGGGCCGACGATGCCCGCGGCCAGCAGGGCCGTGTAGCCGATGTTCGAGCCGACGTCGATGAACACGCCGCCGGGTCCGAGCGTGCGCCGCAGCGCCTCGTGGACCATCGGCTCGTGGGTGCCGGTCAGGACGCTCCACGCCTGCGCGCCCCAGTGCGCGAAGTGCTCGCTCGACAGGCGCGACCCGTGCGCGGGCCCGCCGAGGACGCGCAGCTCGCCGCGCTGCAGGACCGCCTCGACCGGGCGCAACCAGCCGCGGTCGTGGGCGCGGCGGCGGTGCTCGACGTCGAGCGCGCGCATGAGGCCCCAGGCCAGCCGGGTGCGGAGGGTCGCGGCGACGGCCATCAGACGCCGAGCACGGCCGCCATCGGGCGCGGAGAGACGCCGAGCGACTCGGCGCCCTTCGTGCCGTCGCCCGTCGTCATCGAGACCTCGAGCAGCTCGGCCTCGTCCCACGTCGCGGGCGCCCGCGACTGCATGAGCGCCTCGACGGCGCGCAGCACGCGGCTGACGATCGGGGTCGGGACGTTGACCGTCGGCCGCGGCCGGCCGGCGGCGCGCAGCAGGAGCTCGACGATCTGCTGGTGCGACAGCGTCTGCGGCCCGGCGAGCTCGAAGCGCCGCGGGCCGTCGGCCGGCAGCGCGAGCGCCGCGAGGATGCAGTCGGCGACGTCGTCGGCCCAGATCGGCTGGTAGAGCGCCTGCCCGCGGCCGCTGACGGGGAAGACCGGCAGGACGAGCGAGCCGCGCTCGACGAGCGTCATGAACCGGTCGCCGGGGGCGTAGACGATCGACGGTGCGAGGATCGTGTGGCGCACGTCGCAGTCGCGCACGGCGCGCTCGGCGAGCGCCTTGGCGCGCAGGAAGCGCGTGCGGTCGTGGCTCGTTGCCCCGAGCGCGCTCGTGAAGAGGAAGTGCTCGACGCCCGCCCGCTCGGCGGCGTGGACCATCCGCCACGTCGCGATGCCGTTGAGCTCCTCGATCGAGCCGGTCGGCTGGTCGCGGATCGCGGCCGCGAGGTGGACGACCGTCCGCACGCCGCGCAGCGCGTTGCGAAACGAGGGCGGGTCGGCGAGGTCGCCCAGGGCGATCTGGACGCGCACGCGATCGGGCCCGAGCCGGCGCGGATCGCGCACGAGACAGCGGACCGGTTCCCCGCTGGCGGTGAGGCGGCGCAGCACCGCGCGGCCGACGAGACCGGTGGCACCGGTGAGCAAGAGCACTAGCGGTCCGTCCCGTGGACCCGGGCCGCGATGGGCGTTCGCCGGCGCCGTCCGGCAAGGACGCAGTGAAGGAGTGGGCCTTCAGGCCCATGACTGAACGAGGACAAAGCCAGGCGGTGATCGGCGGGCGCCCAGCGGGGCGCGAGTTCGCGGGACGGACCGCTAGATACTATGTCCGGCCCGGTCCACTCCCCGTCACCCAGCGAAGGAACGAACGCTTCATGGCCTACGTCATTGCGGAGCCCTGCATCGGCACGAAGGACAACTCGTGTGTCGAGGTCTGTCCTGTCGACTGCATCCACCCGACCACTGACGAGCCCGACTACGACAAGGTCGAAATGCTCTACATCGACCCAGAGGAGTGCATCGACTGCGACGCCTGCGTCGAGGCCTGCCCCGTGGACGCGTGCTTCGCCGAGGACCAGCTCCCCGAGGAGTGGGCGAACTACACGACGATCAACGCCGACTACTTCACGCAGGGCGCGAAGTAGTCAGGCGGCGGGTCAGCCCGCCATCGGCAGGCTGATCCCCGTCGGCGCGGGCGCCTGCAGGACGGGGAGCTGCACCGGCGTGAGGGCGACGATCCCGCGCGCCGCGTGGCGGATCGCCTGCGCGGCGGGGTCGTCGGGATCGGTGAGGACGAGCGGCAGGCCGGCGTCGGCCTGCTCGCGCAGCGGCATCGTCAGCGGGACCTTGCCGAGCAGCGGGACGCCGAGCTCGTCGGCCAGGGCCTGTCCGCCGCCCTCGCCGAAGATCTGGAAGCGCTCGCCCGAGGGCGTGGTGAAGCCCGCCATGTTCTCGATGACGCCCGCGATCTCGAGGCTGACCTTGCCCGCCATCTGCGCCGCGCGCCGCGCGACCTTCTGCGCCGTCGGCTGCGGCGTCGTGACGATGACGAACTTCGCCTGCGGCAACAGCTGGGCGAGCGTCATCGAGACGTCGCCGGTGCCCGGCGGCAGGTCGACGAGCAGGTAGTCCAGCTCGCCCCAGGCGACGTCCTCGAGGAACTGCGTCAGCGCCTTGTGCAGCATCGGGCCGCGCCAGACGACGGCGGCGTCCTCCTCGACGAAGAAGCCGATCGACATGATCTTCATGCCCTGCGCCTCGAGCGGGACGATCTTGCGCTCCGCGTTGACCGGCGGGCGCTCGCCGCCGAGCCCGAACATGCGCGGGATCGAGTAGCCCCAGACGTCGGCGTCGAGGACGCCGACGGACTTGCCGTCCGCCGTCAGCGCCGCCGCGAGGTTCGACGTGAGCGTCGACTTGCCGACGCCGCCCTTGCCCGAGCCGATGCACAGGACGTTGGAGACCTGCGCGAGCGCGCCGGCCGGCAGCGAGGGGCGCCCGAGGGTCTTCTGCAGTGCCCCCTTCTCCTTGTCGGAGAGCACGTCGAAGGACACGTCGACCTTCGTGACGCCGGCGACGGAGCCGGCCTCGCGCTGGACGGCCTCGACGAAGTGGTTGCGGATCGGGCAGCCGGCGGTCGTGAGCGACACGGTGACCGCCACCTCACCGCCGTCGGAGATGGCGATCGAGCGGACCATCCCGAGCTCGACGATCGACTTGTGCAGCTCGGGGTCGATGACGCGCTCCAGCGCCTTGCGGATCTCGGTGTCGTTCGGCATGCGTCCAGTCTAGAAAACACCGATGCCGCGCCCGTTGCGGGGCGCGGCATCGGCTGGGAGGAGCTGCGTCTGTGGGAGGGAGGCTTGGTGCTACGCGAGGCTGGCGATGCGCTCCTGGACCGTCGTGGACGCCTTCGTCGCGGCGGTGCGGCCGCTCTGGACGGCGTTCTCGACGCGGGCGGTGACGAGCTCGGCGTTCTTGACGACCGGCGCCTTGCGCACCTTCTTGAGCTCGCGCTCGATCCGGGTGCGGGTCTTCTTGGCGTCGCGCTCGATGCCCTTGACGGCGCTCGAGCCACGGCGCTCGAAGCGGCGCAGCTGCTGCTCGGCCTTCGTGCGCGTCGAGTACTTCGCGCGCAGGTCCTCGACGGTCTCGATGACGGCGTCGCGGGCCATGAGCGTCGCGCCCACGGGGACGAGGACGGCCTTTTCGGCGTACTCGGCGGCGCGGCCGACGGTGCTCTTCGTCTCGGCCTTGGCGGCGGCGGCCTTCTTGGCGGCGCTGGTCTCCGCCCGTGACACGGTGGCCTTCGTCTTGCGCGTGGCGGTCGAGCGAGCTGCGGCGCCGCGGGTTGCGGAGCGCGTCGCTGCACCCTTCTTGGCGGCCGTCGAGCGCTTCGTGGCGTTCGTCTTGCGCGTCGTCGCGGCCTTCTGGGCGGGCGTGGCGGTGGTGGAGTTGGCGGTGGTGGAGTTGGCGGTGGTCTCGGCCATTTGGGGCCTCCTTGGAGAGGACTAAGGATATTAGTTCTAAGTTGCTGCTCAGGACTGTAGTACCCGAACGTGTGTTTGTAAACCCCGAACACCGTCTGGTTACGCGATCGAACGCCGGTTCTCAGTCCTGAGCAGCCCTTCGCCCCTGAGAGTCCACCTGGCGCGCGTGGCGAGCCGACCGGCCTGCCGGGCGCGAGCGTCGACGGCGTCGATGAGGAAGGGGGTCGATCGCGCACGCGCTCCTGTGGCCGGCGCAAGCGCTCCCCGCCGAGGGGTTTGGTGTCTCGCGTCCCGTATTGGGACGCAATCCGACAAACCCCCGCGGAAGGGGCGCCCGCAGGCCGCGCACCCCTCCCTCACCGCGACCGTAGACGCCCGCACCGCGCTGACCACGGGTCAGTTCGGCCCGGCCCGCCGCCGCACGAGCACCCCGGCGGTCAGCAGGAGCAGACCCAGCAACAGCAGCGGCGCGGGCCGGGAGCCCGTGAACGGCAGCGCCGCGGCGGCCGACGCCGCAAGCGTGCGGGCACCCGCGGCGACCGCCACGGCGCCGTCGGCGGCGGGGGCCGTCTCGTCGCCCGCGGCGACCGCACCGGCGACGTGGACCTCGGCCTGCGCGGCCGGCGGCGAGAGGACCTCGACGACGACGGCCGCCGGCGCACGAGCCGGGACGATGCTCGATCCCGTCGCCACGGGCTGTGACCCATCAGGCACCGCGCCGGTGGGCGTGACGATCTGGGGCAGGACCGTGTCGAGGCCGGACACCCCGGGCCCGGGCGATGGCTGGGCGGGCCGTCCGCCTGGTGCCGGCGTGTTGCCGGGTCCGGGCTGGCCGCCGCCGGGCACAGGCCGGCCGGGGACGTCGCCGGCGGGCTCGTCCTCGTCATTGCCGGGTTCGTCGTCTTCGTGCTCGCCGGGCTGATCTTCGTGCTCGCCGGGCTGATCCTCGTGCTCGCCGGGCTGATCGTCGTGCTCGCCGGGCTGATCGTCGTGCTCGCCGGGCTGATCGTCGTGCTCGCCGGGCTGATCGTCGTGCTCGCCGGGCTGATCCTCG
>DATJEE010000247.1:0-3223 GCA_035496995.1 Solirubrobacteraceae bacterium | reverse complement strand
GAGTCCGACCAGATCGGCGGGCGCTGCCTGAACTACGCCTGCATCCCCGCCAAGGCCGTGCTGCGCGTCGCCGACGTCCTGACGGAGATCCGCGGCGCCGGCGACTTCGGCATCACCGTCGGCGCGCCGGAGATCGACTTCGCCGCCGTCAGCGCGCGCCGCATGAAGGTCGTCAAGACGCTCACCGGCGGCGTGTCGGGGCTCATGAAGAAGAACGGCATCGACGTCATCGAGGGCCACGGCTCGGTCACCGACGACGGCAACGTCAAGGTCGGCGGCAACTTCGACGGCACGGAGATCAAGGCGACGACCGTCATCCTCGCCACCGGCTCGGTAAAGAAGCCGCTGCCCGGCACGCAGTTCGGCGGGCGCGTCATCGGCACCGAGGAGGCCTGGGCGCTGCCCGACCTGCCCGCGACGCTCGCCGTCGTCGGCGCCGGACCGTCGGGCACGGAGATCGCCTCCGCCTACGCGCGCCTCGGCAGCGACGTGACGCTCTTCGAGGGTCTGGACCGCGTCCTGCCGACCGAGGACGCCGACATCTCGAAGATCGCCGACCGCGGCTTCAAGAAGCAGGGCATCACCGTCCGTACGGGCGTCTTCGTCGAGAACGTCGTGTCCGGCGACGACAGCTGCTCGTTCACCGTCGCCGACGAGGCGCTGACGGCCGACTGGCTCGTCATCGCCGCCGGCCGCGTCCCCGACATCGAGGGGCTCGGGCTCGAGGAGGCCGGGATCACGCTCACCGACAGCGGGCTCATCGCCGTCGACGGCGCGCTGCGCACGTCGCTCGCGGGCGTCTACGCGATCGGCGATCTCGTCCCCGGCCCCGCGCTGGCGCACAAGGCCTCCGACGAGGGCATCATCGCCGTCGAGGACGCCGCCGGCCTGGAGACGCACCCGATCGACTACGTCGACATCCCGCGCGCGACCTTCTGCTACCCGAACGTCGCGAGCTTCGGCCTCACCGAGCAGCAGGCGATCGACGCGGGCCACGACGTCGTCGTCGGCAAGCTCGCCTTCGGCGCGGTCGGCGCGGGCACGGTCTACGGCGATCGCACGGGCCTCGTGAAGCTCGTCGGCGACCGGACCTACGGCGAACTGCTCGGCGGGCACATCGTCGGGACGAAGGCGACGGAGCTCATCCAGGAGCTCGTGAACGTCCGCGCGCTCGAGGGCGGCTTCGCCGAGGTCGCCCGCATCGTGCACGGCCACCCGACGCTGTCGGAGGCGGTCATGGAGGCCGCCCGCGACGCCGACGGCTGGCTCATCCACGGCTGACGCCGGCTCCGTGCTCGCCCGCGCGGACGTGCAGTCCGATCGCGGCCTGCACCGGGCGCTCGCCGTCTGCGCCGTGCTCGGCGCGCTGAGCGTCCTCGTCGCCGCGCCGCTCGGATTCGATCCGTGGGCCTGGATGGTCTGGGGCCGCGAGCTCGTCCACCTCGACCTGCACACGACCGGCGGGCCGTCCTGGAAGCCGCTGCCGGTGCTGCTCGTCGCGCCGCTGACGCCCTTCGGGAACCTCGCGCCCGACGCCTGGCTCGCGCTGGTGCGCGCCGCGGCGCTCGTCGCGCTCGTCCTCGCCTTCCGGATCGCCGCCCGCGTCGGCGGCGGCCCGCTCGGCGGGGCCGTGGCCGTCGCCGGGCTCGCCGTGAGCACGGACTTCTTCGTCACGGCGCTGCGCGGCTCGTCGGAGCCGCTGCTGCTGGCGCTCGTGCTCGCCGCGATCGACCAGCACCTGCGGGCGCGCCCGCGGGTCGCCCTCGGCCTCGGCGCGCTCGCCGGCCTGCTGCGCCCGGAGATCTGGCTCTTCACCGCGCTCTACGGCGCCTACCTGCTCGCGCGCGACGGCCGGGCCGCCGCCACGCTTGCCCGCATGGCGCAGATCGGGACGCTCGTCGCGGTCGCGCCCGCCGTCTGGCTCGGCCTGGACTGGCTCGGGTCGGGCGACGCGCTGGAGGCGAGCAACATCGCCCGGACCGCGCCGCCCGGCAGCGCCTCGAAGACCGCCTCCCCGACGCTGACGGTCATCGAGCGCGCGGGCGACGCCGTGATCCTGCCGATCCTCGTCCTCGCGCTCGTCGCCGTGGTGCTCGCCGTGCGCCGCCGCGACCGGGCGCTGCTGTGGCTCTGCGGGCTGGCGGCCGGCTGGATCGCCGTCGTCGCGCTGCTCGCCGAGCAGGGCTTCGCGGGGCGCCGGCGCTACGTCATCGTCGCGGCGGCGATCATGTGCGTCGTCGCGGGCGCCGGCTTCGGCGCCGTCCTGCAGCACGTCGGCGCCCGCGCGCGCCGGGCGTTGCTCGCCGGCGCGGCCGTCGCGCTCGCGCTGTTCGCCTTCGTCCCGGCGCGCGCCGACGGGCGCCTGCTCGGCCTCGGGCGCAAGCAGGAGGCGCAGCTGTCGGAGCTGCGCGCCGCCGTGCAGCGCGCGGGCGGCGCGCAGCGCATCCGCGCCCGCGGCACGGCCGTCGTCAACCCGTTCGCCCAGACCGCGCTGGCGTGGGAGCTGCACGCCCGCCTGGCGGACGTGCACGGCCCGACCGTCTCGACGCGGGCACGGCCGCGCTGGACGCCGCCCGCGACGATCTTCCGCGCCCCGGCCCGGCTCGCGGGCACGCGGCCGGCGCTGCCGGCGCGCGCCCGGGCGCGGCTCGTCGCGCGCGCCGGGCGCTGGCGCGTCTACGCCGCGGGGAAGTAACACTCGCGCCGTGGCTACGGTTGAGGCGTGGAGCCCGAAGCCGCCCGCCGGCCCGCCTTCTACTTCGACCTCGCCAGCCCGGAGGCCTACCTCGTCGCGGAGCGGATCATCTCGCTGCTGCCGGCGGCGGAGTGGATCCCGATCACCGCCTCGCGGCTGCCGGGCGCCGACACGCTCGAGGGCTTTCGCTGCCAGACCGACCGCGAGGCGTTCTTCGACCGCATCGAGCGTTCGGCCGCGCGCCGCGACCTGCAGCCCGTCCGCTGGCCCGACCCGTTCCCCTCGGACACCGCCTTCGCGATGCGGGCCGCGACCTACGCCCGCCAGATCGGCCGCGCCGTCGCCTTCTCGCTCGCCGCGTTCCGCCAGGCGTTCGCCGCCGGGCGCGACCTCGGCGCGCCCGACAGCGTCCTCATCGCCGGCGCCGCCTGCGAGATGCATCCGCGCGCGATCCTCAAGGCGGCGTCGCTGCAGTCGGTCGCGGCGGCGCTCGCCGACGCGACGGCGCTCGCCGAGGATCGCGGCATC
>DATJEE010000246.1:0-12846 GCA_035496995.1 Solirubrobacteraceae bacterium | reverse complement strand
CGTCGCCGCGACGTTCGGCGGCTGGACCTCGGCGAGCCGCAAGGCGATGCTGCCCGTCTTCGAGCGCAACAAGGCGCTGCTGTACTACCCCGTCCAGTACGAGGGCCTCGAGGCGTCGCCGTACATCTTCTACACCGGCGCCACGACGAACCAGCAGATCATCCCGGGCCTCGAGTTCCTCAAGAGCAAGCTCCACGTCAAGACGCTCTTCCTCGTCGGCTCCGACTACGTCTTCCCGCGCACGGCGAACAAGGAGATCAAGGCCTGGGCCGCCGCCAACGGCATGAAGATCGTCGGCGAGGAGTACTCCCCGCTGGGCAACACGGACTACGCCACGACGGTCAACAAGATCAAGCAGGCCAAGCCCGACGCCGTGTTCCAGACGATCAACGGCGACTCCAACGTCGCCTTCTGGAAGCAGTTCCACGACAGCGGCCTGGACGCGAAGAAGCTGCCGGTGATCTCCGTCTCGACGGCCGAGGACGAGGTCCGCGGCGTGGGCATCAAGAACATCGTCGGCCAGTACGTGGCGTGGAACTACTACCAGACCACCCCGGGCGCCAAGAACGCGGCGTTCGTCAAGGCCTACAAGGCGAAGTACGGCGCCGACCGCGTCACCGACGACCCGATCGAGGCCGGCTACGTCGGCGTCCACCTCTGGGCGGCGGCGGTCGAGAAGGCGGGCTCGACGGACCCGGAGAAGGTCAAGGCGGCGTCCAAGGGCCTGACGTTCGACGCGCCCGAGGGCCTCGTGACGGTCGACGGCGCCAACCAGCACATCTACAAGACGGCGCGCATCGGGCAGCTGCAGCCGAACGGGCTGATCGACGAGGTCGGCGGGTCGGGCAAGCCGATCGAGCCCGATCCGTTCCTGAAGACCTACTCCTGGGCCAAGGGCCTCTAGGACCCGGGCCGGCGGGGGCGGCAGGTCGCCGCCCCCGCAACCCGGGGTCGAGAAGTCGGCGCCTCACATGGAAGTCATCGCAAACGAGATCTTCGTCGGCCTGAGCATCGCCTCGATCCTGCTGCTCGTCGCGCTCGGGCTGACGTTCACGTTCGGCCAGATGAACGTCATCAACATGGCGCACGGCGAATTCATCATGGCCGGCGCCTACACGACGTATGTCCTGCAGACGGCGCTCGGCACCGGCGCCATCACCGTCGCCTTCGGCCTCGCGCTGCCGGCGGCGTTCGTCGTCGCCGGGACGATGGGCCTGATCCTCGAGTTCCTCGTCATCCGCCGGCTCTACGGCCGGCCGCTGGACACGCTGCTCGTCACCTGGGGCGTCGGCCTCATGCTCCAGCAGGCCGCCCGCGACCTGTTCGGCGCGCAGAACGTCAACGTCGACTCGCCCGCGTTCCTCGACGGCGGCGTCACGGTCTCCGGCGTGTCGCTGTCCTATCCGCGCCTGTTCATCATCGGCGTCGTGATCGTCGTCGTCGTCGCGATCGCGATCTACATGCAGCGCACGCCGGCCGGCCGGCGCATGCGCGCCGTGATGCAGAACCGGCCGCTGGCCGCCGTCAGCGGCGTGCGCACGACGCGCGTGGACCGCACGACGTTCTTCATCGGGTCCGGCCTCGCCGGCCTCGCCGGCGTCGGCATCACGCTGCTCGGGCCCGTCGGCCCGACGCTCGGCCTGGGGTACATCATCGACGCGTTCCTCGTCGTCATCGTCGGCGGCCTCGGCCAGCTACGCGGGGCGATCCTCGCGGCGCTTGCGCTCGGGATGGCGAACTCGTTCATCGAATACAACACGAGCACGAGCATCGCCAAGGCCGGCGTCTTCCTGCTCATCGTCCTGTTCCTGCAGTGGCGCCCGCAGGGGATGGTCGTCCAGGCGCGCCGGGGCCTGACATGAGCACGCTCGCGAGGTTCCTTCCCGCGGGCGGGCCCAAGCCGTCGGCGTTCGCCGTGCGCTTCGCGCTCGTCGCCGCCGCGCTGCTGCTGCTCGCGCCGGCGGTGCTGTCGGACTTCCGCCTCTCGCTGCTGGCGAAGTTCCTGTGCTTCGCGATCGTCGCGCTGGGGATCGGCCTGGCCTGGGGCCAGGGCGGCATGCTCGTCCTCGGCCAGGGGCTCTTCTTCGGCCTCGGCGGCTACTGCATGGGCATGCACATGAAGATCGTCGACGCGGGCCCCGGCAACCTGCCCGACATCCTCACCTACAGCGGCAAGTACGAGACGCTGCCTTCGCTCTGGAAGCCGTTCACGTCGGCCTGGTTCGCCGTCCCGATGGCGATCCTGCTGCCGATGGCGATCGCCGCGCTGCTCGGCGCGGCGGTCTTCCGCCAGCGCATCCGCGGCGCGTACTTCGCGATCCTCAGCCAGGCGCTGGCGGGCGCGTTCGTCATCGTCATCGTCGGCAACCTCTCGCTGACCGGCGGCACGAACGGGCTGACGAACTTCCAGACGTTCTTCGGCCTGAACCTGTCGGACCCGGGCGACGACCGGATCCTCTACTTCGTCGTGGCGGTCGTCCTGCTGCTCGCGTTCGTCGCGACGCGGGCGCTCGTCCTCGGGCGCTACGGGCGGGTGCTGATCGCCGTGCGCGACGACGAGGACCGCGTGCGCTTCCTCGGCTACGACCCGACGCGGATCAAGCTCGTCGCCTACGTCCTGGCGGCCGGCCTCGCGGGGCTGGCGGGGGCGCTGTTCGTCCCGGTCGTCGGCATCATCTCGCCGGCGCTGCTGGGGATCGTGCCGTCGATCGAGATGGTCATCTGGGTCGCGCTCGGCGGCCGCACGGCGCTCGCCTGGGCGGCGGCCGGCGCGGTCATGGTCAACTGGGCGAAGACGAGCATCTCCGAGCAGTTCCCGTCGGGATGGCTCTACCTCCAGGGCCTGCTGTTCGTCGTCGTGATCCTCTTCCTCCCGAAGGGCATCGGCGGCGCCGTCTCGGACCTGCGCCGCGTCGCCGCGCGCCTGCCGCTGCTGCGCGGGCCGCGGATCGCGGCGGCGCAGGTCGCGGCGGCCGCGCCGAAGAAGGTCAAGGAGATCGCATGACCGCGCTGCTTGAGATCCGCGACCTCGTCGTCGCGTTCGACGCCTTCCACGCCGTCGACGGCCTCGACCTCACGCTGCAGGAGCAGGAGGTGCGCTTCGTCATCGGGCCCAACGGCGCCGGCAAGACGACGCTCATCGACTCGATCACGAACCTCGTGCGCCCGACGAGCGGCTCGATCATGTTCGCCGGCGAGGAGCTCGTCGGCTGCAAGGAGCACGCGATCGTGCGGACCGGCATCGGCCGCACGTTCCAGAAGCCGTCGGTGTTCGACGAGCTGACGGTGCTCGAGAACGTCGACATCGCCGCGTCGTTCCGGCTGCCGTTCCGGTCGCTGCTGCGCCGGCGCAGGGGCATGTCGGCAGAGGTCGCCGAGGCGCTGGAGCAGGTGCACCTCACCGCGCAGGCCGGCGACGCCGCCGGCTCGCTCTCGCACGGCCAGAAGCAGTGGCTCGAGGTCGCGATGGTGCTCGTCCAGAAGCCGCGGCTGCTGCTGCTCGACGAGCCGGTCGCCGGGATGACGCAGAAGGAGCGCCTGCACACCGGCGAGCTCATCACGCAGATCGCCCAGGAGGGCACGACGGTGCTCGTCGTCGAGCACGACATGGACTTCGTGCGCCGCTTCGCGCACAAGGTCACCGTCATGCACGAGGGCAAGATCCTCACCGAGGGGACGGTCGCCGAGGTGCAGCGCAACGAAACGGTGCGCGAGGTCTACCTCGGGCGCCCGCGCGACGCCCGCGGCGCCGCCGAGGTGCTCGCATGACCGCGGTCGTTCCCGAACCGGCGCCGAGCCGCCCCGGCGCGACCGTCGACCGGCCGCCGATCCTCACTGTCAAGGACCTCGAGGTCGCCTACGGCCCGACGCAGGTCATCTTCGGCGTCTCGCTCGAGGTGCCGGAAGGCGGCCTGTGCTGCCTCATGGGCCGCAACGGCGTCGGCAAGAGCACGCTGCTGCAGACGATCGTCGGGCTGCAGCCGGCGAAGGCCGGGACGATCTCCCTGAGCTGGAAGGAGATCACCAGGCGCGCGCCGTATGACCGCGTCAAGGCGGGGATCGCCTATGTCCCGCAGGGCCGCGAGGCGTTCCCGTACCTCACGGTGTTCGAGAACCTGCGCGTCGTGTCGGAGGCGTCGGAGCAGTCCGGCCCGGAGGTCATCGAGCAGGCGCTCGACCGCTTCCCGCGCCTGCGCGGGATCCTCGACCGGCCGGCGGGCTTTCTCAGCGGCGGCGAGGCGCAGCAGCTCGCGATCGCCCGGGCGCTCGTGACGCGCCCGCGGCTGCTGCTGCTCGACGAGCCGACGGAGGGCATCCAGCCGTCGATCATCCTCGAGATCGAGGACGCGATCGCCGAGCTGAAGGCCGACGGGATGTCGATCCTGCTCGTCGAGCAGTACGTCGACTTCGCGATGCGCCTGGCGGACACGTATGCCGTGATGGACGTCGGCCGGATCGTGGCCTCCGGCCCGACCGCGACGTTCGAGCGCGAGCGCATGCAGCAGCTCATGTCCGTGTAGTTGCGATGTTGCGCTCACGGTTGGCATCTGCCCCCGCCGGGGAGCATCCTGTCGGGATGGACCTCGTCGTCGACAACAGCACCGGTGGAGACGAGCAGCTCGCCGCGAGCGTCGCGCGCGGCCTGCGCGACCGCGGCTTCGAGGTCGAGCTGCGCGAGCCGTCGGCGGAGTCGATGTTCGACACCTCCGTGCACCTCGTCTCGACGGGAATCGTGCTGCGCGTGCCCGAGAGGCCGGCGCGGTCGGAGCTCGGCACGATCGAGGAGGTCGTGCGCGCGGCGCTCATGTCGCACTCGACGCCGCGCCGGCGCACGCGCGCCGTGCCGGTCGCGCTCGGCGCGGGCGGGCGCGTGCTGACATGGATCGACGTCTTCGGCTAGTGGATCCCTAGTGGAGGTCGCCGTCACGCCGGACGTGTCGTTCGCGCGCGTGCAGACCCTGGCGCGCGGGATCGGCGGGCAGGTCGTGCCGGTCGCCGGCGCCGAGGCGCTGCGGCGGGTGCTGGCGGGCGAGTGCGCGTTCGCCGTGCTCCACGACGCCGGGGGCCTGGATGGGCTGGCGCGCGAGCCGCTGTTCGCCGGCGAGCCCTTGACGGCCTTCGTCGCGCTGACGCACCGGCTGGCGGGCGGCGCGCCGCTGACGCCCGCCGAGGCCGCCCGCGAGCTGCTGGCGCTGCCGCCGCGCGCGGCCGACCCCGCGCTCTTCGATCACCTCGGCGCGCTGTTCGGCGCGGCCGGCTTCGTCTTCGACGAGGTCGGCAACGCCCGCGGCGCCGATCCCGACGAGCTGCTCGAACCCGTGGCGCAGTACGGCGCCGTCGCCGTCGGGCCGGCGGCGCTGCGCGACTGGGCCGGGCAGGTCGGCGCGATCGTCGCCTGCGTGCCGGTCGAGCCGGAGCTGCGGATGCCGGAGGTCGTGCTCGCCTGGTCGGCCGCCGACCCGCCGCCCGAGCTCGAAGCCGTACTCGCCGTCGTGCGCGCCGCGTAGGTTGGGAGCCTGTCGACAGACGTCTAGCGCGGGTCGATCTCGTTGCGGAAGGACTCGGCGGGGTGGACGGCGGCGCCGCGGGCGCGGGCGAGGTCGGCGAGCAGGCGGTCGGACGTGACGACGCGCAGCGTGCCCGGGTCGGCGGTCGCGTCGATGCGGCGGACGATCTCGTGGTCGGCGGCGTTCGCGCCGCGCTTCGTGGCGTGCGCGACGTCGATCAGCGAGGAGTGGATCGGCGGCCGCGGCGGGCCCTCGAACATCACGATCACGTCCTCGCCCTCGGCGGCGGCCCAGCGCTCGAGGAGGTCGACGAGGCGGACCATCGCGGCGTGACGGTCGCGCCACCAGCCGTCGGGGCGCGAGCCGATGACGTTCATGCCGTCGACGATCCAGGGCACCTCGGGCGGCTGGTTTCCTAGATCCGGCGCAGGCGGGCGGCGAGCTTCGTGCGCGCGTTGAACGCGGACTTCGCGGCGCGGTCGCCCCGCGTGCCGTCGGCCGGCAGCATCCCGACCGCGCGGGCGAACTGCATCTGGTCGAAGACGACGAAGTTCGAGATGAGCCTGCCGTCGCGGACGACGAAGTGGTCCATGCCGTCGAGGGTCACGTGCCGACCCGTGGCGGCGAGGCCCTGGAAGCGGCCGCTGTGCGTGCCGGTGAGCTGCCAGTGGACGAAGACGTCGTCGTCCTGCTGGACGAGCGCCACGACCTCCATGTGCCAATCGGGGAGCGCCGCGAACGCCTCCGCGAAGTACTCGGCGATCGCGTCCGTCCCGCGGACCGTGCCGGTCGGGAAGCGCTCGACGGTGTCCGCGTTCCAGAACTGCTTGAGCGACTCGAGATCGCGCTCGTTGAGCCGGTCGAAGGCCCAGCGGACGAGCTCGGCGTTCGTGACGCCCGACGGAAGAGGGTGGGAGGCCATGGATGGGGAGGCTACTCCCGGACGGTGAGCGTCGAGCCGAAACCGACAGCCTCAGCGCGGGGGTGGCAGGCCTTCGCGGACGTGGCCGGCGATCGCGGAGGCGGTGGCGGGGCGCAGGTCGGTGAAGGTCCAGCGCTGGCCGCCGTAGCGCGGCATCACGCGCAGACGCGCGCGGGAGCGGCGGGGCCACATCGGCTTGTGCTCGATGCCCGCCGTGTCGCGGAAGCGCAGCGAGCGGACGCGGTTGCCGACGGCGTCGTCGAGCAGCCAGAGCAGGCGGCGGTCGGTGACGGCGAGCAGCGTGCTCGGGCTGGCCCAGGTCGCGGTCGGGGTGACGAGCGTCACCGGCTCGTCGCGCTCGAGCGCGTCGAGCAGCTCACGCCCGAGCGCCTGGCGGATCGCCTCGGGCAGCCAGCCGCCGAGCACCGGGCCCTTCCCGGGTGGCCTGACTGTCAGCCTCGAGCCCGGCCGCTGCGTAGAGCGCAGCAGCTCGAACGCGACGTTCAGCTCGATCATCCGCGCCGCCCCCGGGGCGCCCGCGCGGTCGGGGTGCCACTGCTTGGCGAGCTCGCGGTAGGCCCGGGTCGCCTCCTCGATCGAGGCGCTGCGATCGATTCCGAGCACGGCGTGCGGGTCCATCCCGCCTATTGTGCCGCCCCGATCAGCCGACGGAGATCGTCGCGCGCATCGCCTCGTGGCCGGGCAGCGAGCAGTACAGCGACCACGCGCCGGCGCTCACCGCGACCTTCTTCGTCGCCGTGCCGTTCTCGCCGACCTCGCCGCTGACCTGCACCGGCGCGTCGACCCCCGGGCCGTCGATCCAGAGGTTGTGCTCGCTCGAGTCGCGGTTGCGGTAATAGATCGTCAGCGTCCCCGCCGGGATCCAGACGCGCGTGAGCCGCAGGGCGAACCCGCCGACGTCGAACGCGTCGACCCCGAGCGCGCTCGAGATGGGTGCCGGCGCCGGCGTCTCGGGGGCCGCCGGCGCGACGACGGGAGCCGGCACCGCGGGCGCAGGCACCGCCGAGACCGGAGGCGCACCCGCCGCCGCCGCCTTGCGCGCCGCCCGCCTGCGCCGCGCCACGCACGCCCGTCGCGACGCCCGCGCCCGCTTGGACTCGTGCCGGCGCTTCACAGGACACGCCTTCTTCTTCACCGATGTCGTACGCGCCGAGCCCGCCGCAGACGCACCGCCGCAAACGCCGCCGGCCCCAAGCGCCAGGGCGACGACGACCGAAACGACGACGAGCCTCACCCGATCAGCACCGGCCGGGCGAACGACGCCGCCGACGGGATGATCCCCGCGGCGTCGGTCTGAAACCACTGCTCCAGCAGCGAGCAGTACAGGCCGCGGAAGTCCGACGTCGCGCGCAGGTTGTCCTCCGCGTCGAGCCCGGTCCCCGCGGCGAGCCCCGGGAACTCGCCGATCAGGCCCTGGCGCACGTTCGTCCCCATGACGAACGCCGCCCCGGCCGCGCCGTGGTCGGTCCCGGCCGAGCCGTTCTCCGCCGGCCGGCGGCCGAACTCGCTCCAGAGCATCACGACGACGCGATCGGCGACCCCGCGCAGCTGCAGGTCGCGCCAGAACGCGCGTAGATTGCCCGCCGTCGACAGGAGGTTGTCGGAGAGGTCCGCCGCCTGGGCGGAGTGCGTGTCGTAACCGCCCTGCGCGTTGAGCGTCACGCAGCGCAGCGGCAGGCTGTTGCCCGCGCCGTCGACGGTCGCCAGCAGCGCCGCGAGACCCTGCAGGCGCGTCTTGAAGGCGCTGCTCGCGGCCGGATAGGAGGCGCCCGCGGGCGGCGCGATGCTGCCGACCGACGCGAGGTCGGCCGCGAGCCCGGCCGCGTTGGCCTGGACCTGACGCGCCTGGGCGGTGATCGGGTCGCTGGCCGGCAGGTCGCCGAGCGCGGCGAACGTGCTCTGCATCCGCGTCTGCATCGTCCCCCACACGCCGTCGGCCTGGAAGCGGTAGCCGTCGAGGTTCGTCGTCGCCGCGACCGCGACGCTGCTCGTCGCGAGGGTGGGGGAGAGCGTGTCGGCGAGGCTCAGGCCCTGGATCGGCACGTCCGGGGAGCCGACGCGGTCGAGGTAGCGCCCGAGCCAGCCCGTCGTCCCGGCCGGGTCGGTCGCGCCGACCTCCCAGAAGTGGCGCGACGTGAAGTGCGACTGGTTCGGCGAGTCGTAGCCGATCGCCGGTGCGACCGCGACGCCGACGGTGGGGTCGTCCCACAGCTCCTTCAGGCCCTGTGCCGACGGATGCCAGCGCAGCCGCGGGTCGGCCTCGAAGGCGAAGCCCGCGCTCGGCGCGAGCGCGAGCTGCGGGCGCAGCACGGCGTAGCGCGGGTCGCCCGTCGGCGCGAGCAGCGACAGCGCGTCGTTGCCGCCGTCCATGAAGATCGACACGAGCACCTTCTGCGCACCCGCGGCCTCGGCGACGGCCGCCTCGAACGCCTGGGGCGCGATCGCCCGCCCGGCGCCGTAGACCGTCAGCGCCAATCCGGCCCCGCGCAGCAGCACGGAGCGTCGCGTCAGCCCGGTCCCCGCCGGCAGCGGCATCCCGGGCTCGGTCGCGGGCAGGCCGTTGCCGGCAGCGGCGATCGAGGCGCGCAGGAGGTGGGACCGGGTGAAGTCGTTGCAGGCCGCCATCAGCAGACCTGGTGGTCCGGGCAGCTGGCGACGAGCTGGCGCAGGGCGTTCTGGCGCAGCGCGCGGTACGTCGCGCCGTCGATGCCCAGCGGTGCGGGCTGCTCGGCGAAGGCGCGCAGCGTCCCGATCGTCTCGGTCGTCAGCGCCGGGCCGCCGGCGTAGGCGATCGCGGCCTCGAGCGCCTGCGGGCCGGTCTCCGTCGAGCCGCTGTAGTCGGCGCCGACGCGGGCGCCGGCGCGCACGGCGTAGTCGGCCATGTACCAGCGCCCGTAGAGGCGCGACGTGTCGAGCCAGGCGCGATCGTTCCAGCCCGAGACGTTGGGCGGGTAGAAGAGCTGCTGGCCGGCCATGGCGGAGAGCCAGGTCCAGGCGTCGGTGGTGATCGTCTGGCCCGTCGCGCGCAGGAGCCCGGCCGCGTAGACGACCGGTGGCTTGACGAGCGGCGCCCCGCGGTAGACGTCGGGGTGCAGGAGGATCGCCTCGACGACCTGCCCGATCGAGCGCCCGCTGTCGATGTACAGCGCCTCGAGCGCCGCCTGCGTGCCGGCGTCGGGCGGGCTCGGGACGAAGTACGACCAGAGCTTGAGGACGAAGAACGAGCGGTGGTAGGGGTTGTCGAGGCACAGCGTGCAGGCGTCGCGCCAGTCGAACGCGCCGCTGCGGGCGTGATCGGTCCCGGCCCAGAGCGTCTTCGTCCCGGTGTCGGCGCGGTTGGGGACGAAGCGGAAGTCGTTCCAGCCGATCGGATCCGTCCAGGAGGCGGTCCAGCCGGTGAGCGCGCGGGCGAGGTCGCGGACGTCGGTCTCGGTGTAGGCGCCGCGGTCGGCGCCGAGCGTGAAGAGCTCCATCATCTCGCGGGCGTAGTTCTCGTTCGGCGCCCAGCGCGCGTTGGAGATGCCCGACAGCCAGACGAGCATCGCCGGGTCGATCGTGACGTCGCGCAACAGGTCGGCGAAGGAGCCCAGCGCGCTGCGCCGCAGCAGCTCGTTCTGGTCGCGCATGAGCTGCGCGCTGTTGACGTCGCTGTTGGAGGTCGCAAACCAGTCGTGCCAGATGAGCGTCATGCGTTCGACGAGCGGCTGGTCGGAGCGCACCATGCGGTCCAGCCACCAGAGGTGGTCGTGGCCCCAGGCGTCGAGCGGGGCGATCGGCGAGCCGTCCTCGAGCACCGGCTCGGCGCCGACGAGCGTCGCGGCGCCGCTCGGGCGGGTGAGGCTGCGCACGGCGTCGACGAGCCCGCGCGCGGCGAGCGCCTCGGCGTCGCCGGGGCGCGGGCCGAACCCGGCGCGCCAGAGCAGGCGCTGGGCCTCGCGGACGCCGAACGCGCCGTCGTAGACCGGGACGCCGGAGGCGGCCGGCGGGTCGGGCGGCGGGGCTGGGTCCGACGTGGGCGGCGGCTGCTCGGGCGTCGTGACCGGGGGCGCGGCGGCCGACGGGACGGGGACGGGGTTGCCGGCGACGATCGGCGTCGCGACGACGGCGGGCTTCTTCGCGACGACCTTCTTCTTCTTGACGACCCGGCAGACCTTGCGCGTGCGCTTGGTCCCCTTGATGCGCACCTTGCGACAGGTCTTCTTGACGACCTTGCGCCGCTTGGACTTCTTCGTGGCGCTCATCTCCACAGCGATCGGCGCGCCGCGCCGCACGCGCGCGCGGCGCCGCCGTGCGGTCGACGGATGTTCCAGCGGGGCGTCTAGGTGATGTCCACGCCCGCCGCTGCGGCACCGGACGCGGCGATCACGCAGCCCCACCCGGCCCGATGCGGGTCAGGATGGCACCGCGGTCAGCGGGTCCGCGAGATCAGGCAGGCGCGAACGCGGGCGTGAACGTTGCGTGCGCCGCGACGAGTTCGACCTCGGGTTCCCCAGGGCGATCGCCCAGCCGAGCGCGGTCATCGCGCGGCCGGCCGGTCGAGGGCGCGTCTGATCCATGCTTCCGGTGGCTGGCCCGATTGCCCGTCCGGTGACCGGTACAGGCGACAGCTCATCGCGAAGTCGGTGCGCCGTTCGGCACCCGGCTCGACGTCGACGCCGTTGACGCGCACGCTCGGCGAGCCGAGAAAACGCGTCCGCTCGGCCTGCGCTGCATCCTCGATGCACCGCTCGGTGAGCTGCAGGCCGTACTCGCCGGCCAGCGCACGTAGGACCGGCAGCAGCCGCGCGTGGCTGGGACACCCGTCGAGGTACAAGACCTCGAGCCTCACGGCTTGCCCGCCGGCGAGAGAGCGTCAAGATCGTGACGGTCGACCGTTGCGAAGAACCCGCGCGCGAGAGCGTCGTGCTCGCCCATGACGCGAGGCTACTCCTACTCGCGGGCCCCGCTCCCTATGCTGGAGGCCATGGCCGCAACGCCGACACCCGAGAGCACCCCGCAGCGCCTCGCGGCGATCCGCGCGCAGATGTCCCTGCTCGCGGACTATCTTTGACCCGGCCAAGCTGAGCGAAAGGCTCGCCGAACTCGAGGATCGGATGTCGGCCCCGGGCTTCTGGGACGACCAGGAGCAGGCCGCGAAGGTCAGCGCCGAGCACGCCCGCACCGGGCGCCGGCTGGAGGAGTTCCAGGGGCTGGAGAGCGACGTCGAGGACCTCGCGAGCCTCGCCGAGATGGCCGAGGACGACGCCGAGATCGCCGCCGAGCTCGAGGGCCAGCTCGCGCCCGTCGAGCGGCGCCTGGCCGCGCTCGAGGAGCAGCGGCTGTTCTCCGGCCGCTACGACGCCGGCGACGCGCTCGTCACCGTCAACGCCGGCGCGGGCGGGACCGACGCCCAGGACTGGGCGGAGATGGTCCTGCGGATGGAGATGCGCTGGGCCGAGAAGCGCGGCTTCAAGGTCGAGCTGCTCGAGGCGACCGCGGGGGAGGAGGCCGGCATCAAGTCGGCGACGTTCAGCGTCAGCGGCGACAACGCCTACGGCCTCTACGGCGCCGAGAAGGGCGTGCACCGGCTCGTGCGCCTGTCGCCGTTCGATTCCGCCAACCGCCGCCAGACGTCGTTCGCCGGCGTCGAGGTCGCGCCCGTCATCGAGGACGCCGGCGAGATCGAGATCGACAGCGACGATCTGCAGGTCGACACGTACCGCGCCTCCGGCGCCGGCGGCCAGCACGTCAACAAGACCGACTCCGCCGTGCGCATCACGCACCGCCCGAGCGGCATCGTCGTGCAGTGCCAGAACGAGCGCTCGCAGACGCAGAACCGCGAGACGGCGATGAAGGTCCTGCGCGGCAAGCTCGTCGAGCTCCAGGAGCGCACGCGCATGGAGGAACTGGCCCGCGAGAAGGGCGACGCGCAGGACGTGAACTTCGGCTCGCAGATCCGCTCCTACGTCCTGCACCCGTACACGATGGTCAAGGACCACCGCACCGACCACGAGGTCGGCGACGCCAACCGCGTGCTCGAGGGCGACCTCGACGGCTTCGTGCGCGCGTACCTCCTGCGCAGCGCGGCGGGCCAGAGCCGGAGCCAGAGCCAGAGCTAGAGCAGGCGGGCGGCGCCGCGCAGCGCCGCCAACCGCGCGACGAGCTCCTCCAGCGAGCCGGCGACGAAGCCGCCGGAGAGCACGACGAACGCCTCGAGCTGGAGGTTGACGTGCATGCCCGGCTCGCCGCTTCGGCGCAGATCGCTGCGCACCGCGAGGCACGGCAGCCCGAGCGCCGCGGCGTAGCCGACCTCCGCCGCCGTCCCGGCGTCGACCTCCTGGCCGTCGAGCTGCGCGATGACGACCTGGGCGCCGCGGATCGCCTCGGCGTTGCGGGCGCCGACCTCGATCCCGAACG
>DATJEE010000245.1:0-11098 GCA_035496995.1 Solirubrobacteraceae bacterium | reverse complement strand
GGCCGCGGGCGCGCACGTCCCGCTCGTCCTGCGCCGGATCGAGGAGCGCCTGGGCGTCCTGGCCGACGGCCACGGGCCCGTCCTGGCGGGCCATGCGGGCACGACGATCGCGGCCGGCGGCAAGCGGCTTCGCCCGCTGCTGGTCCTCGTGGCGGCCGGCCCGCCCGAAGGCTGGGAGGACCCGTCGGGCGACGGCCTCGTGCGCGCGGGCGTCGCCGTCGAGCTCGTCCACAGCGCGACGCTCGTCCACGACGACGTGCTCGACGCCGCCGCGCTGCGGCGCGGCGTCCCGACGGTCTGGGCCACCGCCGGCCGCGAGATGGCGACGGCGACCGGAGACCTGCTGTTCTCGCGCGCGTTCTCCGAGCTCGTCGCGACCGGCTCGCTGGAGGCCGTGCGGACGCTCTCGCACGCCGGGTCGGCGCTCGCCGAGGGCGAGCTGCTGCAGCGCGAGGACGCCTGGAACGGGGCGGTGGCGATCGAGCGCTACCTGCACCGCTGCGAGCTGAAGACCGCGCGGCTCTTCGAGGCCTCGTGCCGGCTGGGCGCCCTGGCCGCCGGGGCCGACGCCGCGATCGTCGCGTCGCTCGGCGCGTTCGGGCGCCGGATCGGCCTGGCCTTCCAGATCCTCGACGACGTCCTCGACGTATCGGGGGACGCCGCGCGCACCGGCAAGCACCGCGGGACCGACCTGCTCGACGGCACCGTCACGCTCCCGCTCATCCTCGCCCGCGAGCGCGACGGCACGCTCGCGGACATCGACCTGCGAAGCATCGTCACGCCCGACCAGGCGGCGGCGGTGTGCGCCCGCATCGAGGCCACGGGAGCGACCGCGGACGCGACGGAGCAGGCGCTGCAGATCGTCGCCGAGGCCAAGCAGGAGCTCGCGCGGCTGGCGCTCGAGGACTCCCAGCGCGTCGCGCTGGACCTCGTGGCCGACTCCGTCGTCGACCGGCGGGCGTAGGGCCTAGAAGTCCTCGGGGAGGACGTAGTCGGCGGTCAGCGCCGCGATGAAGCGCGCGACGTCGTCCTCCATGTTCGAACGGGTCAGCTCGCGCAGGTCGGAGACGAGCTCCTCGGTGCCGTGGTCGAGCGTCTCGTCGAAGTGCTGGATCGTCTCCTCGCCGTACGTGCCGGTGTGCGCCCACTCGCAGTTGGGGCAGCGCAGGCTGACCTCCCAGCTCGTGCGCCCGGCCTCCTGCCAGTCGACGGGGTAGACGAGCTCGGAGGCGCATTCGGGGCAGACGTGCAGGTCCGCCGGGGCCGTCGTCGGATGGTCCTCGAACGAAATGACCTCGATGGTCTTTCCGGAGGGAAGCGTCACCTTGCGCACGTACTGCTTGTGATCCGGCTGCGGACTTTGCTCGAACTCCTGCATGACCCACTCATCGGCACGCCAGTTGGGAACTTGAACACTCTTGTGGCCTGCTCGGTGCGTCGTCCGCGCCTGTCCGTCGCGCTACCCTCTGTCGACCCGACCCCTGGAGCATCCATGCCGCTCGGCATCGGTCCACTCGAACTCGTCATCGTCCTCGTCATCGCGCTCGTGATCTTCGGGCCCAAGCGGCTGCCCGATCTCGGCAAGTCGCTCGGCACGGGCATGCGCGAGTTCAAGGACTCGATCACGGGCAAGTCGGACGACGACGACGAACCCTCCGCGCTGAGCCCGGCGCCGACCGATGATCCGGCCAAGCCGGACGACGCCGTCAGCCGCACCGGCGGCTGACCCGCGCGCCAGACCTCCCACATGGGAACCGTGCTGCGGCCGATCGGTCACGAGGACCGGCTGAGCCTCGTCGATCACCTGTCCGAGCTGCGCAAGCGGCTCATCATCTCGATCGTCACGCTGCTGGCGTGCTTCAGCGTCTGCTTCTGGCAGAACAACGCGATCCTCGACGTCGTCACGAAGCCCGTCCGCGACGCGCACAGCTCCGACAAGGCGAGTGCGACGAGCAAGGATCCCGACCAGCAGGCCGCGTTCTTCGTCCAGCAGCAGGTCCGGGCCTACCGGACGCTCGCGCCGGCGCTGTCGGCGTCGGCGAGGACCTTCGACGCGCTGGCGGCCGCCGACAACGTCACGGCGACGCAGCGGGCCGCCATCGCCGCGAGCTCGCGCGCGCTCGCGGCCGCCGGGCGCCAGGCCGCCGCGGCGGCGCGCGCGGCGCCGCGGTCCTCGCAGTCCACGCTCGTGACGCTCGGCGTGACCGAGCCGTTCACGGCGACGATCACCATCGCGTTCTACTCGGCGCTGCTGCTGGCGATGCCGATGCTGCTCTACCAGGCGTACGCCTTCATCCTGCCCGCGTTCAGCCCGCGGGAGCGCAAGGTCGCGCTCCCGCTCATGCTCATGGTGCCGGCGCTCTTCGTCGCGGGCGTCGCGTTCGGGTACTTCGTCGTGCTCGACCGCGCCGTGAACTTCCTGCAGAACTTCAACGCGGACTCGTTCAACAACCTGCTGCAGGCGAACACGTACTTCAAGTTCGCCGTGCTCTTCGTCGCGGGCATCGGCCTGCTGTTCCAGATCCCCGTCGGCGTGCTCGCCGTCACGCGCCTGGGGATCTTCACGCCCAAGCAGCTGGCGAAGAACCGCGGCTACGTCATCCTCGCGATCTCGATCTTCGCCGCCGTGGCGACGCCGACGCCCGACCCCGTGACGATGACGCTCGCGATGGCCCCGCTCATCGTGCTCTTCGAGCTGAGCATCCTGCTCGCCCGCTGGATCGACCGCATCAAGCCCGCGGTCGACGACGCCGATGACGAGGAAGGTGCCGATGATGCCTACGATGGAGCCCCGGACGCGGAGGCCGACGTGAGCGCCGACCACCCCGATCCGCCTAAGCTGCAAGATCCCGAACCAAAGGACTGATCGCCGATGCTGTTCGACCTGCGCGGACGCGGCCGTCGCCGCACCGTGCAAGCCATCTACCTGTCGCTTGCCATCCTCATGGGTGGCGGCCTCGTCCTGTTCGGCATCGGCAGCTCCTCGAGCGGCGGCCTCTTCGACGCGATCTCGGGCAGCTCCGGCGGCCAGAGCGCGACCTCGGGGATCGACAAGCGCATCAAGAGCGCCATCGCGGCGACGAAGGCGCGGCCGAAGGATCCGGCGCCGTGGGCGACCCTCGCGGCGCTGCGCTTCCAGCGCGCCGGAATCGACGAGCTCACGACGGCCGGGACGTACACGCAGGCCGGCCTCGATCGCCTGCGCCTCGCGAGCGACGCCTGGCAGCGCCACCTCGCGCTCGATCCCAAGCAGCCGAGCGTGCGCACGGCGAAGTTCATGGTCCAGGCCTACGAGGCCAACGCGCTCAACGAGCTCGACAAGGCCGTGCGTGCGAAGGAGATCGTCACGGCGGCGACGAAGCCGCCGAACTCGAACCTCTACGCCCAGCTCGCCGAGCTCGCCTATCGCGCGAAGGACACCCGCAGCGGCGACCTCGCTGCCGACCGCGCCGTCCAGCTCGCGCCCGCGAAGGACCGCAAGGCGCTGCGGACGACGCTCAACGGCCTCAAGACGTCGGCCTTGGCACAGCAGACCCCGGGGGCGACGACGACGCCGACGGGCTAGGATCCTCGATCCACTCGCCCCTGTAGCTCAACTGGCAGAGCAGCGGACTCTTAATCCGAAGGTTCCAGGTTCGATTCCTGGCGGGGGCATTTCTCGGGGTTTAGGCGCAGGCCCGTGCGGCCGATGAGCGTCGCATGGTCACCCCCCTCAGTCGTGCTCTTCTCACCGCCGCCGGGCTCTCCGCGGTCCTAGCCGCTCCGGCGGCCGCCGCGCCGGCGACCGTCACCGTCGCCAACAAGCAGTTCGGGCCGAGCGCGGTGACGATCGCTGCGGGCGAGACGGTGACCTGGAAGTTCAACGAGTCGGGCCACGACGTTGCGGGTTCGGGCTGGTCGGGGAACACGAGCTTCGCCACGGGCACGTTCACCAGGACGTTCCCGACGGCCGGCACGTTCTCCTACGTCTGCGAGGCGCACTCGAGCATGCGCGGCACCGTGACGGTCACGGGCGCCGGCGCACCGGCTCCGGCGCCGAGCCCCGCCCCGAAGGCGCCTGCGCCGCCCACGGGCGTGCCGCTCCCGGTCGCGGCGGATGTCGTGGCGCCGAGCCTCGCGGGCGCGCGCGCGACGCTGCCGCGGGGGCGGACCCGCGCGCGCCTGAGCGTCCGCGTCAGCGAGGACGCGTGGATCGGGATCGTGCCCCGCCGCGTCGGCGCCGGCAAGGCGATGGCGCCGATCCTGCGCCATGCGACCAAGGGCGCCAACCGCTTCAGCCTCAAGCTCGCCGGGCTGCACGCCGGGCGCTACCGGCTGCAGGTCCGGGCGGTCGACGCCGCCGGTAACTGGTCGCCGGTCCGCCGCGTGACGCTGCGGGTCGCCGGCCGCTAGCGCACGCCCAGGAACTTCTCAGGAAGGATCCAGGGTCCGCTCATGGGCGCCATCGAGGATGGCGCCTATGAACACCCCCAACGACAACCAGAAGGCGATGGTGCAGGCGCGTCTGGCGGCGCGGGCGCGCCGCATCTCGATGCTGCGCCGCCGCGTCGTCGCCGCCGCCCTCGCGAGCTTCGTGCTCGCCTGGGGAGCGATCGCGGCCGGCGGCTCGCTCGGGACCGCCGCGACGACGACCGCCGCCTCCTCCGTCACCGCCTCGACGAGCGCGACGACGTCGAGCTCCGACGACTCCTCCTCGGCGACGCTGACGCCCGTCTCGACCTCCCAGTCCTGATGCTCGCGCTCGCCGCCCACACGCATCTGTTCTGGCTCACGAGCCGCGCGGCCGGGACGGCCGCGCTCCTGCTGTCCAGCGCCTCGGTCGGCGTCGGGCTCATGATGGGCGGCCGCCTCGTCCAGCGGCGCGGCCCCGACATGCGCGTGACGCACGAGGCGCTGTCGCTCGCGACGATGGTCGCGCTCGTCGTCCACGCCGTCGTGCTGCTCGGCGACAGCTACCTGCACCCGAGCGTCGCCGACATCGCGCTGCCGTTCGCGAGCAGCTTCCAGCGCCTCTGGATGACCGCCGGCATCTTCGCCGGCTGGGCGATGATCATCCTCGGGCTCTCCTACTACGCCCGGACGCGGATCGGCATGCAGCGCTGGCGCCGTCTGCACCGGCTCACGGCGGTGGCCTGGCTCCTGGGGATCGCGCACGCACTGGGTCAGGGCACCGACGCCGGCCAGGCGTGGTTCCTCGCCGCCGCGGGTCTTGCGGTCCTCCCGGCATTCGCGCTGCTCGTCATCCGCCACGCGGGGCTGCGCCCGCGGCGCGCCGAGCGCAAGACCCTTGTGGTGCCGGCATGACCGGCGGTGTGCTCATCGCCGGCGGCGGGCTCGCCGCGCAGCGCTGTGCCGAGACCCTGCGCCGCAGCGGGTTCGACGGCCGCGTGCGGATGCTCTGCGCCGAGGCGCACCGCCCGTATGACCGCCCGCCGCTCTCCAAGGCCGTCCTCGCCGATGACGCCGCCGCGGACGCCGTCGGCTTCCGGCCGGCCTCGTGGTACGAGGAGCACGACGTGGAGCTGCTCCTGCGCACGCGCGCCGTCGCGCTCGACGCGGGCCGGCGGACGGTGACGCTCGACGGCGGCGGCGAGATCGCCTACGACCGGCTGCTCATCGCCACCGGCGCGCGCCCCCTGCTGCCGGCGCCGCTTCGCGGTTTGCCGAACGTCACGACGCTGCGCACGCTCGACGACGCGCTCGCGCTCCGCGGGGCGCTGCGCGGCCGCGGCCCGCTCGTCGTCGTGGGCGGCGGCTTCATCGGCCAGGAGGTCGCGGCCGCCGGCCGCGCCTGCGGCGTCGCGGTGACGCTCGTCGAGGCGCTGCCGGCGCCGCTGCTGCCGCTGCTCGGCGGCGCGATGGCCGCGTGGCTCGCCGATCTGCATCGCGACCAGGGCGTGGACGTCGTGCTCGGGCGGATGGTCGTCGGCGTCGAGGGGGCGGGTCGTGCCGAGCGCGTCGTCCTCGACGACGGCCGGCGCCTGCCGTGCGCGCACGTCCTCGTCGGCATCGGCGTCCGGCCCGACGTCGGCTGGACCGCTGGCAACGGCCTCGGCGACGATGGCATCCGCGCCGACCACAGCGGCCGGACCGCGCACGCGGACGTCTTCGCCGCCGGTGACGCCGCCGCGACCTTCGACCCCGTGCTCGGTACGCACGTGCCGGGGGCGCACTGGGAGGCCGCGGGCCGCCAGGGCGCCGCCGCGGCGCGCGCGATGCTCGGCCGCGACGCGGTCGCCGCGCATCAGGCGAGCTTCTGGAGCGACCTCTACGACGTGCGCCTGCAGATGCTCGGGCACGCCGCGCTCGCCGACGAGGCCGCCATCGACGGCGACCTCGCTGCCCGCGACTTTCGCGTGACGTACATGCGCGAAGGATCGCCCGTCGCCGTGCTGCTGGCCAACCGCCCGCATGAACTTCCCTCCGCCCGTGCTCTTCTCGCAGCCTGAAAGGACCATTGCCATGCCCTACACCGCCCGCATCGACGAGTTCGCCTGCGCCGCCCACGGCGACTGCGCCGACATCGCACCGGAGATCTTCCGCATCGACGACGTCGCCGTCGTCATCGGCGACGGTCCCGACGACCTCTGGCTCGAGGCCGCCCGCGTCTGCCCCTCGGTGGCGATCGTCATCCTCGACGACGGCGGCAGACAGGTCTATCCCTGAGCGCCCGCGAGCGGGCCCGGCGGCCGCAGGGCCGCGCGGGCGACTACCCTGACGGGATGCTCGCGATCCTCGACGGCACGATCATGGACGCCGCGCAGGCGCAGATCCCGGTCACCGACGAGGGGCTGCTGCGCGGCGACGGGGTCTTCGAGGTCGTCCGCCTCTACGACGGCCGCCCGTTCGCGCTCGAGCCGCATCTCGAGCGCATGGCCAACAGCGCGGCGGCGATCCGCCTGCCCTTCGACGTCGATGCCGTCCGTGCGGACGCCGAGGCGATCCTCGCCGAGGCCGAGCCCGCCGACGGCTGTCTGCGCCTCGTCGTCACGCGCGGCGGTCACCGGATCGGGCTCGTCGAGCCGCTCAAGCCGCTGGCCGACACGATCGCGCTGGCGACGATCACGTACTCGCCGACGCGCATCCTCGACGGGGTCAAGTCGCTCTCCTACGCGGCCAACATGCTCGCGTCGCGCCTCGCGAAGGAGGCGGGCGCCGACGACGCGCTGCTCGTCTCGCCGCACGGCCGCGTACTCGAGGGACCGACGACGTCGTTCGTCTACGGCCTCGGCGGCAAGCTCTACACCCCGCCATTGTCGGACCGGATCCTCGACTCGATCACCCGCCGCGTGCTCTTCGCGGTGACCGACGTCGAGGAGCGCGTCACGACGCTCGACGACCTGGGCAGGATCGACGAGGCGTTCCTCGCGTCGTCGCTGCGCGAGGTGCACCCCGTGCACGCGATCGACGGCACGCCGGTCGCGCTCGTGCCCGGGCCGCTGTCCGCGGCGGCCGCCGAGCGCGTGCGCGAGCACATCGCCGCGGAGCTCGCGCAACCCTCGTAGTGAAGGTCGTCACCGTCATCGGCAACCGCCCGCAGTTCGTCAAGGCGGCGGCGGTGTCGGGGCCGCTGCGCGCCGAGCACGAGGAGCTGCTCGTCCACACCGGGCAGCACTACGACGACGAGCTGTCGGCGATCTTCGTCCGCGAGCTCGACGTGCCGGCGCCGGATATCGAGCTCGCGCTCGGCGGCGGGACGAACACCGCGCAGACCGCCCGCATGCTCGCCGCGCTCGGCGACCTCCTGCGCGAGCACGCCCCCGACGCCGTGCTCGTCTACGGCGACACGAACTCGACGCTCGCCGGCGCGCTCGCCGCCGCCCAGGCGCGCATCCCCGTCGCCCACGTCGAGGCCGGGATGCGCTCGTTCGACCGGGCCATGCCGGAGGAGCTCAACCGCGTGCTCACCGACCATCTCGCCGACCTGCTGCTCGTCCCCTCTGCGTCGGCCGCCGCGAACCTCGCGCGCGAGGGCGTCGCCGGCGAGGTCGAGGTCGTCGGCGACGTCATGGTCGACGTCGCGCGCCTGCTGGCGCCGCGGGCCGCCGCCGACGACGCACCGCTGCACGAGGCCGGTGTGCGCGCCGGCGGCTACGTCCTGGCGACCGCCCACCGCGCCGGCACGGTCGACGATCCGCGCCGCCTCGCGGCGCTCGTCGACCTCCTGCTGTCGCTCGACGTCCCGGTCGTGCTGCCGCTGCACCCGCGCACCCGCGCGCGCCTGGAGGCGGCCGGGCTGCTGGACCGCCTCGCCGCCGGGACGATCCTGCGCCCGCCCCTGGGCTACCTCGCGTTCACCTCGCTGCTGACGCGGGCGAGCGCCGTCCTGACGGACTCCGGCGGGGTCCAGAAGGAGGCCTACCTCGCCGGCGTGCCGTGCGTGACGCTGCGCGACAGCACGGAGTGGGTCGAGACGGTCGCCACGGGCTGGAACGTCCTCGTCGACCTCGACGCCGCTGCCGCGCGCGCCGCCGTCGCGCGCGACGCGCCGGACGAGCGTCCCGCGCTCTACGGCGACGGGCACGCCGGCGGCCGGGTCGCGGCGGCGATGGCTAGGCTGCAGCGCTCATGACGGACGTCCCCAGCGCCCCCGGACTCGTCCTCAGCCCGACGGCGTCCGTCGGCGAGAACGTGACCTTCGGCGCCCACGTCGTCGTCCACGACGGCGTCGTCATCGGCGACGACTGCACGATCGGCGACCACGCGGTGCTCGGCAAGGCGCCGAAGCTCGCGCAGCGCTCGAGCGCCCGGCGCGGCGACCTCGACCCGCTCGTCCTCGAGGCCGGGGTCATCGTCGGCGCCCAGGCGATCATCTTCGCCGGATCGCAGATCGGCGCCGGCGTCATCGTCGGCGACCAGGCCTTCGTCCGCGAGCGCACGACGATCGGCCCCGAGACCGTGGTCGGGCGGGCGACCGGCGTCGACAACGACGTCCGCATCGGGGCGCGGGTGCGGATCCAGTCGCAGGGCTACGTCACGGCGTTCAGCGTCATCGAGGACGACGTGTTCTTCGGGCCCTGCGCGATGACGACGAACGACGACCACATGGGCCGCCACCCGAAGGACTTCCAGCTGCAGGGCGCGACGCTGCGCCGCGCCTGCCGCATCGGCGGCGGCGCGGTCCTGCTGCCGGGCGTCGAGATCGGCGCGGAGGCGTTCGTCGCCGCGGGCGCCGTCGTCACGAGCGACGTCGCGCCGCGCAAGGTCGTCATGGGCGTCCCGGCGCGGATGGTCCGCGACGTGCCCGACGAGGACCTGCTCGAGCGGTGGGGCTGAACACCAAGCGGCTGCGGCTGCCGGGTGCGGTGGAGCTGCCGTGGGCGCGCCGGCGCCGGATGAAGGCCGAGCGCGGGACGGTCGCGCTCGGCGTCGCGGCCTTCGGCCTGACCGCGGTCGTCCTCGGCGGCGAGGTCGCGCGCGTGCTGCGCGAGCGCGTCCGGGTGCACCCCGAGCTCGACCCGATCGACTCCGCCGACGTCGCGGTGCGCGAGACGGTCGCCGTCGCGGTCGCCGGCTACGAGAGCATGACGACGCGCGAGACGGCGCTGCTGAACCTCCTCACGTCGTTCTCGCTGACGTTCGCGGGCGCCCGCCTGTCGACGTACACGATCCGCCGCCGCGGCGGCGGTGGCCGGCTCATGCGCGACGTCATCGTCGGCGAGCGCCACATCCACCACTTCGTGCCGGGGATCGTGCTCGCATTCCTCGCGGGCGGCGCGTCGGTGATCTCGCGCGACGAGGCGATCGACCCGTTGCTCGCGATCCCGTTCGGGATGGGCGTCGCGCTGACGCTCGACGAGTCGGCGCTGCTGCTGCGCCTGGACGACGTCTACTGGAGCGAGGAGGGGATCGTCAGCGTGCAGATCACGCTCGCCGCCCTCGCGCTGCTGGCCGCCGCCTCGATCGCCCGCGACGCGCTGCGGCGCGGGGCGGCGCGCGCGCCTACGCCGCGGCCGCGACGGCGGCGCCCGCCAGCTGCGGCTGGTCCTGCATCCAGATGATCTGCTCGCGGCCGGGGCCGACGCCGACGAGCGCGATCGGCACCTTGATCTGCTCGGCGATGAACGTGAGGTAGTCGCGGGCGGCGGTCGGCAGGTCGCTCGGCGTGCGGCACTCCGTGATGTCCTCCGCCCATCCGTCGAGCTCGATGTACTCGCCGCGCGAGTGGTGCAGCACCGACTGGTGGTAGGGGAAGTCCGTGAAGGTCGCGTCGTCGAGCCCGCTGTAGCTCGTCGCGACCTTGATCTTCTCGAAGCCCGACAGGACGTCGAGCTTCGTGATCGCCAGCGACGTCAGGCCGTTGATGCGCGAGGCGTAGCGCAGCGCCGGGATGTCGAGCCAGCCGGTGCGGCGCGCGCGGCCGGTCGTCGTGCCGAACTCGCCGCCGCGCGTGCGGATGTGCTCGCCGATCTCGTCGTGCAGCTCGGTCGGGAACGGCCCCGCGCCGACGCGCGTGACGTAGGCCTTCGCGATCCCCCACACCTCGTGGATGTCCTTCGGGCCGACGCCGGCGCCGACGCAGGCCGCGCCGGCGATCGGGTTCGACGAGGTGACGAACGGATATGTGCCGTGGTCGATGTCCAGCAACGCGCCCTGGGCGCCCTCGTAGAGGACGAGCTTGTCCTCGTCGAGCGCGTCCCAGACGATCCGCGCGCAGTCGGCGATGTGGCGCTCGAGGCGATGGCCGAACGTCAGGTAGGCCTCGGTCATCGCCTGCAGGTCGAGCGACGGGTCCTTGATGTAGGGCCGCAGGCTCAGGCGCTTGGGGTCGATCGCGGCGGTGATCTTCTTCTTGAGGATCTTCTCGTCGAGGAGGTCCTGCATCCGGATCCCGAGGCGGGCCGCCTTGTCGGCGTAGGCGGGGCCGATGCCGCGCCGCGTCGTGCCGATCTGCAGCTTGCCGAGCTTCGTCTCGCCGGCCGTGTCGAGCAGCATGTGGTAGGGCATGATCACGTGCGCGTTGGCGCTGATGCGCAGCCCGCTCGTGTCGATCTTGCGCGTCCGCAGTGCGTCGAGCTCGCCGGTCAGGACCTTCGGGTCGATGACGACGCCGTTGCCGATGATGCAGCGCTTGCCGGGATAGAGGATCCCCGACGGG
>DATJEE010000244.1:0-5878 GCA_035496995.1 Solirubrobacteraceae bacterium | reverse complement strand
CGTCGGCGCGGTGCAGCCCTCGACGTAGTGCACGTAGGAGCCCTCGTCGGCGATGATCAGCGTCCGCTCGAACTGGCCCATGTTCTCGGTGTTGATGCGGAAGTAGGCCTGCAGCGGCATCTCGATGTGCACGCCCGGCGGGACGTAGACGAAGGACCCGCCCGACCAGACGGCGCTGTTGAGCGCGGCGAGCTTGTTGTCGTTCGCCGGGATGATCGTGGCGAAGTACTCCTTGACGAGCTCCTCGTGCTCACGCAGCCCGGAGTCCATGTCCATGAAGATGACGCCCTGCGCCTCGAGCTTCTCGTTGATCTGGTGGTAGACGACCTCGGACTCGTACTGCGCGCCGACGCCGGAGAGGAACTTGCGCTCGGCCTCCGGGATGCCGAGGCGGTCGAAGGTCTTCTTGACGTCGTCGGGGACGTCGTCCCAGGAGCGCTCGGCGCGCTCGGAGGCGCGGACGAAGTAGTGGATGTTGTCGAAGTCGACCTCGGCGAGGTGCGGCGAGCCCCAGGTCGGCATCGGCCGCGCGTAGAAGTACTCGAGCGCCTTCAGGCGGAAGTCGCGCATCCACTGCGGCTCGTTCTTGAACTCGGAGATCTTCTCGACGAGCTCCTTCGACAGGCCCTTCGGCGCCTTGAAGAGGTAGTTCTCGGCATCGTGGAAGCCGTACTTCTCCGTGTAGTCGGAGTTGATGCCCTGCAGGCCCTCTTGCTCGGCGATGGTCTCGGGAGTTGCCATATCGGTTACTCAACCTCCAGCTTGATCATGTCGTCCACGACGCGGACGTCGAAGGTGTCCACGGGGACGTAGGCGGGCAGGGTCACGGGCTTGCCGGTACGCAGATCGAAGAGCGATCCATGACGCGGGCACTCGACGGTGCAGCGCTCGGGGTCGAACTCGCCCTCGGCGAGGTTGCCGTCGTCATGCGAGCAGCGGTCCTCGATCGCGAGGATCTCGCCGTTGCAGTTGAAGATCCCGATCTCGAGGTCCTCCCACGCGATCGTGCGCGAGGCGCCGGGCGGAAGCTCGGAAACGGGGCAGATGTCAAGGGTCTCGGTCATGGAGAGCAAAGCGCCGGACGTAATCCCGTCCTGGGCGCTCGGATTTGCATCATGCAGCATAGCCGCCATGGCATGTGCGAGGGAAGGCCATCAGAGCTGATCGGCCCCGTTCGGATGGCGTTCGATGCCCCCCTCGGCCTCGCTCGGCGGCGTCGCCGGCTCCCAGTCGACGGCGGCGCCGAGTGCGGCGCCCTTGAGGACCTTCAGCGTCAGCAGCGCGCACTTCATCCGCGTCGCCGAGATCTTGATGCCGAGCAGCTCGAGGACGTACTGGCGATCGAGCTTCAGCAGCTCGTCGATCGTCATGCCCTTGACCTCGTCGGAGGTCATCGACGCCGATGCCTGGCTGATCGCGCAGCCGTGGCCGGAGAAGCGCAGGTCCTCGATGACGCCGTCGGCGTCGGTCTTGATCTCGACGCGCAGCTCGTCGCCGCAGAGCGGGTTGGTGTCCTCGAAGGAGAGGTCGTGCGGATCGAGGTGCCCCCAGTTGTGGGGGCGCTTGTAGTGCTCGAGGATCTCCTCGCGGTAGATCGAGTCCATGCTCACTGGAAGATCCTCCTGACCTCGCCGAGGGCGTCGACGAAGGCGTCGACGTCGGCGCGCGTGTTGTGGACGGCGAACGACGCCCGCGTCGTGGCGGCGACGCCGAAGCGCTTCATCAGCGGCTGCGCGCAGTGGTGGCCGGCGCGGACGCAGACCCCCGCGTCGCCGAGGATCTCGGCGATGTCGTGCGGATGCGCGATGTCCAGCGTGAAGGCGACGAGCGCGCCGCGGCGCGCGGCGTCCAGCGGGCCCATGACGGTGATGTCCGGGATCTCGGCGAGGCGCTCCAGCGCGTAGGCGCAGAGGTCGCGCTCGTGCTCGCGGATGTTCTCCAGGCCGATCGCCGAGACGAAGTCGACGGCGGCGCCGAGGCCGATCGCCTCGGCGATGTTCGACGTCCCGGCCTCGAACTTCGCCGGCAGCTGTCCCCAGCGGATCTCGTCCACCGAGACCGAGGCGATCATGTGCCCGCCGCCGAGGAACGGCGGCATCGCGTCGAGGATCTCCTTGCGCCCGTGCAGGACGCCGACGCCGGTCGGGCCGTAGAGCTTGTGCCCGGTCCAGGCGTAGAAGTCGGCGCCGATCTCCGCGAGGTCGACCGGCAGCTGCGGGACGGCCTGTGAGCCGTCGACGACGACCACCGCACCCGCGGCGTGCGCGCGGCGGACGATCTCGGCGACGGGGTTGATCGTCCCGGCGGCGTTGGAGACGTGGCCGACGGCGACGAGCTTCACCGTGCCGGTGGCCAGCAGCGCGTCGAGCTGCGCGAGGTCGAGCTGCGCCTCGTCGTCGACCTCGACCATCTCGAAGTTCGCGCCCGTCTCGCGGCAGAGCATGTGCCAGGGGACGAAGTTCGAGTGGTGCTCGAGCTGCGTCGTGACGACCGTGTCGCCGGGGCCGACGTTCGCGCGCCCCCACGAGTACGCGACGAGGTTCAGGGCCTCGGTCGCGTTCTTCGTGAAGATCGTGCACTCCGCGGGCCAGTTCATGAACGCCGCGATCCGGTCGCGGGCGCCCTCGAAGAGCTCCGTCGCCTCCGCCGCCAGCGCGTAGACGCTGCGGTGCACGGTGCCGCGATGGGCGACGTAGTAGTCGTCCATCGCGTCGATGACCGGCTGCGGCGTCTGCGACGTCGCAGCCGAGTCGAGGTACACGATCCCCTCCCGCTGCAGGCAGGGGAAGTCCGTGGCGAGCGGTGTGTCGGCGAGGGTGCTCACCACTATGCGGCCGAGCCGACCTCTTCGCGGATCTGCGCGTAGCCCTCGGCCTCGAGGCGGTCGACGAGCTCGGGGCCGCCCTCGGTGGCGATCCGGCCGTCGAACATGATCGAGACGCGGGTCGGCGTGATCATGTGGAGGATGCGCTGGTAGTGGGTGATGATGAGGATGCCCATGTCCGAGCCGGCGGCGACGGTGTTGACGCCGTGCGCGACGACGTTCAGCGCGTCGATGTCCAGGCCCGAATCGGTCTCGTCGAGGATCGCGAGCTTCGGCTGCTGGAGCGCGAGCTGGAGGATCTCCAGGCGCTTCTTCTCGCCGCCGGAGAAGCCCTCGTTGAGGTAGCGGGAGCTGAACTCGCGCGGGACGCTGACGAGCTCCATCGCGGCCTCGACGGTCTTGCGGAACTCCTTCAGCGATACGTCGGGCTCGCCGCGCGCCTCGCGATGGGCGTTCATGACCATCCGCAGGTACTTCGTGATCGTGACGCCGGGGATCGCGACGGGGTACTGGAAGGCCATGAAGAGGCCCATCTGGGCGCGCTCGTTGGGGTCGGCCTCGGTGATGTCCTCGCCGCCGAAGAGGATCTGGCCCTCGGTGACCTCGAGGCTCGGGTGCCCCATGATCGCGTTGGCGAGCGTCGACTTGCCGGAGCCGTTGGGGCCCATCAGCGCATGGATCTCGCCGGGCTTCGTGACGAGGTTGACGCCCTTGAGGATCTGCTTGTCCTCGGCTTGAACATGGAGGTTGCGGATCTCGAGCTCGGGCATGGTCTCCTTGGCTTCTGGTTTCGGATGCTTGACGGTTGGTGGATCAGACGGGGGACGGCGCCGGTGCGGGCTCGCGCGCGGGCGGAACCTTGCCGGATTGGAACTCCACGAGCTCGGCGAGCGTCGTCTGTGACAGCGTCCGCAGGACGCCGACTTGTACGCGCGTCCAGAGAAGCTTCGTCGCGCAGCCGCGGCCGGAGTCGTCGTGGTGGGAGCACAGCACACGGCCGTCGTCGCTGCGGTCGTCGACGAAGCACTCCATCGGCGCGAGCGAGCCCTCGAGGGCGAGCACCACCTCGTCCATCACGATGTCCTCGGCGGCGCGGGCGAGCTGGTAGCCGCCGTGCGCGCCGCGCGTGGACTCGACGAGGTCGGCGCGCTTGAGCAGCGCCACGATGCGCTCGAGGTACGCGAGCGGGAGGTTCTCGGCGTCGGCGATCGCCTTCAGCGAGATCGGCTGGTCCTGGGGCTGGCGCCCGAGCTCGATGAGCAGGCGCACGCCGTACTCGGCTTTGGTCGTGAAGAACACGGTCGCTTAAACCTACCAGCGCGGTCGGGATAGAGGCGAGTGCGACCGCGCCACGTAGGGTCCAGCCGATGGACCCCGAGCCGTTCATCCGCTCGGCCGCGCTGCTGCCGCCGCTCGAGGGCGAGCAGCGCGACGGCTATCCGTGGGACCTGCCGGTGATCGGCGCGCTCGCCGGCGCCGCCGGCCTCGCGCTGCACGCGCACGTGACGTACCTCGTGGGCGAGAACGGCAGCGGCAAGTCGACGCTCGTGGAGGCGATCGCCGTCGCCGCCGGGATGAATCCTGAGGGCGGCGGGCGCAACTTCGACGTTTCGACGCGCGCATCGCACTCCGAGCTCGGCGGCGCGCTGCGGCTCGTGCGAGGCGCCAGACGCCCGCGGACCGACTTCTTCCTGCGCGCCGAGAGCCTCTACACGAACGCGACGTACCTCGAGAACCTGCCGCCTCCGCCCAGCGGCGACCGCTTCGAGGCCTACGGAGGGCGGTCGCTGCACGAGCAGTCCCACGGCGAGTCGTTCCTCGCGGTCCTGATCAACCGCTTCGGCCCCGACGGGCTGTACCTCCTCGACGAGCCCGAGGCGGCGCTGTCACCGCAGAACTGCCTGACGTTCCTGCGACGCATGGACGAGCTCGTCCGCGCCGGCTCGCAGTTCGTCGTCGCGACGCACTCTCCGATCGTGCTCGCCTATCCGGGCGCGCTGATCTACGAGTGCGGGCGCGCGGGCGTCGAGCCGGTCGCCTACGACGACGCCGAGCCGGTGCGGCTCATGCGCGCCTTCCTCGGCGCGCCCGACCGGTTCGTCGAGCGCCTGTTTGAGTAACGCCCAGCACCGGCGTGGTCTCCGACCCGCTAGAAGTGACGCCTACATGCCGGAGTTCAAAGCAGGGGACGTCTTCCTCGAACACCGGATCGAGGGGCTCGCCGGACGCGGCGGAATGGGCGTCGTCTACCGCGCGAGGGAGATCGGGCTCGAGCGGATCGTCGCGCTGAAGGTCATCACCCCGGCGCTCGCCGACGACGCCGACTTCCGCAGCCGCTTCGTCGCCGAGTCCAAGGCCGCGGCGTCGATCGAGCACCCGAACGTCATCCCCGTCTACTACGCCGGCGAGCGCGACGGCGTTCTGTTCATCGTCATGCGCTTCATCGACGGGCCCGACCTGCGGGCGCTCGTGCGGGCGCAGGGCGCGCTGGACCCCGAGCGCGCGGCGCACATCGTCGCCCAGGTCGGCGCCGCGCTCGACGCCGCGCACGCCCACGGGCTCGTGCACCGCGACGTCAAGCCGGCGAACGTCCTGCTCGGCGACGACGACCACGCCTACCTGACGGACTTCGGCCTGACGAAGCGCTCGGCGACGACCGACGGCGGCGGGCTCAGCCGGGCCGGCGGCTGGGTCGGGACGCTCGGCTACGTCGCCCCCGAGCAGATCCGCGGCGGCCGCGTCGACGCGCGCACCGACGTCTACGCGCTCGGCTGCCTGCTCGTCTACGCCCTGACCGGCAACGCGCCGTACGTCGGCGAGTCCGACGAGGCGACGCTGTGGGCGCACCTCAACGCGCCCCCGCCGAGCGAGTCGGTCCCGCCGGAGTTCGAGGGCGTCGTCGCGCGCGCGCTCGCCAAGGACCCGTCCGACCGCTACCCGTCGGCCGGCGACCTCGGGCGCGCGGCGCTGCTCGCGGCCGGCCGCAGCGCGACGTCGCGGCCCGAGCGCAACGTCGCCCGCGGCGCGGCGGCGCCGCCCGGGCTGTCGGCGACG
>DATJEE010000243.1:0-9168 GCA_035496995.1 Solirubrobacteraceae bacterium | reverse complement strand
GCCGGTGTCGGCGAACGTCCGGATCCAGCCGCGGATGTCGATCTCGTCGTCGCCGTCGAGGTCGATCGTGTCGATCGTGCTGACCATCCCGCGCTGGGCCTCCTCGATGTTCGACGGGATCTGGGCCTGGCCGAGCGGCTGGGCGACGAAGCGCTTGAAGAGCTCGTAGGCGGGCTTCACCCACGGCCGCCACTCCGGCACGATCGAGAGCTTGAAGCGGCTCGTGTGCTCGTAGAACTCGCGGATCAGCGGGTGTACGCGGGCGGGGTCGAACGTCGGGCCGGCGAGATCGTCGAGCGAGGCGAGGATCCCGACGTCCGGGAGGTTGCGGCGGAACGTCCCCCCGCGGACGCTCGCGAGCTGCTCGACGTAGTCGGCGCCGACGACCTTCGTCCGCGCCTCGAACGGCACGACGTACAGCAGCTCCGCCGCCGGGACCTCCTCGGCCATGATCCGCGTGAGCGGGCGGTTGCGGTAGACGATCGCGGCGATCGTGCGGTAGGCGACCGTGACGGCGGCCGCCGCGACCGCGGGCGCGAGGTCCGGCGCGAGCAGCCCGACGGCGGCGCCCGTCGCGATCCCGAGCGCGAGCTTCAGCGGGCGCAGGCCGAGCAGGCTGGTGACGACACCGCTCGCGATCGCGACGAACAGCGTCGCGTCCTCGCCGGCGACGAGCCCGAGGGCGGCGCCGAGCAGCGCCATGAGCAGGGCGCTCGCGAGGATCCGGTTCGCCAGCGGCGGCGGCCCGCCGCGCCGCGATTGGACGACGCGGCCCGCGACCTCGGCGCCGACGGTCGCGAGGATGCCCGCCAGCGCTCCCGCGACCGCGCCGACGCCGTCGATCGCCGCGCCGAGCACGGCGCCGGAGGACGCGCCGAGCAGCGTCCCCCAGATCAGCGCGTCGGCGATCCGCGCGCGACGGCGGCGTCGCGGCTGGCCGGGCTCGGGCATGTCCGCCCAGTCTGGCGCGTCAGGCGGCGGCGCTGGACTCGGCGAGCAGCTGGTCGGCGACCCCGCGCAGGTCGGAGTCCAGGTGCCCGCAGAGGACGTCGCGCAACAGCGCGCGCAGGTGGCTCGCGACGTCGGCCAGCGGCGCCTCGACGCCCCCGTCGACCGGCGCGAGGCCCGCGACGATCGCGCGCTCCATCGACACGGCGTGCGCGACGCGCTCGGTGACGCGGACGCGCTGGTCCGCGGGCGCGCACAGCACCGCGACGCGCCCGGCGAGGCGCCCGCTCTGCGGCCCCTCGGGCTCGAGCAGCGCGCGCAGCGCGAGCAGGTGGTCGGTGAGTGCCTCGTAGGCGCTCGGGCGCTCGCAGCCGAGCTCGTAGCGGCGCAGCGCCCAGGCGATCTCGCCCCCGCGCGGCGTGCGGCGGGCGACGAGGTTGCAGAACGCGCGCAGCTCGTCCTCGGCCGCCTCGGGGATCGTCAGCACGCCGCGCGGGCGCCCGCCCGTGCCGAGGTCGCCGATCGACCACGGCCCGGCCCCGGTGCGCTCCCAGGCGACGGGCCCGAGGGCGACCCGCACCGGGTCGTAGAGGCGCAGCGCGGTGAGCAGGCGGCGGAAGCGCACCGTCGCCTCGCTCATCGGTGACGCGGCGCCGGCGTCGTTGGTCAGCGTCAGGCAGGCGAGCACCGAGGGCATGTCGCTGCCGGCGGGCCAGACCGCCTCGGGGGGCGCCCCGGCGAGCTCGTCGCCGCAGACGAGCGCGAGCCCCTGGCCGAGCGGCACCTCCGCCGACTCCAGGCGCAGGCCGAGGACCGGCACGACGACGACCGCCGCCGCCCGCCCGTCGAGCAGCGAGTCCTCGAGCTCGGTGTAGGCGCGGTCGAGGCGCTCGGGCGTGATGACGAACTCCGTCGCCTCGCTGAAGACGCGGCTGACGAAGACCTTCAGGGCCGCGTCGGCGCGGTCGCGGGCCTCGACGGGCACGCGCGGCTCGCCCTGGGCGCGCAGGTAGTCGCCGACGCCGTCGAGCGCGGCGAGCGCGCGGACGGCGGCGGGGTAGGACGGCAGCCGCTCGAGCACGCCGACGCGATCGCGGATGTAGTTCTCCGTCAGCGACCGGTAGCAGTACAGCGGCGTGTCACGGCGGGCGCCGCGCGACTCGATGATCTCGAACGGCACCTCGGCACCGTCGGCGGTCTCCTCGGTGAGCTGCCATGCAGCCTCCTCGGCGAACGTGCTCAGAGCGGCGTGCAGCGGGCGGTGGCGCATGGTCCGCAGCGTTCGCCCCGGCGCCGCGCCCTCCTGCTCGCTGCACGCGTGCGTTCAGCCCCGGGCTCAGCCCGCGGAGTCCAGCGGGCGGGCGCGCAGGATGACGTCGTGGCTCGTGATGACCATGCCGAGCCGCTCGCCGAGGCCGTCGATGACGCGCTCGAGCTCGGCGTCCTCGAACGGGACGACGTCGCCGGAGTCCTCGAGCACGATGTGGTGGTGGTGGTCGCCCGACGGGTCGACGGGCTCGTAGCGCGCGACGCCGTCGGCGTCGAAGCGGCGCACGAGGCCGAGCTCGTAGAGCGTCTCCAGCGCGCGGTAGACCGTGGCCGTCGAGCCGGCGCTGCCCTCGTCGCGCAGGCCGTCGGCGATCTCCTGCGCCGTGAGCAGGCAGCTCTGTCGCCCGAGCAGCTCGACGACGGCGCTGCGGCCCGCGCTCGCGCGCAGCCCCGCGCCCCGCAGGACGAGGTGCGCATGCTCGAGCCAGCCGCTGTGGGCGCCGTGGGTCATGGCGCCATGGTGTCAGGCCGCGTAGCCGCGCACGCGGCTGGGTAGCATTCGTCGCGGATGCATGCACCCGCCGTCAGCGCGACGCCGGGGGTCTCGCAGACGAAGCACGACGGACGGCTGGCATCGCTGGACGGCCTGCGCGGACTCGCTGCGCTGACGGTCTTCCTCTTTCACGGATGGCTGTACACGATGCCCCTGCCGGACGCGTCGAACCGCTCGTCGTTCGGTGATTACGCCGCCGAGGAGCTCAGGCTCGGCCTCGTGCTGTTCTTCGTCCTGTCGGGCTTCCTGCTCTCGCGCCCCTGGTACGCCGCCGCCCTCGACGGGCGCAGGGCGCCCGACGTGCGCCGCTACGCGCTCTCCCGCGTCGCGCGCATCGCGCCGGCCTACTACGCCGCGCTGATCGGCTCGATCGTGCTGCTCTGGGGCCTCGCCGGGACGCCCGGCGTGCGCCTCCCGCCGGCCGGCGAGCTGCCGCTGTTCTTCGTCTTCGGCCAGAACTTCTCGGCGTCGAGCGTCATGAAGCTCGACCCGCCGATGTGGTCGCTGGCGGTCGAGGTCGGGTTCTACCTCCTGCTGCCGGTCGCGGGCTGGCTCGCTCTGCGCCTGCCGCGCAGCCGGCGCGCACAGGCGCTCGTCCCGCTCGCGCTGCTCGTGCTCGGGATCTCGTACAACTGGGCGATCGCCGGCCGCGGGCTGAGCATGACGTACACGAAGACGCTCGCCGCGATGCTGCCGTACTTCGCCGTCGGCATGCTCGGCGCGATCGCCGCACACGCGCGCAGCGCGATCGGGCCGGGGTCGCGGCGCGCCCTGCTCGTCGCCGGCCTGGCGCTCGTCCTCGCCGACGCCACGACGAAGGCCGCGGTGCCCGCCAACGGCCTGGACGTCGGCAACACCTTCTCGATCCTGCGCGACCTGCCGTCGGCCGTCGGCTTCGCGATCATCATCGCGACGGTCGCCGCGACGCCGAGCAGCCGCATCCTCGGCAGCCGCCTGCTGTCAGGGCTCGGCGCGATCTCCTACGGCTTCTACCTCTGGCACGTCCCCGTGCTGCTGTTCATGCGCGGACACGGGCTGCTGCCGCTGGACCCCGTCCTCGGGACGCTGACCGCGCTCGGCCCGGTCGTCGCCGTGTCGGCGCTGAGCTGGGTCGCGATCGAGCGGCCCGTCATCGAGTGGGCGCGGCGGCGCAACGCCCGTGGCCGCGAGGCCGTTCGCAGGCCGGCCTCGGCGACGTCAGGCAGCGGCGGCGGCAGCGGCGTCGACCGCCGCGGCGGCGGGCGCGAGGTCAGCACAGTCCGCACCTAGCCAGCGGGCGCCGTAGCTGCGCATGTCGTCGATGATCGGCAGCAGCGCACGGCCCTTCTCCGTCAGCTGGTACTCGACCCGCGGCGGCACCTCGGGGAACGTGTCGCGCTCGACGATGCCCTCCTCCTCCAGCGCGCGCAGCCGTAGCGACAGCGTCCGCGGGCTGATGCCCTGCAGCGAGCGCTCGAGCTCACAGAAGCGCGAGCGGCCCTCGGAGAGGTCGCGGATGAGCAGGAGCGTCCACTTCCCGCAGACGATCTCGGCTGTGCGACAGACGGGACATGTGTCGTCCATGTCGCAACACTTTACACAATGAAGCGCCCCGCCTGGACGGAGCGCGGGTCAGCTCGGGCTCAGCCTGCAGCGGCCGGGCCCAGGTCGACGACCGCCAGCCGGATCGCCGTCGCCGCGATCGTGCTCGCGCCGCCCGCGCCGCCGGCCCCGGCCGCGCGCAGGCGCAGGGTGAACGTGCACGGCCCGCAGACCGCGGGGGTGTCGACGACCTCGCTGAACGCGCCGGACATGCTCGTGATGGCGGCCGCCGAGAACTGCGGCAGGCGGCGGGTCAACAGCGCGCCGCCACCGTCGCGGATGACGTCGTAGACGCCCTGGGCCGGCGACGGGCAGGCGCCGCAGTCGGCGTCGAAGCCACCGGCGAGCAGGACGCGATGCGCCGTGCCGTCGCTGACGGTCAGCGGCGCCGACGCGAGGTTGACGGCATCGGCACCGAGCACGGCGTTCACCGGCCCGGCCACCTCGACCGGCGGGCCCGAACGCGCCGCACCGGCGCCGGCTGGTCCAGCGGGCCCGATCGGCCCGATCGGTCCGGCCGGGCCGCCGCCGCTGCCGGAGAACGGGATGCCGTTGATCGTCAGCGTCTTGCCCGAACCGCCCTTGAACGCGACGCCGTTGATCGTCAGGGTCCCGCCGCTGCTCTTCTTGAACGCCACGCCGTTGATCGTGAGCGTCCCCCCGCGGCTCTTGGTGAACGGCACGCCGTTGATGGTCAGCGTCTTGCCGCTGCCCTTCTTGAACGCCACGCCGTTGATCGTCAGCGTCCCGCCGCGGGCCTTCTTGAACGCGTCGCCGCTGATCGTGATCGCGATCGCGCCGCGCGCGCAGCCGTCGGCACCGCGGGCGACGATCTTGCCCGACGTCTTGACGGCGCAGGCGCGGACGCCGGCGTCGCCGCCTGCGGCCCCCGCCGCGACGGCCGCGCCGACCCCGGCGGCGGCGGCCACCGCGCCGATCCCGGCATACCGCAGCTGCCTGCGCATGGCGGCCAGCCTAATGCCCGCGTGTGGCCGCGGGCAAGCGCGATTGTCCTCCGTTCAGGCGGGCTCAGGCGGCGCGCTGGGTCTCGGCCTGCGCGACGTCGTCCATCGTCGTCCCGCGGCGCCCGTCGGCGGCGAGCAGGAGCTTGAAGTCGTGCGGGCTCGAAGCGGCCTTCATCGCGTGCTCGACGTCGACGCGCCCGGCCTTGACGTGCGCGAACAGCGCCTGGTCGAACGTCTGCATGCCGTAGTACGCGCCCTCGCCGACGACCTCCGTCAGGCGGCCGGTCTGCAGCGGGTCCATGATCATGTCGCGCACGCGGCCGGTCATCCGCAGGATCTCGCAGGTCGCGACGCGGCCGCCGTCGGTCGACGGCACGAGCCGCTGGGAGATGACGCCCTTCAGCGTGCCGGCGAGCATCGCGCGGACCTGCTGGTGCATGTGCGGCGGGAAGAAGTCGATGATCCGGTTGACGGTCTCGGCGGCGTCGACGGTGTGGACGGTCGAGAGCACGAGGTGGCCGGTCTCGGCCGCGCTGAGGGCCGTGTGGACGGTCTCCTCGTCGCGCATCTCGCCGATGAGGATCACGTCGGGGTCCTGGCGCAGCACGCGCCGCAGCGCGCGCTTGAAGGAGAGCGTGTCCATCCCGACCTCGCGCTGGTTGATGACCGAGCGCTTGTCGCGGTGCAGGAACTCGATCGGGTCCTCGATCGTCACGACGTGCTTGGCGTAGTTCGTGTTGATGTGATCGATCATCGCCGCGAGCGTCGTCGACTTGCCCGAGCCGGTCGTGCCGGTGAGCAGGATGATCCCGCGCTCCTCGTCGGCGAGGTCGGTGACGACCGGCGGCAGCATGAGGTCGGCGACCGTGCGGATCGTGTGGGGGATCGCGCGACAGACGAGGCTCAGCGCGCCGCGCTGGCGGAAGGCGTTGACGCGGAAGCGCGCGACGCCGGAGATCGAGTACGAGAAGTCGACCTCGTGCTCGTCGGCGAGCTCCTTGAGCTTCACGGGGTCGGTGAGCATCGCGCGCACCGCCGTCTCGGTGTCGGCGGGGGTGAGGGCGTCGGCGCCCTCGATCGGGCGCAGTTCTCCGTCGACGCGCGTCAGCGGCGGGACCTGGATCTTCAGATGCAGGTCGGAGCCACCCAGCGCGACGAGCGTGCAGAGGGCGTTGTCGATGTCGAACACGTCGTCGGCATCGGTCGCCGGTCGGCCCCGCGTGACGTCCGATGAGCGCGGTGGACGAATGGCCGGGGCGCGTCAGTCCCAGACCGCCCATGACGGGTCCGCCGTGCGCAGCCCGCGCTCGAGCCCCGCGATGCGGTGGTGGTCGTCCTCGCTGAGCTCGATGTCGAAGACGTCGAGGTTCGCGGCGCGATGCTCGTGGGTGGAGGCCTTCGGGATGGCGGCGACGCGCGGCTGGTCGAGCAGCCAGCGCAGCGCGACCTGGCTCGCCGTCGCGCCGTGCGCCGCGCCGATCGCCCGCAGCACGGGATCGCGCGGAACGCGGCCGTGCGCGAGCGGCGAGTAGGCCGTGACCATGAGGTCGTGCTCGCGGGCGCGCTCGAGCAGGTCGGCCTGGCCGAGGTAGGGGTGGTACTCGACCTGGTTGCAGATGATCGGCGCGTGCTCGAGCGCCGCCTCGACGAGCCGGCCCGGGAAGTTCGCGACGCCGAGGTGGCTGACCTTGCCCTCCTCCTGCAGCGCGGTCATCGCGCCGAGCGTCTGGGCCAGCCGCACGGTGGGGTTCGGCCAGTGCACGAGCAGGAGATCGACGTGGTCGGTGCCCAGGTCGCGCAGCGAGCCCTCGACCGACTCGCGCACGTCGGCCGGGCGCAGGTCGGTGTACCAGACCTTCGTCGTGACGAAGACGTGGCCGCGCTCGACGCCCGACTGCGCGATCCCCCGCCCCACCTCGGCCTCGTTGCCGTACGCGCGGGCGGTGTCGATGTGCCGGTAGCCGAGCTCGAGCGCGTCGCGCACCGCCGCGGCGCACGCGTCGCCGGTGATCTGCCAGGTGCCGAACCCGAGCTTCGGGACCTGCGTGCCCTGGACCGTCAGCTGCGTCGCGTGCGGTGCTTCACGTTGCATGTGGCTGCTCCTGAAACGACGACGGGACCCCGCGGGGCCCCGTCGAACAGTGCTCGGGCGCGGTCGCCTACCTAGGCGACGTCTCGAAGCTTCTGAGCCTCGGCCAACGACTGCAGCTTCTTCAAGGACTGGTTCTCGATCTGGCGGATGCGCTCGCGCGTGACGTTGAACGTCCGGCCGACCTCGTCGAGCGTGCGGGGGTGCTCGCCACCGAGGCCATAGCGCAGCTCCAGGACGCGGCGCTCGCGGTAGGAGAGATTCTCCAGCGCCTCGCGCAGCGCCTCCTTCGTGAGGATCTCGGCGGCGCGCTCGTACGGCGACTCGGCGCGCTCGTCGGCGATGAACTGGCCGAACTCGGATTCCTCCTCGTCGCCGACCGGCTTCTCCAGCGAGACCGGCGCCTGCGCGGAGCGCTTGATCGAGTCGACCTCCTCGGGATCGATCCCCGTGACCTCGGCGATCTCCTCCGGCGTCGGCTCGCGGCCGAGCTCGGTGACGAGCTTGCGCTCGGCGCGGCCGATCTTGTTGAGCTTCTCGACGACGTGGACCGGGATGCGGATCGTGCGCGCCTTGTCGGCGAGCGCGCGGGCGATCGCCTGGCGGATCCACCAGGTCGCGTAGGTCGAGAACTTGAAGCCCTTGCGGTAGTCGAACTTCTCCGCCGCGCGCACGAGGCCGAGCGTGCCCTCCTGGATGAGGTCCAGGAACGGCAGGCCCTGGTTGCGGTAGTTCTTCGCGATCGAGACGACGAGGCGCAGGTTGGACTCGACCATCTTCTGCTTGGCGTCGAGGTCACCGCGCTCGATGCGCTTGGCGAGGTCGACCTCCTCCTGGGCGGTGAGCAGGCGGACCTTGCCGATGTCCTTGAGGAACAGCTGCAGCGAGTCCGTCGTCATGTCCGGCTTGAGGTCGATCGTCGTCTTCTTGCGCGCCCGGCGCTTGTCCGGCGCTCGCTCGACGGCGTTGGCGGCGGCAGCGGCCGGATCGATCTCCTCGACGAGCTCGATCTCCGCCTTCTCCAGGTAGCCGTGAAGCTCCTCGATATCGGACTCGTCGAGGTCGATCTCCGCGACGGCGCCGGCAATCTCGGCGTACGTGAGCACACCGGTCAGCTGGCCCTTGGTCACAAGGCCCTTGATCTCTTCGAGTTCTTGCAGTTCGGCTACGGACATCGCATTCGCTTTCACGTCGTGCACGGGCACGGATCGACCCATGTACTCATCTGGGCGGGGGCCGGCTGGTCTTCCTTGGGCCAATACCTCGCCCAACCTAGACCTCAAACTCTAGCGCGCCAGCGTAGGTACTTCACTTTCTGAAGTCAACGACAGGCGCCCTCGATACTACGTGCGCGGAGGTGGTTCGTTTCACAACCCGTGCTCGGATGGCACAAAGCGCGTGCCATCATGCGCACATGGCCGATCGACAGGACTCCGACCGCGAGGTGCTGACGAGCTTACCGCGCTCGCGCCCGGTCCGGCGCAGCGCCAAGCGTGCAGCGCGCCCCGACGCCGCGGCCGCCGCCGCGCCGAAGTCCGCGACGGCCTCCAAGGGCTCGGCGAAGGCCGGCAAGGCGGGCGCGAAGGCCGCCGCCAAGCCGAAGGCGACGGCCAAGCCGAAGGCCGCCGCGCGCCCCACCCCAGCGCCCGCCGCGGAGCCCGCCGCCGCGCGCGCCGGGCGCCCGCCGCGCAAGGTCCCGCCCGCCGGCTACGCGTCCCCGATCTCCGACGCCGAGCACGATCGCGACGGCGGCTCCGCCGACC
>DATJEE010000242.1:0-3037 GCA_035496995.1 Solirubrobacteraceae bacterium | reverse complement strand
GGGTCGATGTTCGTCCGCGCGCGCGGGCCGGGCGGGTCGTGCGTCGCCCAGTGCGGTGCCCAGAAGCCGATGTCGATGAGCACCTGCATGCCGGCGGCGCGGACGGCGCGGACGGCAGCGTCGAGCTTGGCCCAGCGCGCCTGCTCGTAGGCGGCGGGATCGGCGGCATCGAAGTTCGCGGGCTTGGTGTCGGACTCCGGATTGCGCGTGAGCGAGGACCAGCTCGCGGTGATGCGAACGCGGTCGACGCCGATCGCCGCCATCCGCGTGATCGCCGCCTGCGCCGCCGCGGGGGTCGAGAAGAGCAGCTGGCCGTCGTCCTGCATGATCGTCTCGAGGCCCGGCGTGACGGTCGGCGCCTTGGCCTTCGGGCTCGTCGCGGCGTCGCCGAACGCGACGGACACGAGCAGGCCGCCGAGCGCGAGCAAGGACAGCACGGCGGGCAGGAGACGGCGCGGCACGGGGGCAAGTGTGCCCGGTCGGGCCGACGGGTGCGACGCCAGCGGCGGCCGGGGCGCGACGGCCAGGGGCGACCACTAGCCTGCGCGGATGCCCCGACCCCTCCCCCGCGAGCCGTGAGCGCGCCGCCGTTCGTCGTGCGGACGGGGGGACGGCACGACCTCGGGATGATGGCCGACAACCTCGAGCAGGGGTTCGGGTCCTACCGGACCTGGGCTGCCGCGAGCTGGGAGCCGCCGACGCGGACCGAGATGCTGCTCGGGATGATGCAGCGCTTCACGAAGGACGGGTCGTGGTCGGCGGTCGCGTTCACGACCGACGGCCGGCCCGCCGGGCACGGCGCCGCGCGGCCGGAGCTCGACGAGCAGGGCGCGCGGCGGACGGACGTCGCGCGGCTGACGCACCTCTTCGTGCGGCGCGACTTCTGGGGCAGCGGCGTCGCCGACCTGCTGCACGACCGGATCCTCGCCGACATGGTGCAGCGCGGCTTCACGTCGGCCTGCCTGTGGACGCCGTCGGGCCAGGCACGGGCGCGGGCGTTCTACGAGCGCAACGCCTGGACGCGCAGCGGCGCGGTCGATCCCGAGAACGACCTCGCGCTCGAGCTCATCGAGTACGTGCGCGAGCTGCCCTAAGGACAGGCGCCGGGATCAGGCGGGCGCGGCGGCGGCGGCGCGCGCGGCGCGCACCGGTGCGGGGGTCAGCGCCGAGGCGACGATGACGAGCACGAAGGCGAGACCCTGGACCGCGATGCCGAGGGCACTGCCGGGCAGCGGGTCGCCGAAGACGATGATGCCGCCGGCGATCGTCGCGATGTTCGCGGCCGTCCCGGTGATGGCGATGACGGCGATCGCATCGCCGTCCTGCAGCGAGCGCGCCGAGGCGTAGAAGGCGGCCGCGGAGCCCGAGAGCGCGACCCAGGTCCAGGGGCTGAGGACGATGCCGATGAACCCGTCGGCACCGACGATGCCGGTCAGCGCCTTGACGCCGAGGTTGCAGACGCCGAACAGCAGACCGGCCGCGGCGGCGAGCATGACGCCGTGGTGCTCGGCCGGGCCGCCGAGGCGCGGGCCCATGATGAAGAGCGTGCCGACGCCGAACAACCCGGCCTCGAAGGCGATCATCGCGGTGACGGAGAAGGACGAGCTGGCGCTGTGATCGGCCGGGAGCGTGAGGCCGAGGAGGATGAGGCCGACGCACGTCATCGCCAGGCCCCACCACTGGCGGGGGCCGATCTTGAAGCCGAAGAGCCGGTCGGCCATGACGGCGAGCAGGACGAGGCCGCCGGAGAGGACCGCCTGGACGACGGACAACGGGGCGAGCGAGATCGCGGCGACGTGCAGGAGCCAGGCGGCGAGGCCGACGAGCATCCCGATCGCGAACCAGCGCTGACTCCAGAGCGAGATCGCCGTCTTGATCGGATGGCGGATGTCGACCGCGCATGCGGAGCAGGCGCCGCGATGCTTGTAGAGGAACGCGAGGTTCGAGGCGAACGCGCAGAGCAGCGCGAGGAGGATTCCGAGTTGAAGACTCATAAAGGGGATTCAGCAGAACGCCCGCGTCAGGCGCATGGACCGGCGCCGGGCGACACGTCTACCATCGGCCGCTCGGTGGACAACCTTGACGCGCATTCTGCGCTCCCTGGAGGCTAGCGAGATCCGGCCGCCATCGCACCGGCGAACCAGACTTTCGACCAATTCGTTGCAAATGCAGGCGAATCCGGTGCTGTTCGTTGACATCGACGGGGTCATCTCGCTCTGGGGCTTCGACTCGAACGCCCGTCCAGAGGGCGCGTTCCACAATGTGGACGGGGTCATGCATTTCCTTTCGGCCGACGCGGGAATCCACCTTCTCGCGCTGGCCGAGCGCTTCGAGGTCGTCTGGTGCAGCGGGTGGGAGGAGAAGGCCGAGGACCATCTCCCCCGTGCGCTTGGCCTACCCCGCGGACTGCCTTTTCTCTCCTTCGACCGCAATCCGGGACGCGGCCACGGCCACTGGAAGCTCCCGGCGATCGACGCCTACGCGGGCCCGCACCGCGCCGTCGCCTGGATCGACGACGCCCACGACGACGCCTGCCGCGCCTGGGCCGCCGGCCGCGCGGGGCCGACGCTGCTCGTCGCCACGACGCCCGCCACCGGCCTGACCGCCGCGCACGCGGCGCTGCTGCAGGCCTGGGCCGACGGCCCGGCGACGGCGGCCGCGCCGTGACGCTCGCCGCGCGCCTGCAGGGCCTCGAGCGCCGCGCGCTGCCGGGCGGCCTGACGCTGCTCGTCGCGGGCGACCGGCGCGCGCGGGCGCTCGGCCTCGCGCGCCTCGACGCGCTGCCCCCCGGGCACGCGCTGCTCCTCGAGCGCTGCCGCTCGGTCCACACCGCCGGGATGCGCTTCGCCCTGGACCTCGTGTGGCTCGACGCGACCGGCGCGCCTGTGCGGACCGATCACGGCGTGGCGCCACGGCGGCTGCGGACCTGCGCGCGGGCGCGGGCCGTCGTGGAGACGGCCGCCGGCGAGGGCGACCGCTTCGCGGCGGCGCTGACGGCGCGCGCGTAGCCGCCGGTCCGTCGTTGGCGTGCCGGGAG
>DATJEE010000241.1:0-10423 GCA_035496995.1 Solirubrobacteraceae bacterium | reverse complement strand
TGACCTTCGTCGAGCGCTTGACGGTCACCCGCACCTTGCCGTTGCAGCCGCGCAGGCGGCTGACGCCCACCGGCAGGGTGAGGCGCCCCTTGACCTTGACGCGCACCGACCGGGCCGAGCGCGTGGCGGAGCTCGTCGTCTTGCCGAACTTCGGTGTGGGCTTGAGCGGTGTCGGCGTGGGCTTGGCTGCGATCGGCGATGGCACGGGCGGGGCGACGGCGTCGATCGGCGCATCGGGGCCGACCGCGGCCACGCGCACGTCGCCCGCGCCGAGGCCGGCGTGCCAGACCGTGACGCCGATGTGGTCGGGCGCGGTTGCGACACGGGGGTCGCTGATGCCGCCTGAGGTGGCGATGTCCTGCGTCACGACGGTCCCCGAGCGCCAGGTCACGCCGTCGTCGGAGACGGCGTGCATGAGCCGCAGCGGGTCGGCGTTGTCGCGCTGGTAGACCGCGTGCAGTCGTCCCGCGGCGTCCTCGAAGAGATGGTTGCGGTTCTCGTCGCCGGCGCCGAGGGCGACGGGTGCGTCGAACGCGCTGCCGTTCCAGTGACGCACGAACAGGCCGTTCTGGGCGAACGACGCGGAGAGCATGAACAGGCCGATCGGCCCGCCGGCCAGCCGCGGGTAGGACGCCACGCCGATGTCCAGCGGCGCCGTCCAGTTGGCGACGTCGTTGAGGCTGCCGACGCCGGTGTAGCGGCGCGTCTGCGCGTTGCCGCTCCCGTCGGTGTAGACGACGAGCGGTGTCGCGGCGTCGACGAGCGCGACCGCCCCGTTGTAGGGATGCGTCGCCGACAGCTCGGCGTGCGCCGACGGCACCCCGACCGTCCCGTCGAGCGGGAGGTTCTGGAAGAAGGAGCTGTTGTTCGCGATGCCGGAGACCGTGTCGCCGGGCCCGGCGACGGCGTCATTGAAGGGGATCGGGCTGGTCCCGGTCAGCAGGCCGGCGCCGAACGAGGCGCCGCCGTCGGCGGACGTGTAGAGATAGTTGCCGTTCGTGAAGACGCCGCTCGTCGCGTAGCGGTACTGCGTGACGGTCACGCGAGCGCCGCTGACGCTGACGAACGGGCGCGTGAGGCTCGTGCTGTTCGCGGGGGTCGCGATCGTCTGGGCGGCGCCGGCGTCGCACGCGACCGCTCCGCGCGGGAGGCGACAGAAGCCGAGCGTCGAGTTGATCGCCTCGGGCCCGACCCACGCGATGTACGCCGTTCCGGCGGCGTCGACCGCCAGCCCCGGCGCGGAGCCCGCGCCGACGACGAACGCGCTCGCGGCAGGAGCGCCCAGCAGCAGCGCCGCCAGCGCGGCTGCGCACGCGCCCAGGCACGTCGTCCTACGGTCGCCGAACCTGCCGTGGCTCTGCCTCATGACGCGCTCCCTGCATCGACCTTCGTGGCCCGGCGAACGCGTCAAGCATATGCCCGTGGCCAAGGACGACGGGGTCAGGCCGCCGCGACCCCGAAGCGCTCTCGATCGGCCGCCTCGAGCGTGCCGTCCGTGAAGTAGTCCTTCGTCCAGCGGTCGTCGGGGCACAGGCTCCCCGGCGGCCATGTCGGATCGACGGGCGGCGGGGCGGGCTCGGCGTCGCCGTGGCCCGCCGACCGCTTGCTCTGGTGCCAGCGGAAGCGGTAGTGGTCGTAGAGGCGCATGAGCTCGACGCCGTAGCAGTCGGCGACCTCGACGGCGCCGCGGATGATGAGGAAGTTCTCGTCGTTGCCGCCCGATGCGCTCGCCGAGAGGTTGTGCGAGCCGCTCATGACCGTCGGCGCGTCGGACGTGAAGTCGATGACGACGAGCTTCGTGTGGATGAGGATGTTGCCCTTCTGGCCCGCCGTCGTCTCCTTGAGGAAGCCCTCCAGGCCCTCGTCGAGCATCGCCGTCGCGACGAAGTCGGCCGTCCGGTCGCGGTGGATGCCGGTGATCTTGTCGGGCGAGTTCTGCAGCCCGAAGCGCAGGATCGCGTCGTGCGGCTCGCCCTGCAGCGCGTCGAGGATGCGCTGGTTGAGGTCGAAGGCCGTGCAGAAGAGGACGTCGCGGGCGGCGCCGCGGATCTCGGCGGCGAACAGGTCGAGGTCGACCTCGCCGCTGCGCGGGGAGAAGCCCGCGACGATCGGCGCGTCGGAGGACAGCGGGTTGTTGACGTTGATCCACTTCTTCGTCGCGGCCGGGTCGGCGCCGCCGAACAGCACCTCGAAGAGCTGGAGGTACTTCGCGGCGAGCTCCGGCCGCAGGGCGGTGTGGACGACGTTGGCCTGGCGGTAGACGCCGTTCTCCGTGAAGTTCGTCGAGCCGCAGAGGACCGCCGCCGGCGTGCGCCGCTCCTCGTCGATGCGGCTGAGGACGATGAACTTGTCGTGGCAGATCCGGCTCGTGACGCGCGCGTGCTTCTGCGCTGCCGGCCAGTCGGCGGTGTTCTCCTCGTTGATCGCCGTCTGCGGGTCGTTCGGCTTGGCGTGGTAGACGATCCGCACCTGCGCCCCGCGGTTGCGGGCGGCGTCGATCGCGTCGCGGATGTCCTGCAGTTCGTACTCGTAGATCGCGATGTCCAGCGCCCAGGTCGGGTCGAGCGCGCGAGCGCAGAAGCCGGTGATCTGCTCGAGCGCGCCGCGGCTGAGCCAGGCGCGGGCGTTCCCCGGCAGGGGCGGGGCCGGGTCGCCCTTCTTGCGTGCCGCGTCGATCGCGGCCCGGACCTCGGGGAACTCGCGCGAGAACGCCTGGCTGGCGGCCGCGGCGCGGTTGAAGACGATCCGGTGGTCGCCGCGCGTGATGCTCGCCGTCATGACGGTGACCGACGGCCCCGGGTCGACGCGCGGCTTGGCCGGCTCGCCGTAGACGGGGTGGACGGTGTAGGTGTACGTCGAGTCCGGGAAGACCGAGTAGTCCGACCAGCGGAACTTCTGGATCGGGGCCGTGTCGCTGGCGGGAAACTCGCCGGGCTTGTGCTCGACGCCGGGGAACGTCAGCGCGCCCGCGAGCCAGCGGCGCGGCCGGTTGCCGCCGGTGCGCTCGATCGCGAAGCCGAGCAGCCCGGCGCGCTTGGCCGGCGCGACGTCGAAGGCGAGGATGACGCCGGAGGTGCCGGCATAGGCCTTGACCGAGACGCCGTCGGACTGGCCGATCGCTCGCATCGGGCGAGTATCGCCGAGGTCCCCGCGGCCGGGGGCGGGAACGCGCACAGTGCGCGGCCTCACCCGCGCAATCGCGCACGTCCGGGCGGTCTGGCGGTCTGGCGGCGAGGACGCCGGCGCGCCGGCCACGACCTGCGGGGGCGTCAGGGCCGGCGGCGCTCGCGCGCCTACCAGCGCGGGCGCAGCCCGTCGAGCGCGAGCCCGAGGATGCGCTCGATCTGCTCCGGGTCGGTCGTGCGGATGACGGAGATCCCGCCGACCATCCGGGCGACGTCCGTGAAGTTCGTGTCGGGGCGCACGACGCCGGCCGCCTGGGCGCGAGCGAGCAGCGGCTCGCCGGCGGCGCTGATCGCCGCGCCGCAGGTCTGGAAGACCGCGGAGTCCTTGTCGACGTACTCGAAGAGCTGCTCGGCGAGGGCGCGCTTCGTCGCGGCGAAGCCGACGAAGCGGTGCAGCCACTGCGACAGCGCGTCCCAGGGCTCGAGGCCGGCGAGGTCGTCGGCGGAGCGGCAGATCGCCTCGACCTCGTCGATGTAGGCGGCCTCGAGCAGATCCTGGCGCGTCGGGAAGTGGCGGTACAGCGTGCCGATGCCGACCTGCGCGCGGCGGGCGATGTCCTCGAGCGAGGCCGAGGTGTCGTGCTCGGCGAAGGCCTCGCGCGCGGCGGCGACGAGCTTGTCGTAGTTGCGGCGCGCGTCGGCGCGCTTGGGGCGCTTCGCGAGGCCGGTGACATCAGGATCGACGGTCGTCATGGGGGCGGACCTCCTCGTCCGCTTGCAAACCGGAGGCATCCTCCGCTACCATCTATCCGGAGGGCACCTCCACATCATGTTTCGGAGGACACCTCCACTTTAGCGCCGTTCCACCCCGAGAGGTTCTTCCTGCGTATGAGGTCCTTGTCGCTCACCCATGCCCCTGCACGCCCGCGCCCGAACCCGGCGTTCGTCCTCGGGATCATCCTCGCCTGCTACCTGATGATCGTCCTCGACGTCTCGATCGTCATCACGGCGCTGCCCGAGATCCACCGCACGCTGGACTTCTCGACGACCGGCCTGTCCTGGGTGCAGAACGCCTACGCCCTGAGCTTCGGCGGCCTGCTGCTGCTCGGCGCGCGCGCCGGCGACATCCTCGGCCGCCGCCGCACGTTCATCGCCGGCATCGCCCTGTTCACGACCGCGTCGATGCTCGGCGGGCTCGCGCAGTCGCCGGCCTGGCTGCTCGCCGCGCGCGCCCTGCAGGGCGTCGGCGCCGCGATCGCGGCCCCGTCGACGCTCGCGCTCCTGACGACGACGTTCCGCGAGGGTCCCGAGCGCACCCGCGCGCTGGCGGCCTACAGCGCCGTCGCGGGCGGCGGCGGCAGCGTCGGGCTGGTGCTCGGCGGCATGCTGACGAGCTGGGTCTCGTGGCGGTGGGGCCTGTTCATCAACGTCCCGATCGGCGTCGCGCTGATCTGGCTCGCGCCGCGCCACCTGCCCGAGACCGCGCCGCGCCCCGGCCGCTTCGACGCCGCCGGCGCCGCGACGTCGACGCTCGGCATGACGGCGCTCGTGTACGGCCTCGTCCGCGCCGCGTCCGACGGCTGGGGCGACCCGATCACCGTCGCGTCGTTCGTCGCCAGTGCCGCGCTGCTCGTCGCGTTCGTGCGCACCGAGCGCCGGGCGGCGCAGCCGATCACGCCGCTGCGGCTCTTCCGCAGCCCGGTGCGTTCCGGTGCCTACGTCGCGCGCGTCCTCGTCGTCGGCGCGATGTTCTCGATGTTCTTCTTCGTCACGCAGTTCTTCCAGGGCGTGCGCGACTTCAGCGCGATCGAGGCCGGCCTCGCGTTCCTGCCGATGACGCTCTCGATGTTCGCGATGGTGCGCGTCGTGCCGCGGATCTCCGCGCGCGTCGGCGACCTGCGGCTGCTCATGGGCGGCCTGGCGCTCGCCCTCACCGGCATGGCGTGGCTGAGCCGGATCTCCGAGGACACGCAGCTGTTCCCGTACATCGCCGTTCCGCTCGTGCTCGTCGGCGTCGGCATCGGCGCCGCGTTCGCGCCGCTGACGGCGGCCGGGATCGCGGGCGTCGCGCCGGCCGACGCCGGGGCGGCCTCGGGCCTCGTCAACGTCGCGCAGCAGCTCGGCGGCTCGCTCGGCCTCGGCGTCCTCGTGACGGTCTTCGCCGGCGCGAGCCGCGGCGCCGACCATCCGCTCGCGCAGGGCGTGTCGGCGTCGCTCACCGGCTCGGCGGTCTTCCTCGCGCTGGCGCTCGCGATCGCCGTGCTCGTCATGCGCCGCCCGGTCGCCGGCCGCGTCCCGGCGCTCGCGCGGGCCGAGGCCGCCGGATGACCTCGGGATCCTGGCAGTGATACAGATCTGTATAGTCGCGGCTTCTCACGAAGTTCGAAGGTTCCAACCCACCGTGGAGACCTCGCCCCTGGCATCCCCGATGGCGCTCGACGTCGCTCCTTGCGGCGTCGTCTCGCTGCTTCCTCGCGCGGCCGGTAGCGCGGTCGACGACGGCACCCGCGCGTCGTGGTCACGACCTCGTGCGCGCGACATCGTGCGGTTGCGGGAGAACGGCATGAGCCTTGACGAGATCGCGGAGCGTTACGAGGTCTCGCGCGAGCGCGTGCGTCAGATCCTGCGCGCCAATGACGGGCCTGCTCGTGAGGAGGCCGAGCTTGCGCGCCGGCGGAGGATGGAGCGGCAGGCCGCGGCGCGGGCCGATGAGCTGCTGGGCCGGTGGAGGTCGGGTGACGCGCTTGGCGCGATTGCGCGCGATCTCGGCATGTCGGCGAGTACCTGCTCGACGGTGATCGCGCGGTCCGCCACCGACATGGACCGCGTCGCGCGCAAGACGAGCATCGCGCGCAAGCGCCGCCGCACGAAGTACTCCGACGACGACATCGTGGATGCCCTCGTTCTCGTCGCCGACGAACTCGGTGAGGTGCCGACCCCCCGGCGGTACGACGCCCGTGCTCGCGAGCTCGGCCTCCCGAGCCTGCCGACCGTGCTCAACCGCACCGGGAGCTGGACGAACGCTCTGCGCGCTGCCGGAATGCAGCGGACGGCGCCGGCGCGCAGCACCCGACAGCCGCGCTGGACCGAGGCCGAGTGCTGGCGCGTCCTGTACCGCGTCGTACGCGATCTGGGCGAAGTGCCCAGTCTCCGAACCTACGACAGGTTGATCGCCCAGCACGCTGACATGCCGTCGTCGAGCACGCTTCGCAACCGCCTGGGCCGTTGGAGCGCCATCGTCGGTCACCTGACGGCGGTCCACGCCGGAGCGTTGTGCTCGGCGTCCGCGCCGGTCGACGAGTTTCGATCGAACTGATTCGGCCCGGTCACTGACCGGCCGGCGGCGCCTCGAGGATCTGCTTGAGCCTGCGGAGGTCCTTGCGGTTCGCGCGCCGCATGGAGCGGGCGATGAGCCGCGCGGCGAGCTTCGTGGCGCGCGCGGGCTCGCCGCGGTTGCGCAGGGTCATGCGGGTCGCGCCGTCCCCGGCGTCGGTCCACTCGTACGTCGTCTGCATCTCGAACGGCCCGTCGGCGGTGCGCATGACGAGCCGCTCGCCCGGCGCGAGCTCCTCGACCTCGTAGACGTACTCCAGGCGGGCGCCGAGGAAGTGCGCGACGAAGGCGAGCTGGGACCCGACGCCGAGTGGCGGCTCGGAGCGCCACTCGACGGCCGTGATGTTCTCGTACCACGCCCGGATGTTGTCCGGGTCCGAGGCGTACGCGGCGACCTCGGCGCGCGGCCTGCGGATCTCGATCTCGCTGAGGACGTCGACCATCGCGACGGGAGTCTGCCGCCACCGGCGGCGCGCTGCGCCTACGCCGCGAGGACGACGCGGTTGCGACCGGCGTGCTTGGCGTCGTAGAGCGCGCGGTCGGCGCGCGCCACGAGCGCCTCGGCGCTCTCATGGCCGTCCCACGAGGCGACGCCGATCGAGACCGTCTGCGCGCCGACGGTCGCCAGCCGCACGCGCTCGACGATCTCGATGGCGCTCTCGGCGCTGCAGCCCGCGAGCAGGACCGCGAACTCCTCCCCGCCATAGCGGGCGAGGACGTCGGCCGTGCGCAGCGCGCCGCGCCAGGCGCGCGCCGCGTGGCGCAGCAGCGCGTCGCCGGCGGGGTGGCCGTGGACGTCGTTGAAGTCCTTGAAGCGGTCGAGGTCCATCAGCGCGACGTGCAGCGGCCGGCGGCGCTTGCGCAGCGAGCCGGTCAGCGCCATGTCCCACGCGCGGCGGTTGAGCAGGCCGGTCAGCGGGTCGCGCTCGGAGAGCTCGCGCAGGTCCTCCTCGAGGCTGCGGCGGCGCTCGACCTCGGCCGCCAGCCGCCGGTTCTCCTCCGTCGAGCGCGTGAGCTGCTCGGCGAGGCGCACGCGCTCCAGCGCGACCGCCGTGCTCGCGGCGAGCGCCCGCGCGAGCGCGAGCTCGAACGCGGTCGCGAGGTGGCGCTGGGCCCAGTAGAACCCGATCGCGCCGAGCGGTTCGTCGGCGACGATCGGGACCATGAGCAGGCTGCGGACGAACGTCGGCCGGTAGACGTCGTGGGGGATGCGGTCGTCGCTGAAGACGTCCTCGATCGCGGCCGGCTCACCGGTGCGCATCGACCACCCGCTGATGCAGTCGTCGAGCGCGAAGCGCCGCCCCTTCCACAGCGGCGCGACGGCGTCCTCGTCGGCGTAGACGCACGTGTCGCCGTCGCGCAGGACGAGCGTCGCGCCGTCGGAGCCGACGATCCGCCGCGCCGACCGGCGCACGACGGCCTGGACGTCGCCGAGCGAGATCGCGTGGGAGAGATCCTGCGCGCTCGCGGCGAGCAGCTCGAGCGCCTGGGGGCCGGACAGCTGCGCGGGTGCGACCGCGTCGGCGTCAGGCTCGGCACGATGGACCGGCACGGGTTCTAGATCATGCGGCACCCAGGGAAGTGTTACCCGACGGGGCGCCAAAATGAGCCCCCTCGCGGGGCAGAGAGGGAGCAAACGACGCGCGCTCCCCACGGTTGGCGTTTGCCGGTCGCGGCGCGCGAGGGCCATCATCCGCGGATGCGCCGCCGCCTCGCCGCCATCGTGCTCGTGCTCGCGGCAGCGATCGTCCCGGGCGCTTCGCCGGCCGGGGCGGCCGACGCCACGAGCGCCAAGCGCGAGGCGGCGGTCGACTGGGCCGTCGCGCAGGTCGGGACGCACGAGCGCGGGACGTCGAACTGCTCGCCGGCGATCGACCGCTGGGAGCGCAACATGGGCCTGCCCGTCCCGCCCTGTCGCGTGTGGTGCGGCGCCTTCGTCCACGAGGCCTTCCTCCAGGCCGGGATCGACCTCTCCGCGCGGCTCATCGACCCCGACCGCTCCTATGGCGACGCGCTCGCCGGCAGGCGCGGGCTCAAGCGCATCGCGCTGTCGCAGATCCGTCGCGGCGACATCGTCTTCTACGCCTTTCGTCCCGACCTGCGCGCGTCGCATCTCGCGATCGCGCTCGAGCGCCCCCGCGGCGACGCGCTCGACACGGTCGAGGGCAACTCGAGCAACGCCGTGCGCCTCGAGCGCCGCGGCCTGCAGTACGCCGTCCTGGCGGCGCGCGTCGTCGGCGCGGCCTGACGGCCGACGGCAACGTGGCGCGTTCGCGGTTTGCGCAGGAAACCTGTGCAGTTCTTGGTCCTGCAGCAGCGGGCTGTCCCGCCCGTCGCAGCAGCCACTAGGTTGCGGCGCACAGCCCATCGGAGGCTCGGTGGTGGGGGCCGGGTTCGGGGAAGCTCTGGGGGGCTCGTGTCGGGTCAGGCGCTCGGCGCGCGGGGGTGACGGCGCGGGGCGTGCCGGCCCGCCGCGCTCCGGATCTGGACGTTTCGGCATCTGACCGGCGGAGGCTCAGCCGCCCGGCCGAAGTGACCGATAGGTGGTGCATGAGCCACTTGGGTCAGCAGCTCTCCGCGCCCGCGGAGCCCGCGCACGAGATCGAGCAGGTCCTGCTGGGCCTCGCCGATGGCAGCTACGTGCTCAGCACGCCCGACGGCGCCGTGGCGGAATGCGGCGCTGGCGTCGTCGCGCTGCTGCGCGCGCCCGCGGAGGCGCTCGCCGGCCGCCGGACCGCGGATGTCCTCGTCGCGGGCGCCGACGCCGAGTCGCGCGCCGCCTTCGAGGCGCTCCTGCACGGCGACGGCGACACGACGCGCAGCTTCGCCGCCACGACCGTCGCCGGCATGCAGCGCTCGCTGCAGTTCGTCGTCGTCGCGGTGCCGCTCGCGCTGGGCTGGGAGTTCACGTCGCTGCTGGGCGAGCTGAGCTCGCGCGACGCCGGGACCTGGCACCCCGAGGCGCTGCGGCTGCGCCACGGCCGCGCGCTCGAGGCGATCGAGGGCGTCTGCATCGGCGGCTCGCAGCCCGATCCGGGCGCCCGCCTGGCCGGCCTGCTGATCATCGTGCGCGACGTCGACGCGCCCCCGCTGACGCGCGAGGACGTCGGGCGCCGGATGGCCGAGCACCGCGAGGCCGCGCGTGCCGCCGCCGCCGAGGCCGCCCGCCGCGCGGACGCCGCGACCGGCCGTGCCCCGCTCCCGGGCGACCCCGGCTACGACGGTGAGGGCCCGGGGCTGGAGGATCTCGTCGAGCGCGCGCGCATCCTGCGCGAGCGCGTGGAGGAGGCCGAGCGTGACGCCGTGGCCGCGGTCGCCGAGCGCGATCACGCGATCGCCCAGATCGCCGGGGCCCATGCCGAGACCGAGGGCGTCCGCGCCGAGCTGGCCGCGACCGCGGCCGAGCTCGCCGCCGCGCAGGAGGAGATCGGGCTGCTGCAGGGCCGGCTCACGGCGCTGCAGGGCGAGCTCGAGGGCGCGCACCGCGAGCTCGAGGTCGCGCGCGGCGAGGAGCTCGCCGGCGCCGTCAGCGAGCGCGACGGCCTGCGTGCCGAGCTGGAGTCCGCGCGCGCCGAGCTGGAGTCCACGCGCGCCGAGCTGGAGGCGACGGTCGCCGCGGCCGAGGGCGCGCGCGCCGAGCGCGAGCAGGCACGCCAGCGCGCCAGCCGACTGCTGAGCGAGGCCGAGGCGGCGCGCGCGGCCGCCGACGCGATCCGCGCCGAGTTCGCCTTCGACGATCCGCCGGCGCCGGCGCCCGCGCCGGGCACCGCGGCGGGCGCGCGGCCGGCCGCCGACCCGCCGCTCGCGCTGCCGGCGGGCGCACCGGGCGAGGCGCTCGCGCTCATCGGCCTCGACGGGGCGTTCAAGCGCCTCGACGACGCCTTCTGCTCCCTGCTCGGCTACCGCGAGGAGGACCTGCGCTCGGCGCGCTGGCCGTCGGTCATCGATCGCGAGAACTACGCGTC
>DATJEE010000240.1:0-9644 GCA_035496995.1 Solirubrobacteraceae bacterium | reverse complement strand
AGCAGCTTCCCGAGCAAGGCGTCGATGCCGACGATCTCGCGCTCGATCTCGTCCAGGCGCTCCGTGCCGGCTGCGCCGCGCGCGAGCTCGACCAACATGCGCAGCCGCGCGAGCGGGCTCCTGAGCTCGTGCGAGACCGCGGCGAGCAGCGTGCGCTCCTCCTTCAGCTGCCGTTCGATGCGAACGGCCATCTCGTTCACCGAATCCGCGAGCGCGCCCACTTCGCCCGGCTGATGCCAGCCGAGCCGCACCCGTGCGCCGAGGTCCCCTGCGCCGATCGCTGGCGTGACGCGCACGAGCTCGTCGAGGGGGCGTGTCAGACGTCGCGCGACGACGCCCGCTGCCGCCCACAGCACGAGGGAGCCGGTAACGAGGGCGAGCAGGAGCCCGCGCGGCGCGAAGCCGGCCGCTCCGAGCGCGCGCACCGTCTCCGCGAACACCTCCGGCGCGACGGGCAGGCGCTGGTAGCGCGCCAGGCCCGCCGCCTGCATCATCGCCGGCGAGCGGCTGTGGCCGACCGGCCACCCGAGCACGCCATAACGGACCACTACTAGCACGTCGTTGGCGACTTGCCGCCGGCCTGCGCGCGGGCGGCGTCGTAGCGCTGGCGGTCCTGCTCGAACTGCACGTCGCTCGACGAGAACGCGTGCTTGCCGCAGGTCCCGGGCTTGACGACGTAGTAGCGGTAGTCGACGCTCGCGGGCGCGGCGGCGGCCTTGATCGCCGCCAGGCCGGGGTTGCCGATCGGCGTCGGCGGCAGGCCCGTGCGCCTGCGCGTGTTGTAGGGCGAGTCGATCGCGAGCTCGGACGCGCGCAGCGGCCGCGACCAGTTGTTCGTCGCGTAGCGGACCGTCGCGTCGATCCCGAGCGGCATGCCGGCCTTCAGGCGGTTGTAGATCACGGCGGCGATGAGCGGGCGCTCGGCCGCGAGCTGCGCCTCGCGCTCCACCATCGACGCGATGATGAGCACGTCGTAGTCCGTCAGGTTCTTGCGGTGCGCGCGGCGCGTGTCGACGGTCGCGAAGTTCTCGCGGAAGGCCGCGAACTCGCGCTCGACGAGCGCCCGCGCCGGGGCGCCCGGGGGCAGGTCGAAGGTCGCCGGGAAGAGGAATCCCTCGGTCGACCGCGTGCCCTTCGGAGCGCCGTAGCGGAACGGGTTCAGCGCGCCCTTGAAGCGCTTGGAGGCGGCGACGTAGCTGCCCTTCAGCCCCGCCTTCGCCACGACCGGCCCGATCTCGCTGCGCGAGAGGCCCTCGGGGATCGTGATCTTCACGGTCTTCGGCTTGACGACCACCGGCGGCTTGCTCAGCGCGGCGATCGCCGACCCGTAGCTCATGTTGTGGCGCAGCGTGATCGGCCCCGAGCGCAGGTCGCCACGCTTGCCCGAGAGGCTCGCGCGCAGGCTGAAGAAGAAGCCCGAGTCCACGACGCCGGCGTCGGCGAGCTGGTCGCCGATCTCGCGCGCGCTGGCGCCCGCGGGGATCGTGACCTTGACGGGCGCGCCCTCGGCGCTGCCGAAGGGCTGGAAGATCATCAGGCTGCCGAGGACGATCACGGCGAGCACCGCGACGATCGCGAAGCCGGTCAGGCGCGCGCGCAGGCGCCGCCGCGAGCGCGGACCACGCGGGACGTCGGCGGGCGGCGTCACGACGGCCCGGGGCATCGCCGACCGGCGCACGCGGCGGATGCCGATCGGGCGGTCGGGATGGTCGTCGAGCGCGCCGGCGGGCGCCGCGGGCGGCGCCGGCGGGTCGGGCTGGATGCGATGCAGCGGGCGCTCGCGACCGCCCCCGGGCCCCGGCGCGCGGCGGGGCGCGGGGCGCTTGCCCGCCGAGCGGGCGGGCGGTGTCGATCGCTCGGGGACTGCGCGGGGCTTGGCGGCACGGGACCTCGGGCTCGGTGACGGTGATGGCGCCCGCGTGGGCGCAGACGGTGACGACGACGCGGACGGCTTCGTGCCGTTGCGCCGAGCCTCACGCTCCAGGCGTGCGCGTTCGCGCTCCTCGGCCGAGCGCTCGCGCTCGGCGCCGGGGTCGTCTCGGCGTTGCCTGCTCATGTGGCTCTCTGTTTCGCCATGAACGCTACCCGGCCTCCCGGGTTCCACGCGTCGCGAGCCACTCCTCGAGCAGATGGGCGGCCGCGCGCGAGTCCTCCGACGCCGACGGATCGCCCGGGTCGCGGCTGGCGAGCAGCGTCGTGAAGCGCTCGTCGTAGAGCTCGACGGGGACGTCGATGCGCTCGGCCAGGCGCGCCGCCCACTCGCGCGTCTCGCGCGTCTGCGCCGAGTCGGCCCCCGACAGCGACAGCGGCAGCCCGACGACGACGCGCCCCACCTCGCGCTCGCGGACGAGGTCGCCGACGCGCGCCAGGCCCTTGCGCGTCGCCGGCCGCAGGATCGGCTCGATCGGCGTGGCGAGCGTGCCCGTCGGGTCGCTCAGCGCGCAGCCGCAGCGGGCGCTGCCGTAGTCCAGCGCGAGGACACGCACGGGCTCTACTCCGCGAGCGCGGCCTCGATCGCCGCGCGCGCGGCGGCGATCGCGTCGGGGAGCGCGTCGGGGTCACGACCGCCGGCCTGGGCCATCGTGTCCCGTCCCCCTCCCCCGCCACCGGCGACCTCGGCGGCCGCCTTGACGACCGCACCAGCCCGGACGCCGCGTGCCACGAGCGCCGGCGTCACCGCGGCGACGAGGTGCACGCGGCCGTCGACGACCGTGCCGAGCACCGTCGCCGACTGCTCCCCGAGCTTGCCCTTGACCCGGTCGGCGACGTCCATGAGCTCCTTCGCCCCCGGCCCGCTGACGATCTCGGCGACGACGTCGGCTCCGGCGATCCGGCTGACCTTCGCCGCGAGCGCGTCGACATCGACGGCGGCGGCGCCGTTGCCCGAGGCCTTGGCGGCCTGCTTGGCGCGGTCGCGCAGCGCGGCGACGGCCGCCGGGAGCTGGGCGACGTCGGTGCGCAGCAGCGTCGCCGCCTCGTGGGCGCGGGCGTCGCTCGCGCGCAGCTCGGCGACGGCCGCGGGGCCGGTGATCGCCTCGATGCGGCGCACGTTGGCCGCGCTCGAGCTCTCGCCGGTGATCTTGAAGACGCCGATCTCGGCGGTACTGCGCACGTGCGTGCCGCCGCAGAGCTCGCGCGAGTAGGAGCCGTCGCCGATCTGGACCATGCGGACGATGTCGCCGTACTTCTCGCCGAAGAGCGCCATCGCGCCGAGCGCGCGGGCCTCGTCGAGCGTCGTCGTGATCGGGCGCACGGGGTCGTTGCGCAGCACCCACTCGTTGACGCGGTCCTCGATCGCACGCAGGTCCTCGGGCGCGATCCGCTCACCGTGGTTGAAGTCGAAGCGCAGCTTGTCGGGGCCGACGTAGGAGCCCGCCTGGCGCACGTGCGTGCCGAGGCGCTCGCGCAGCGCGGCGTGCAGGAGGTGCGTCGCGGTGTGGTTGGCCTGCGTCGCGGTGCGGGCCGCGCGGTCGACGCGCGCGACGACGCGCTCGCCCGGTTGCAGCTCGCCGCGCTGCACCTCGACGACGACGGCCTGGTCGTCGCCGATGCGCACGACGTCGACGACGCGCGTCGCGCACTCGCCGCTCTCGCACTCGATCGTCCCGACGTCGGCGATCTGGCCGCCGCCGGTCGCGTAGAACGGCGACTCGGCGAGCTTCACGAGGCCGCCGTCGACGGACGCGACGGTCGTGTGCTGCTCGAGCGTCTCGTAGCCGGTGAAGTCCGTCTGCGTCCCGGACGCGCGCGCCAGGTCGCGCGCGCGCTCGCGCAGGTCGCCGGTCTGCTCGCCGCGGGCGCCCTCGCGGCCCTGCGCGCGCTGGCGCTCCATGAGGACCTCGAAGCCCGCGGTGTCGACCGCCAGGCCCTGCTCGGCGGCGAGCTCGCTCGTGAGCTCGAACGGGAAGCCGAACGTGTCGTGCAGGCGGAAGGCGTCCTCGGCGGGGATCGTCCCGGCGTTGCGCGAGCGCTCGATGACCTCGTCCAGGAGCTTCGTGCCCTGCTCGAGCGTGCGCCCGAAGCTCTCCTCCTCGGCCCGCGCCCAGAGCAGGATCGACTCGCGCTCGGCGTGCAGCTCGGGATACGCCGCGCCCATGATCTCGATGACCTTCTCGACGAACGTCGGCAGAAAGCCCGGCGCGATGCCGATCCGGCGGCCCTGCTGGATCGCGCGGCGCATGACGCGGCGCAGGATGTAGCCGCGGTCCTCGTTGGAGGGCACGACGCCGTCGGCGATGAGGAACGTCAGCGCGCGCGAGTGGTCGGCGAGGATCCGCAGCGCGCGGACGTCGGGGTCCTTGGACGCCAGCTCACGGCCGAGCGCCATCAGCGGCGCGAACGTGTCGGTCTCGAAGACCGTGTCGACGTCCTGCTGGATCACCGCCATGCGCTCGAGCCCGAGGCCGGTGTCGATGTTGTTCGCCGGCAGCGGGGTCAGCGTCTCGCGGCCGTCGGGGTGCGTCGTGAGGTCGTACTGCGTGAAGACGAGGTTCCAGTACTCGAGGAAGCGGTCGTTCTCGCCGCCGGGCAGGTCGTCGGGGCTGCCGAAGGCGACGCCGCGATCGAGGTACAGCTCGCTGCAGGGGCCGCAGGGGCCGCTCGTCCCGGCCTGCCAGAAGTTCTCCGAGCGCGGCAGCAGGACGATCCGCTCGCGCGGGACGCCGACGGACATCCACGCGTCGATCGCCTCGTCGTCGGGGCCGAGGCCGAGCTCGGCGTCGCCCTCGAAGACGGAGATCCAGATGTCCTCGGGCTCGAAGCCGAAGACCTGCAGCGACAGCTCCCAGGCGCGTTCGACGGCCTCCTGCTTGAAGTAGTCGCCGATCGAGAAGTTGCCGAGCATCTCGAAGAACGTCAGGTGGCGGGCGGTGTTGCCGACGTTCTCGATGTCGGTCGTGCGGAAGCACTTCTGGCACGTGGCCAGGCGCGGGTACGGCGGCTTCTCCTCGCCCTTGAAGTACGGGACGAGCGGGTGCATGCCGGCGGTCGTCAGGAGGACCGACGCGTCGTAGGAGGACGGCACGAGCGACGCCGACGGCAGGCGCCGGTGGTCGTGCTGCTCGAAGAACTGCAGGAACGTCTCGCGGATCTCGTCCGTGCTGATTGCCGGGCTCACGCGGCGATTGTCGCGCATCCGACGATCGCGTCCCCCGCAAGGAAGACCGCGGTCTGCCCCGGGGCGGCGCCGTCGAAGGGTTCGGCGAGGTGGATCTGCTCGCCGTCCAGGCGGCAGCCGACGGCCGGCGAGCGGTAGCGCAGCCGCACCGCGTCGGGCTCGGCGCCGTGCATCCGCAGCCCGCGGACGCGGACGGTCCTCGTCGCGAGCTGCGCGCGCGGGCCGACGGTCACGGTGTTCGCGCGGGCGTCGGTCGCCAGGACGTAGAGCGGCTCGAGGCCGGCGACGCCGATGCCCCTGCGCTGCCCGACGGTGAAGCCGTGGTGGCCGTTGTGGCGGCCGAGCACGCTGCCGTCGCGGTCGACGATGTCGCCCGGGCGATCGGTCAGCGCCCCGTGGCGGGCGAGGAACGTCGCGCGGCCGGTGCCGGCGAGGAAGCAGAGGTCCTGTGAGTCGGGCTTGCGCGCGACCGCCAGGCCGGCCTCGCCGGCGAGCGCGCGGACCGCGGTCTTCGTGTGGCCCCCGAGCGGGAAGCGCAGCCGCGCGAGCGCGGCGCGCGAGAGCGCGGCGAGCATGTACGTCTGGTCCTTCGCCGGGTCGGCGGCGAGGCGCAGCAGCCCGTCCTCCGTGCGGCGGGCGTAGTGGCCGGTGCTCAGCGTGGCCGCGCCCACGCGGTCGGCGAACTCGAGCATCGCGTCGAGGCGGACGTGGCCGTTGCAGCGCACGCAGGGGTTCGGCGTCAGGCCGTCGGCGTGCTCGGCGAGCCACGGCTCGACGACCCCGGCGCGGAACTCGTCGCGCAGGTCGAGCGTGAAGTGCGGCAGCCCGAGGCCGTGGGCGACGACGCGCGCGCCGCGCACGGCGGCGGCCGAGCAGCACGAGCGCTCGCCGTCGTTTTCGGGGTCCGCCCAGAGCTCGAGCGTCACGGCGGCGACGTCCTGCCCCGCGCGGGCGCAGAGCAGCGCCGCGACGGCGCTGTCGACGCCGCCCGACATCGCGACGAGCGTGCGGTCGGCGACGGCTTGCAGCCCGCCGTCGGCGCGCACCGCCGCGCCGAGCGCGCGGTGCAGCGCGTCGGAGGCGAGGTCGGCGGCGTGCAGCTTGCCGGCGCTCAGCCCCCCGAGCGCCGCCGCGATCTGCGGCGACCCGATCCGCGCGGCGGCGAGGATCCCGGCGCCCTCGGCGAGCTCGACCGCCGCGCTGGCGGCGGCGATCGTCGCCCCGCAGCCGGAGGCCTCGAAGCCCGCGGCGCGCACGCATGAGCCGCCGACGGCGACGTCGATGCGCACGAGGTCGCCGCAGGCCGCCCCGCCGGCGGCGCCGCTGAACGCGCCCGCGACCGCGCGGCCGCGGCCGCGCGGGTGGCGCAGGTGCTCCTCGAAGCGCTCGTCGGGCATCGGACCGAGTCTAGGAGACCCGTTTGCGGTGGACTGCCGCCCCCACCTGCAGCGGTGGTGACTCGGGCGGTCGGTGCCACCGCGAGACGCTTCCTACATCGGTGAGGAAGCGATCGACCCAGCGCGAGCGTTCTCCGCGGGGGGGTGCGCCGGGTTACGCTCACCCGGCGATAGCGATTCGGCGCACCCCCCCGGGGAGAGCGCCACCTCCGCCCGATGCCGCAGAGCCGCCGCCACAACGCGGCGTCAGCCGACGGACTGCGGCAGCCCGAAGACCGTCTCGAGCGTCTTCGACGAGCTGTCGACGACGGTCTGGAAGGCCGGCGGCGCGACCTTGTCGGCCGCCGCCTTCTTCACGGCCGCGACCGCCTGGGTCGCCTGGCTGCGCTGGGCCGGGCCGAGCCACGGCGCGCCGTCGAGCGCGTCGCCGAGCTGCGCCGCCGCGCGGTCGACGGTGTCGCCGATCTGCGTGGTCCCCTCCGTGCCGCTCAGCGCCTGGCCGTACTCCAGCGGCAGCACCTGCAGCGACGTGACGAGGTCGCGCCCGCCGGCGCGCCCGTCCTTGATCTGGTCGTCGAGCGACTTCGCCGTCGCGTGACCGATGACGATCCCGATGATCAGCCCGACGACGACCGCCGCGACCGCGACGAGCCCGGTCGTGCGCCGCCGCTTGGCCTGCCCTGCGTAGACGGCCATCAGTGGACCTAGCGCCGGCTCACGAGGACCATGCAGGGACCGTCGGCGCCCGAGGCGAGCGTCTCGGCGGTGCCGCCGACGTCGCCGCTGGCGATCTCCACGAGCGAGTCGGAGTGGATGACCCAGATCGTCGGCGGGAGCATCACCGGGCCCAGGCGCTTCGTGTTGCGCAGCACGGCGCTGCGCATGTCCGCCACGCCGCTCGCCGCGCCGCCGTCGATGTCGACGAGGTCGCCGGCCGTGTCGACGACCGCGTCGCCGAAGCGGTCCAGGACGATGATGCGGTCCGAGCCCGAGTTGACGTGCCCGACCCAGAAGGAGCCGACGGCCTGCGGGTCGCCGTGGCAGTGGGCCCGCGCGAGGATCGCGCCGGCCTCGGCGGCGTCGATCGGCCGCCGGCCGGGCATCGCGCCGGCGTGCAGCCCGACGGCGCCGGTCGCGATCGCGCGCAGCGCCGCGCGCTCGGGGCTGTGTTCGATGCGGACGTCGATCGAGCCCGGCGCGGCGCCGGCCGCGATCGCGGCCTCGCGCGCCTGCGCCGTCAGCGTCGCGACGGCCTCCGGCGTCGGGGCGCGGGCGGCGAGCTCGCGCTCGGCGCGCACGAGCGACAGCGCGTCCCCGATCGACGAGATGACCTCGGCGCCCTCGGGCACGAAGCACTCCAGGCCCATCATCTCGGCGACGTAGCGCCCGAGGCCGCCGGCGCCGCCGCCGACCGCGACGAGCGTCGGGTTCTTCAGCTCGTGCTCGCTCATGACGGCCGCGACGAGCTCGGCGATCGCGGTCCCCGAGGCGACGAGCATCCGGCGGGCGATCTCCTCGGCCGGCAGCCGCAGCAGCGGGCCGGCGATCTCGAACGCCGCGGCCGCGGCGGCGTGGCTGCCGAACGCGTAGTCGGCGGGCTGCGGGATGCGCAGGAGGTTCGCGGCGCAGGTGTTCGTCAGCGCCAGGCGCGTCCCGTCCGTGCAGGTGATGACGACGTGGTCGCCCGTGTCGCCGAGCCGCGGCGCGGCGAGCTCGGCCGTGGCCCCCGCGAGCTGCTCGGGCGTCGCGAAGCACGCGTAGGAGAGGCCGGAGATGTGGGCGCTGCGCGGGCCGACGCCGTACACCGTGCGCTTGCGCGCCCGCAGCATCGAGCCGCCCGCGACGCCGACGACGCGCACGTCGAGCGCGCGCAGCGCCGTCGCGTGGCTGGCGACCTGGACGTAGGAGAGCCGCGGCTGGCCGGCCTTGATCGCGGCGACGTTCGTCGACGTGCCGCCGATCTCGACGACGATCCCGTCCTCGATCCGCGTGAAGCGCAGGACGCCGGCGACGGACGCCGCGGGCCCGGAGTACAGCGTGCGGGCGGGCTCGCGGCGGAAGCCGCCGAGATCGGTCGCGCCGCCGTCGCCGCGCATGACCATGACCGGGCTGTCGATCCCCGCGGCGGCGACGCCGGCCTCGACGTAGCCCGCCGTCTGTACGGCGATCGGCAGCACCGACGAGTTGATCGCGGCGGTGACGGTCCGCAGCTCGAGGCCGTAGAGGCCGGACATCTCGCACGACGCGCAGGCCGGCAGGCCGGCGGCGCGCAGCGCGGCGACGGCCGTCGCCTCGTGGCTGTCGTCCTCGGTCGCGAACGCCTCGGCGACGCACGCCGATGTCACGCCCGCGGCCAGCATCCGTGCGATCGCCGCCTCGAGCGCGTCGGGGGCCAGGCCGTCGGAGACGTCGAGGAACTCGCACGAGGTCTGCAGCCGGCGGCCCGGCGAGAGGTCGACGCGGTCCAGGCACGTGCGCTTGCGCGCCTTGCGCAGGTCCGGCTTGCGCCCGAGGCCGAGCACGCCGACGCGGCCGACGTCGCCCTCGAGCAGGGCGTTGACGGCCTGCGTCGTCGAGTGCGTGACGAGCTCGATGTTCGCCCCGCCGATCTGCGCCGCGACCTGCGCCACGCAGCGCACGACCCCGGCGGCGACCCCCTGCGGGTCGTCGTGCGTCGTCGGCAGGACGGCGCGCGCGACGACGGCGCCCGTCTCGAGGTCGCAGGCGACCGCCTTCGTGAACGTCCCGCCGACGTCGACGCCGACGCGCGCGCGTCCGCCGCTCGTCACGACGACTTCAGCTCGACCTGTGCGGTCGCGGCCTTCGCCGGCGCGGCCGCCTTCGCGGGTGTCGCGGGCTGGCGCCGCGGGCGGATGCCGAAGACCCAGATCGCGCCGCCGATGTAGACGGACGCGAGCAGCGCCTGGGCGATGACCGTCTCCTGCGTCGGGCTGTAGCCCGTCGCCTGCGCGAGGAAGATCGGCAGGTGCGGCCAGCTGTCCAGGCGCGTGAAGCTCAGGACGTCGGCGACCTGCAGCGCGCTGATCGCGTTGCCGAGGAACGCCACCGAGGTCGCCATGACGAAGCAGACCGCCGTCGTGAGGAAGACCTTGATCGGGAGCTTGCGCCCG
>DATJEE010000239.1:0-6089 GCA_035496995.1 Solirubrobacteraceae bacterium | reverse complement strand
GTCGCGAACAACGGCGGCAACACTGTGTCGCAGTTTGGTGTCGGGGCGGGTGGGGTGTTGACGGCGAAGTCGCCGGCGGCGGTCGCCGCGGGCACGGGCCCGACGGCTGTCGCGGTGAGTCCGGATGGCGCCAGCGTCTACGTCGCGAACTTCGACGGCAACACTGTGTCGCAGTTTGGTGTCGGGGCGGGTGGGGTGTTGACGGCGAAGGCGCCGGCGACGGTCGCGACGGGCGCGGAGCCCCAGGGTGTCGCGGTGAGTCCGGATGGCGCCAGCGTCTACGTCACGAACGGCCTCGCCAACAATGTGTCGCAGTTTGATGTCGGCGCGGGTGGCGTGCTGACGGCGAAGGCGCCGGCGACGGTCGCCGCGGACACGACGCCAAACGGTGTCGCGGTGTCGCCTGATCAGGGACCCTTGGCGGCGTTTGCGTTCGCGGCGGCGCCGGCGGGTTCGGCGACGGTCTTCGATGGCTCGGCGTCGAGTGATTCCGACGGCACGGTCGTGCGGTATGACTGGGACTTCGGCGATGGGACGCAGGCCGCGGGCGCCGGCGTGAGTCCTGCGCATGCGTATGCCGTGCCGGGCGTCTATACGGTCACGCTGACGGTGACCGACGACGCCGGCTGCTCGACCCGGCTGGTGTTCACGGGCCAGACGGCGTCCTGCAACGGCGGTCCGGCGGCGCGCACGACGCGAACGGTCTCCGTACCCGCGGCGGGGCCCGCGCTGCTCGCGCCGGAGCCGACGGCAGCGGCGCTGCCCGCGCCGCTGCCGACGGCTCCGGCGAGGGCGAGCTTGGCGGGCGTGCGGTCCCCGATCGCGGTCGACCGCAAGCGGGGCTTCAGGGTCGCTTTCGGCGCGACGCCCGGGCTCACCGGCACGCTGGTCTTCAAGCGCGTCAGCGCGCGCGGGCGCGTCACGGACGTCACGCTCGTGCGCCGCTCGTTCACGGTTCCGGCGAGCGGCCGCGTCCGCTTGCGCCTGTCGCTGACGGCTGCGCAGTTTCGCTCGCTGCAGCGCCATCGGCGCGTCGGCACCCGGGTGACGGTCACGCTGCGCAACGCCTTTGGGCTGAGCAGCAGCGCGAGCAAGCGCCTGACGCTGCGCGCGCCCAAGCGCTAAGCCCGCACGGCCCGCACGGCCCGCACGGCCTGCGCGAGCTCGCGGACGCCGAGGCGGATCGCGGCCTCAGGCATCTGCGCATAGCTCAGCACGAGCGTCGGCGGCTCCGTGTGCGACGGGTCGACGCAGTAGTGCCGCAGCGTCTGGACCGCGATGCCGCGGCGGCGCGCCTCGGCGGCGCAGGCGACGTCGTCGTCGCCGTCGGCCAGCCGCACGGTGGCGTGCAGGCCGGCGGCGATGCCGTGCACCGCGACGTCCGGCAGCTCCTCGGCGAGCGCGCTGACGAGCGCGTCGCGCCGGCTGCGGTACAGGACGCGCATGCGGCGCAGATGGCGGTCGAGCTCGCCGCGCCGGAGGAAGTCGGCGAGCGCGTACTGCTCGATGCGGCCGTTGCCGTAGTCGGCGAGGAACTTCTCGTGGCTGACGGCCTGCAGGAGGCGCGGCGGGACGACGAACCACCCGATCCGCAGCGCCGGCGTCAGCGTCTTGCTCACCGAGCCGGCGTACACGACGCGATCGGGGTCGCGGCCCTGCAGCGACCCCACCGCGGCCCGGTCGTAGCGGTACTCGGCGTCGTAGTCGTCCTCGATCGCGATGGCGTCGCGGTCGCGCAGCCAGGCGAGCAGCTGCGTCCGGCGCTCGCCGCTGAGCACGACGCCGGTCGGGTGCTGGTGCGCGGGCGTGACGATCACCGCGTCGACCTTCGCGCGGGCGAGTTCGTCGACGCGGATGCCGTCGTCGTCGACGGCGATCGGGACCGCGGCGAGCCCGACGCGCTCGAGGACCGGCAGCTGCTGTGGCCACGTCGGATCCTCGATCGCGACGCGCTTGACCCCGGTCGCCGCGAGCGCCTGGCACGTGAGCGCGAGACCCTGCGAGTACCCGCACGTGACGACGACGCGATCGGCCTCGGCGACGACGCCGCGCACGCGGCCGAGGTAGCCGGCGAGCTCGGCGCGCAGCGCGTCGACGCCGCGTGGGTCGCCGTAGGACATGTCGGCGTCGGTCATCGTCTGCAGCGCCTCGCGCAGCGACTGCAGCCACACCGTGCGCGGGAAGCGCGAGACGTCGGGCCCGCCGGGGCGGAAGTCGAAGCGCGGCGGTGGCGGCGGGGGCTCCTGTGGCGGCTGCGGCCGGCTCGGCACCGCGGCGGCGTCCGAGACGCGCGGGCGCGCGCCCTGGCGCAGGCTGAGGTAGCCCTCGGCGGCGAGCTGCGCGTAGGCGTCGACGACGATCCGGCGCGAGACGCCGAGCTGGCGGGCGAGATCGCGCGTCGAGGGCACGCGCGCGCCGGGCCGCAGCGTCCCGTCGCGGATCGCGCAGCAGAGCTGGTCCTCGATCTGGGCGCCGAGCGTCCCGGGGCGCTCGCGGCTCACGGAGAGCAGCAGTTCTATCGGCTGACTGGTCTCGTTCAAAGCTCTGTGACTGGATCTGGGAAGTGAACCAGTTGAGCGCCATCATAGTCGCATGAACACGCGGCGCGAAGGAGACGAGATGACCGGTTACCTGCCCCACGACGCCAACCTCGCGCGGCTCGAGGACCTCCGCATCCGGGCCGCCTCCTACCGCGCGGCGCATCGCGCGCCGGCGCCCGCGCCGCAGCAGCCGCAGGTCCTCGACGTCGCCGCGTGCATCGCCATCCGGCGCGCGACCGAGGCCGACGTCCTCGTGCTCCAGCGGCTCGCCGCGCTCGACGGCGGCCGGCCGCCCGGCGACGGCGAGATGCTCATCGCCGAGGTCGGCGGCGAGGCGCAGGCCGCGATCGACGTCGCGAGCGGCAGGTCGATCGCCGATCCGTTCCGCCCGACGGCGGCGCTCGTCGAGCTGCTCAGCCTGCGCGCGGCGCGGCTGCGCGGTGACACGACGCTGGTCGCCGGCCGGCCGGGCCTGCGCGCGCGCCTGCGCTCGCTCTACCGCGCCGCCTGACGCCGGTCGCGGTCCTAGTGCTTGGCGAGGCGGCGGGCGCCGTCGCCGACCGGCTGGTGCTCGAGGCCGTAGAACTCGTACGCGCGCGCCTCGTCGTCGAGCGTGAGCTCGGCGGCGGGGTCGAAGCTCGGGGCCTGCTTGAAGCGCTTCTTGTCGACCGGCACGCGCAGGTGCGTCTTGGCGGCCGTCGCCCCGTCGAGCGCGACGAGCGTCACGTGCTTGGAGAACGTGCCGCTCTTCACCGCCGCGAACGCGGGCGTGTCGGCCTCGGTGTCGTAGAAGACGTCCTCGAGCTTGCCGAGCTTCTCGCCCTCGGAATCCACGACGTCGCCGCCGAACCATTCCTTGAGGTCCTCGATCGGGATCGTCGTCGTCGTTGCGGTGGTTGCGGTCATGTACCTGTGATTCCCGTCTGGGCAGGTGCTCAAGCTCCCCCGGGTCCACCGGGCATCATGCGCCTGCCCAGCGGGTAACTCCGCGAGGCGATGGATGACGACCTGCACTTCGGAGAGCACGAGCCGTTCACCCTGGGTGTCGAAGAGGAGCTGTTCCTCGTCGATCGCGACGACGGCCGGCTGCGCAACGTCGGGGCCGAGATCCTCGAGCAGCTCGGCACGCTCGAGCGCGGCGCGATCAAGAGCGAGCTGCACCGCAGCCAGATCGAGCTGATCACCGGCATCTGCTCGACGGTCGGCGACGCGATCGCGGAGCTCGAGGACCTGCGCGACGTCGTCCTCGGGACGGGCGTCGGCCTCGTCGCCTGCGGCACCCATCCGACCGCCGTCGAGGGCGACTCGATCACGACGCAGCAGCCGCGCTACGAGCGCATTCGGCGCCTGCTCGGCGACGCCGGCGCGACGCCGGTCTGCGCGATGCACATCCACGTCGGGATGCCCGACGCGGAGACCGCGATCCGCGTCTTCAACGCCCTGCGCCACCATCTGCCGCTGCTCGAGGCGCTCGGTGCGAACTCGCCCTTCCGTCACGGCCGCGACACCGGATTGGCCTCCGCCCGAGAGCTCACGCTGCGCTCGTGGCCACGCGCCGGCACCCCGCGCGCGATGGCCGACTTCGACGACTTCGCGCAGTCGACCGCACGCCTGACGCGGGCCGCCGATGTTCCCGACTACACGTATCACTGGTGGAAGCTGCGCCCGCACCCGCGCCTGGGGACCGTCGAGATCCGTGCGCTGGACACGCAGCTGTCGGCGCGTCACAGCGCCGCGCTCGTCGCGCTCGTCCACGCCCTGGCGCGCCATCACGCCGAGGCCGCACCGCTGGACGGCATGCCCGCGGAGATCCTCGACGAGGCCTCGTTCCGCGCCGCGCGCGACGGGGTCTGGGCGACGCTGCCCGACGGCGAGGGGCGGCTGCGGCGCGTGACCGAGCTCCTCGAGGAGACGGTCGCGCTCGTGCGGCCCGCGGCGCGCGAGCTCGGGTGCGCGACGGAGCTCGACGACGTCGCCTGGCTCGTCGCGGACGGCGGCGGGGCCGGCGTGCAGCGCGCGGCCTGCGGCGAGGACGGCGACATCGGCGCGGTGCTCACGACGCTCGTCGCCGCGTCGGCGCGTCGGCGCGGGCATGATCGTCGCGACGCGCTGAGCCGCGGCGTAATGTGAGCGTCCGTGACCGTGCGCCGCTCCGCCCGGATCCCGCCGCTCCTGCGCCAGCTCACCGGTGGCGACCGGCTCGGGCTGTCCTCCTCGGCGCAGTCGCCGCGCTCGCAGAACCTGCAGGCGCGCACGAAGACCGCGGACCGCGTCGTGAAGTCGGTCTGCCCGTACTGCGCCGTCGGCTGCGGGCAGAACGTCTACGTCGCCGGCGAGCGCGTCGTCCACATCGAGGGCGACCTCGACTCGCCGATCTCGCGCGGGCGCCTGTGCCCGCGCGGCTCCTCGTCGCTGTCGCTCGTCAACTCGCCGACGCGGCAGACCAAGGCGCTCTACCGCGCGCCGTACGCGAGCGACTTCGAGGAGATCGACCTCGAGCGGGCGATGGACATGATCGCCGACCGCGTCGTCGCGACGCGCGCGCGCACGTGGCAGGAGCGCGACGGCGACGGCGGCCTGCTGCGGCGCACGCTCGGCTTCGCGCACCTCGGCGGCGCGACGCTCGACAACGAGGAGAACTACCTCATCAAGAAGTGCTTCTCGGCGCTCGGGGCGGTGTCGATCGAGAACCAGGCCCGCATATGACACTCCTCCACGGTGCCCGGTCTGGGGACCTCGTTCGGGCGCGGCGGCGCCACCAACTTCCAGCAGGACCTCGCGAACGCCGACTGCATCGTGATCGAGGGGTCGAACATGGCCGAGTGCCATCCGGTCGGCTTCCAGTGGGTCATGGAGGCGCGCGAGCGGGGGGCGCAGATCATCCACGTCGATCCGCGCTTCACGCGCACGAGCGCCGTCGCGCACGACCACGTGCCCATCCGCGTCGGGACCGACATCGTCTTTCTCGGGGCGCTCATCAACCACGTGCTGCAGGGCGGCCACGAGTTCCGCGAGTACGTCGAGGCCTACACGAACGCCGCGACGATCGTCGGCGACGAGTTCCGTGACACGGAGGACCTCGACGGGCTGTTCTCCGGCTGGGACGAGGCGTCGCGCAGCTACGACACGTCGACCTGGCGCTACGCGGAGGGCGAGGGAGCGGCGGGCGGCGAGCCGGCCGGCGAGCAGGCGCACGGCGCCCACGGCGCCCACGTCCCGCACAGCGCACCCGCGGGCGATCCGTCGCTCGAGCACCCGCGCTGCGTCTTTCAGATCCTCAAGCGCCACTACGCGCGCTACACGCCCGAGCTCGTCGAGCGCTCATGCGGCATTCCCCCGGCGCAGTTCGCCCGCGTCGCCGACGCGATCGTCCGCAACTCCGGCCGCGAGCGCACGACGGCGTTCGTCTACTCCGTCGGCTGGACGCAGCACACGACCGGCGTGCAGCTCATCCGCGCCGCCTCGATCCTGCAGCTCCTGCTCGGGAACATCGGCCGGCCCGGCGGCGGCGTCATGGCGCTGCGCGGCCACGCCTCGATCCAGGGCTCG
>DATJEE010000238.1:0-3211 GCA_035496995.1 Solirubrobacteraceae bacterium | reverse complement strand
GAGGATGATCGGGAAGTCGGGGTAGCGGCGGGCGACCTCCAGCAGCGACTGCGACTTCAGGCGCTGCTGCCACAGCGGCGTGCGCTTGCCGGGGTAGGCGCGCGGGATGAGCAGCGCGCGGCCGGCGTTCTCGCGGAAGCGCGCGCCGAACAGCGCGCTGGAGGCGAGCTCATCGACGACGGCGTCCTCGAGCTCGTCGGGCTCGACCATGACGAGCTCGGCGCCCGGCGGCTCGTCGGCGTCGGGGAGGTGGACGATGATCCCGTCGTCGGACCAGATCGCGTCGGACTCCAGGCCGTAGCGCTCGCGGATGCGGCGGCTCAGCGCGAGGCCCCAGGCGGCGTGGACGCGCCCGCCGTACGGCGACAGGACGCACAGGCGCCAGTCGCCGATCTCGTCGCGGAAGCGCTCGACGACGATCGTGCGGTCGCTCGGCAGCACGCGCGTGGCGGCCTGCTGCTCGCGGAGGAAGTCGAGCAGGTTGCGGGCGGCGAAGGCGTCGAGGTCGTAGTCGGCCTGCAGCGTCTCGGCGTTCTGGTCGACGGCCCAGCGGCTGAAGGCGCCGATCGCCTCGCCGAGCTCCTTCGGCCGGCCCACGCCGTCGCCCTTCCAGAACGGCACGGCGCCCGGGGCGCCCGGGGCGGGCGTGACGATCACGCGGTCGCGGCCGATCTCCTCGATGCGCCAGGTCGAGGCGCCGAGCAGGAACGTCTGGCCGGCGCGCGCCTCGTAGACCATCTCCTCGTCGAGCTCGCCGACGCGGCGGCCGTCGGGCAGCGTGACGCTGAACAGGCCGCGGTCGGGGATCGTGCCGGCGTTCGTCACGACGAGCTGGCGGGCGCCCTTGCGCGGGCGGATCGTCCCGCCGACGCGGTCCCAGACGATCCGCGCGCGCAGCTCGCCGAACTCGGCCGACGGGTAGCGCCCGTCGAGCATGTCCAGCACGTTCTCCAGCAGCGCGCGTGACAGCTCGGCGTAGGAATGCGTCCGCGTGACGAGCGCGTAGAGGTCGTCGACTGATACGCCCCCACCCACCCCGTCCTCGGGCGCGCTGGCGGCGATCGAGACGATGTGCTGCGCCAGGACGTCGAGCGCGTTGCGCGGGACGACGGTCGGCTCGATGCGGCCCTCGCGCATGAGCTTGACGACGACCGCGCACTCGAGCAGGTCGGCGCGGAACTTCGGGAAGATCCGGCCCTTGCTGACGTCGCCGACGTTGTGGCCGGCGCGGCCGATGCGCTGCAGCCCGCGGGCGACGGACTTCGGCGACTCGACCTGCAGGACGAGATCGACGGCGCCCATGTCGATGCCGAGCTCGAGCGAGCTCGTCGCGACGAGGCAGGGCAGCTCGCCGGCCTTGAGCATCTCCTCGACGACCGTGCGCTCCTCGCGCGCGAGCGAGCCGTGGTGCGCGCGGGCGATGTCCTTCTCGGCGAGCTCGTTGAGGCGCAGCGCGAGGCGCTCGGCGCCGCGGCGCGCGTTGACGAAGACGATCGTCGAGCGGTGCTCCTGTACGAGCTTGAGGATCTCCGGGTAGATCGCGGGCCAGATCGAGCGGCGCGTGGCCTCGTTGCTCGTGCCGGTGAGCGTCGCGAAGGGGTCGACGTCCCCGGCGCCGACGTGCTGCTCGGGCTCGACCATCGACTCGACCGGCACGTGGATCTGCAGGTCCAGCGGCTTGCGCACGCCGGTGTCGACGATCGTGCACGTCCGCCGCGGGCCGACCATGAAGCGGCCGACCTCCTCGAGCGGGTTCTGCGTCGCCGACAGCCCGATGCGCTGCGGCTCGCGGCCGGGGGCCTGCAGCGCGGCGAGACGCTCGAGCGTCAGGGCGAGGTGCGCGCCGCGCTTCGTCGCGGCGACGGCGTGGATCTCGTCGACGATGACCGCCTCGACGCCGGTGAGGATCTCGCGCGCGCCGCTGGAGAGCATGAGGTACAGCGACTCGGGCGTCGTGATGAGGATGTCCGGCGGGTGCCGGCGCATCGCCGCGCGCTCCTTCTGCGGCGTGTCGCCGGTGCGCACGCCGACGCTGAGGTCGGCGCCGATCCCGCGCAGCGGGGCGCGGAGGTTGCGGTCGATGTCGTAGGCCAGCGCCTTCAGCGGCGAGACGTAGACGAGGCGCGTGTGGGCGGCGGGCGCGCGCGCAAGGCGGTCGAGCGCCCAGAGGAACGCGGCGAGCGTCTTGCCCGAGCCGGTGGGCGCGGAGATGAGCGTGTGCTCGCCGGTGGCGATCGCCGGCCAGGCTCGCGTCTGCACGTCGGTCGGGGCCTCGAAGGCGGACTCAAACCACCGGCGAACAGGTGGTGTGAAATGCGACAGCGGCACTCCCGGAAGGCTAGCTGCGCCGTCCAAGCGTCCATACCGGGCGGGTTACGTGCCGCGGTTGGGCAAGATTGAGGTCCGTCGTGCGTTTGAACGCGATGACACCAGGCTCATGAACCGCATCCCGCTCGGCGTCCTGGCGGCGCTCCTGACGTTCATCGCGGCCGCCCCGGCCGGCGCCGCGGCGCCGCGTCCGCTGCGCAACACCGACGTGCGCAAAGCCGACGGCGGACCGGTCGCCCCGGCCGAGCGGCAGGCACGCGCGGCGCTCGAGCGCTCGCTCGGCGACGAGGGCGTCGTCGCGACCGATCGCATCAGCGGTGGCGCGCGGCTCGTCGCGCGCACGGACGGCTTCCTCACCGGCCGCGACGCGGCGCCGGCAGCGAGCGTCGCGCTGGGCTACGTCCGCGCGCACCCGGAGGTCTTCGGCGTCGGCGCGCCCGACCTCGCCGGGCTGCGGCTCACGCGCCGCTACACGAGCGCCGACGGCGTCACGCACCTCGCCTGGACGCAGACGTACGCGGGCGTCGCGGCCTACGACAACGTCCTGCTCGCGAACGTCGAGGGCGACGGGCGCCTGGTGAACATCGGCGGCTCGGCGGTCTCCGGGCTGCGCGTGGCGTCGGTCGTACCGGACATCGGCGCCGGTGCCGCGCTGGCCGCTGCGCGGCGACAGACCGGGGGCGCACTCGTCGCGCCCCGTGCGCGCCAGGGCCGCGGCCGCGAGCGCCCGACGACGTTCACGGGCGGCGACCGGGCGCGCCTCGCGCTCTTCAACGACGGCGCGACGACGCGGCTGGCGTGGGTCGTCGAGGCGACCGGGGCGCACGGCTGGGCGTACGAGGTCGTCGTCGACGCGACGACCGGCGCGACGCTCAAGCGCTCC
>DATJEE010000237.1:0-11688 GCA_035496995.1 Solirubrobacteraceae bacterium | reverse complement strand
CCTGGAGGTAGTCGTCGCCGTCCTCGCCGCGGATCGTGTTGCGTCCGGGGCTGCCGTAGATCGTGTCGTTGCCGGCGCCGCCGAAGAGGCGGTCGAGGGCGTGGCTGCGGTCGCGGTGCAGCTGGTTACCCCAGATGACGTCGGCCCCGCCGCGGCCGTAGATGATGTCCGGGCCGGTGCTGCCGAGCAGCGTGTCGTCGCGGGCTGAGCCGCGCTTCGTCGCGCCGCGCCTGGGGCCGAGCCACGTGATCCCGCGGTGCTTGTCTGCCGCGGGCGCGGCGGCGTAGGTGATCGTCTCGCAGTGGCGCACGCGGCCGCGGCGCTTCATCTGTGAGTCCGAGATGCCGCCCTTGCGCCCGCGCGGGTCCAGGACGACCGTGTCGTTTCCCGCGCCGCAGTCGACGAGGTCCTGGCGGCCACCGTCGTTGGCGTAGATCGTGTCATCGCCGGAGCCGCCGAAGAGGCGGTCGGGACCCGAGTCGGCGTAGAGGAGGTCGGGGCCCGAGCCGCCGATGAGCGTGTCCGTCCCGGAGCCGCCGTGCAGGACGTCGGCGCCCGGGCCGCCGACGAGCCGATCCTGGGCGGCCTGGCCGTAGAGCAGGTCGTCGCCGGTCGAGCCGTAGAGCCGGTCGTGGCCGAAGCCGCCGGCGAGGACGTCGGCGCCCGCGCCGCCGAGCAGCGCGTCGTCGCCGGACGCGCCGTCGAGCCAGTCGGGACCGGACCCGCCGACGAGCCGGTCGGGACCGGTGTCCCCGAAGATCTGGTCGGCCCCGGAGCGCCCGAGGGCCCTGTCCGCGCCGCCGAGGCCGCGGATGAGGTCGGCGCCGCCGCGGCCGAGAAGCGAGTCGCCGCCGGCGCCGCCGGTCAGGTGGCGCAGGCGCGCGAGCGGCAGCGGCTGCGCGGGCGGGTTGGCGGAGGCGACGTCCTGGCCGGGCGGGACGCTCGGCGGCAGCAGCCGGCCGGGTGCGGCCGGCGGCGCGGTCGGGACGACCGGCGGCTGCGGGGCGGGCGTCGGGGCCGGCACCGGAGCGGGCGCGGGCGCCGGCTTCGGGCAGAGGATGGCGATCCTGCAGGACGCCTGGGCCACCGTCGCGGCGGGCGGCGCGAGCAGCGCACCGGAAGCGGCGATCAGGGCGAGCGTGAGGGGGCGGCGGTGCACGCCCACGCATCGACACGACCATCTGGCGCCTTGAGCGTGCGCCGCCTGCGTCGGCGTCTAGCGGCGCATGCAGGCGATGTGGTGCGTGATCTCGACCTCGGCGCCGTCGTCGGGAAGCTGCTCGCGGACGGCCTGCTCGGCGCGCGTCCTGGTCTCCGCGTAGCTTGCGCCCGCGACGCTCCAGCCCTTGAGGTCCGGGCTGTCCGCGGTCCAGCCCTCGTCGGCGGACGTGTTGCAGTGAAGGACGCGGATCGTTGGCATCGGGCTCTGCTTGCAGGGTAGCCAACGCGCCGCGCGGCGCGGCGCCAAACGCCGCCGCCCGTGGGAGGCTTGCGCCATGTCCATCGCCACCATCGACGTCCACACCGTCGTCCTGTTCGTGCACATCCTCGCCGTGGTCGTCGGCTTCGGCGTCGTGTTCACCTACCCGCTGCTCGACGCCTACGCGCGTCGCGCCAACGTCGTCGACCTCGTCGCGCTGCACCGCTTCCAGGTCTTCCTCACGAGCCGCCTCATCCAGCCCGCGCTGCTCGTCATCCTCGTCGCCGGCATCTACCTCGCGACCGACGGCGAACGCGGCTACAGCCTCGGCGATCCGTGGATCAGCGCCGCCTTCGCGATCGTCATCGTCATCGGCGGGCTCGCCGGCGCGATCATCGGGCCGACGGAGAAGAAGCTGCTGGCGCTCGCCCAGCGCGAGCTGCGCCAAGGCCAGAAGCCGAGCGACGCCTACGAGCGCGAGGCGATCAAGCTCGCGCGCTTCGGCGGCCTCGCCTCGCTGCTGATCGTCGTCGCGCTGTTCCTCATGGTCACGAAACCGGGCGCCTGATTGCAGGCCGTCGCCAGGCAGGACTCGGGCGGGGCCGGGCGAACTCCTCGGCAATGGAGCAATCGACGGCGCAACGCCGCCTCGTCAAATCGCCGCCCGAGCTGTGGGCGGAGGTCAGCAACGAGGACACGCTGCGCAGGCATCTCTCCGAGTTCGGGGAGATCCGCATCACCCGCGTCGAGCACGAGACCACCGTCGCCTGGGAGGGCGACCGCGCCAGCGGCACGGTGGAGCTCGCCCCGGCGGGGTGGGGAACGAAGGTCGTCCTGACGGCGACGCCGGCGCAGCAGGGGGCGATGCCGGCACCAACGGAGCCCGCGCGGCCCGCGGCCCCGCCGCCGGTCGCGGCCCCGCCGCCGATCGCGGCCCCGCCGCCGGCCGTGGCGGCACCGCCGATCGCGGCCCCGCCGCCAGTCGCGCCCCCGCCGCCGGCCGTGGCGGCACCGAAGCGCCGCGGGTTCTTCGCGCGGCTCTTCCGGCGCGCGGCCGCGATCCCCGCCCCGGGCCCGCCGATGCCCGACCCGAGCCCGCCGACGCCCGTGCCGACACCGGGCCCGACGCCACCGCCGGCCCCCGACCCCGTTCCACCCTCGCCGGAGCCCGTCCCGCCCCCGCCGCCGTCGATCGAGGCCGCGACCGCGATCCTCACCGAGGTGCTCGACGACCTCGGCGCTGCCCACCACCGGCCCTTCTCCCGCGACTGACCGAGCTTGGACGGCCAGAGCCTCGCCCCGGGCACTCCCGCGCCCGGGGCGAGGCGAGCGCCGTGCCCGCCGCACTACCATCGACGGCGCCATGTCCAAGCGCCGCAAGCCCCCAGAGACGTACGAGATGCGCCTCGCCCAGCTCCAGGAGCGGCGCGAGGCCGCCGGCCGGGAGACCTCCGAGGCCGAGCGCAAGCAGCACGACCGCGGGCGCTATTCCGCCCGCGAGCGCGTCGACAAGCTGCTGGACCCCGGCTCCTTCCAGGAGCTCGACACGTTCGTCCGCCACCGCACGACGGACTTCGGCATGGACAAGAAGCGGCCCTGGGGCGACGCCGTCGTCACCGGTCACGGGACGATCGACGGGCGCCGGGTCTGCGTCTTCTCCCAGGACGTCTCGATCTTCGGCGGGTCGCTCGGCGAGGTCATGGCCGAGAAGATCTGCAAGGTCATGGACCTCGCCGCGAAGATCGGCTGCCCGATCATCGGCATCAACGACTCGGGCGGCGCGCGGATCCAGGAGGGCGTCGTCTCGCTCGGCGCCTACGGCGAGGTCTTCATGCGCAACGTCAACTGCTCGGGCGTCATCCCGCAGATCAGCCTCATCATGGGACCCTGCGCCGGCGGCGCCGTCTACTCCCCCGCGATCACGGACTTCGTCTCGATGGTCAAGGGCAGCTCGCACATGTTCATCACGGGGCCCGACGTCATCCGGGCCGTCACCGGCGAGCAGGTCGACATGGAGAAGCTCGGCGGCGCGATGTCGCACAACACGACCTCCGGCGTCGCGCACTTCGCCTGCGAGGACGAGGACCAGTGCCTGCAGGACGCGCGCTACCTCCTGAGCTTCCTGCCCTCCAACAACCTCGAGGCCGTGCCGCGCGTCCTGCCGACCGACGACCCGCACCGCATGGACCCCGAGCTCGACGGCGTCGTGCCCGCCGACCCGAACAAGCCCTACGACGTCCGCGACGTCGTGCGCCACATCGTCGACGACGGCGAGTTCTACGAGGTCCACGAGCACTTCGCGACGAACATCGTCTGCGGCTTCGCCCGCCTCGACGGCTACGCGATCGGGATCGTCGGCAACCAGCCTGCCCGACTCGCCGGCGTCATCGACATCGACGCGAGCGTCAAGGGCGCGCGCTTCGTGCGGACCTGTGACGCCTTCAACGTGCCGCTGCTGACGCTCGCCGACGTCCCCGGCTTTCTCCCCGGCACGGCGCAGGAGTGGAACGGGATCATCCGCCACGGGGCGAAGCTCCTGTATGCCTTCACCGAGGCGACCGTCCCGAAGCTCACCGTCATCACGCGCAAGGCCTACGGCGGCGCCTACGACGTCATGGCCTCCAAGCACCTCGGCGCCGACCTCAACCTCGCCTGGCCGACGGCCGAGGTCGCCGTCATGGGGCCCGAGGGCGCGGTGAACGTCATCTACAAGCGCGACATCGCGGGCTCGCCGACGCCGGACGCCCGCCGCCAGCGCCTCGAGGACGACTACCGCGCGCGCTTCGCCAACCCCTACGTCGCCGCCGAGCGCGGCTACGTCGACGACGTCATCGTCCCCCACGAGACGCGCCCGAAGCTCATCGCCGCGCTCGCGACGCTGCGCACGAAGCGCGTCGAGCGCCCGAAGCGCAAGCACGGCAACATCCCGCTCTGATGGGCCGCGCGTTCGTGCTCGTGCTCCTCGCGGGCGCGGCGCTGCGCTTTGCGACGCTCGACGTGCAGAGCCTCTGGTACGACGAGGCCGTCACCGCGCATCTGCTGCAACTGCACCTCGGCGACCTGCTGCGCGCGATCCCCGACAGCGAGTCCTCGCCGCCGCTGTACTACGTCCTCGCCTGGCTGTGGGCGCAGGTCGCGGACCTCGGCGAGGTCGGCCTGCGTGCGCTGCCGGCACTGTTCGGGACCGCGACGATCCCCGTCGTCTGGGCCCTCGCGCGGCGGGTCGGGGGCGACCGGGCGGCCATGTTCGCCGCGGCGCTCGTCGCCGTCAACCCGATGCTCGTGTGGTTCAGCCAGGAGGCGCGCGTCTACGCGCTGCTGGCGCTGCTCGCCGCCTGCGCGGCGCTGCTGTGGCTGCGCGCGCTCGAGGCCCCGCGCCCGGGCCGGCTGCTGGCCTGGGGCGCCGTCGCCGCGCTCGCGCTGGCGACGCACTACTACGCGATCTTCCTCGTCGGGCCGCAGGCGCTGTGGCTCGTCCTGCGCGCGCCGTCGCCGGGCACGCGCGCGGCGGCGCTCGCGCTGCCCCTCGCGGCCGCCGCCGCACTGCTGCCGCTGGCGCTCGACCAGCGCGCGAACGACAGCGCGTCGTTCATCAACGAGAGCGGCCTCGCGCGCCGGCTCGCGCAGGTGCCAAAGCAGTTCCTCGTCGGCTACGACGCCCCGCTCGAGCGCCTGCTCGCCGTCGCCTCCGCGCTCGCGCTGCTCGCCGGCGTCGTCGGCCTCGTGCTCGTGCTCCTCGGCCGCGGCGCGATCGCGCGCGGCGCGCGCACCGACGCCCTGCGCCTGACGGTCACGACCGCCGCCGCGCTCGCCGTGCCGATCGTGCTCGCGCTCGCCGGCGAGGACCACGTCGTGACGCGCAACCTGCTCGCCGTGCTGCCGCTGATGCTCGCGCTCGCCGGGGCGGGCCTCGCGGCCGTCGCGAGCCGCAGCCGGCCGCTGGCCCTCGCCGCGACGGCCGCCGCCTGCGCGCTCGGCCTCGTCGCCGTCGGCGGGGTCGACCTCGACGCGCGCTACCAGCGCGACGACTGGCGCGGCGCGGCGCGCGCGATCGGCACCGCGCCCGGCGACCGCGTCGTCGTGGCGGCGCCCGGGTCGCTGGCCCCGCTGCGCTACTACCTGCGCGGGCTGCGGCCGCTGCACGCGCCGTTCACGCCGACGACCGAGGTCGACTACATCGCGATCTCGGCCCATCGCGGGGGCGGCCGCGCCGCGCCGCCGCGCCCGACCGCGGACCCGATCCCGGGCGTCCAGTTCCGGGTCGTCGGGCGCACCGAGGGCAAGACCTTCACGGCCATCCGGATGCGCCCGCCGGCGCCGCAACTGCTGCTCCCAGGCAACCTCATCACGACGATGGACGACAAGAAGGCGACGCCGCTGCAGCAGCGTGGCCGCCAAAGATGACGGCGGCGTCACGTTCTGATGTATGCTCGGGCTCATGGCACGCACGGAGGCCGGTGACCACGATTTCGACTGGCTCGTCGTCGGCTCCGGCTTCGGCGGGAGCGTCTCGGCGCACCGGCTGACCGAGAAGGGCTACCGCGTCGCCGTCGTCGAGTCCGGGCGCCGCTACGGCGACCACGAGTTCCCGAAGTCGACCTGGGACCTGCGCCGCTACTTCTTCGCCCCGCGCCTGGGCCTGCACGGGATCTTCCGCCTGTCGATCTTCAAGGACGTGACGATCGTCAGCGGCGCCGGCGTGGGCGGCGGCAGCCTCGGCTACGCCAACACGCTCTACCGCGCGCGGCCGCGCTTCTACACCGACCCGCAGTGGGCCGACCTCGCCGACTGGGAGCAGGAGCTCGCGCCGCACTACGACGAGGCCGAGCGGATGCTCGGCGTCACGACGGTCACGACCGACGACCCGGCCGACGACATCCTGCGCGAGTTCGGCGAGCACATCGGCGCGGCCGAGACGTATGCGAAGACCCGCGTCGGCGTGTTCTTCGGCGAGCCCGGCACGACCGTCCCCGACCCCTTCTTCGGCGGTGCCGGCCCCGCCCGCACCGGCTGCATCGGCTGCGGGCGCTGCATGGTCGGCTGCCCCGTCGGCGCGAAGAACACGCTGCCGAAGAACTACCTCTGGTTCGCCGAGCGCGGGGGCGCGCAGGTCATGCCCGAGCGCACCGTCGTCGACGTGCGGCCGCTCGGCCGCGGCGACGGCTCCGACGGCTACGCCGTCACGACCGAGCGCACCGGCGCCTGGCTGCGCAAGCAGCGCCGCACGATCACCGCCGCCCACGTCGTGCTCGCCGGCGGGCCGCTGGGGACGAACAAGCTCCTGCAGCGCTGCCGGCACTTCGGCTCGCTGCCGCAGGTCTCCGCGCGCCTCGGCGAGCTCGTGCGGACCAACAGCGAGGCGATCCTCGCCGTGACGGCGCCCGACGACAGCGTCGACTTCACCAAGCGCGTCGCGATCAGCGGCTCGATCTACCCGGACCCGGACACGCACATCGAGACCGTGAGCTACGGCCACGCCGGCGACTCGATGAGCCTCCTGCACACGATGCTCGTCGGCGACGGCACGCGCCTGACGCGCCCGCTGAAGCTCCTCGCCGCGGCCGCCCGCCACCCGCTCGTCTTCGCCAAGCTCTTCGACCCGCGCGCTTGGTCGCGGCGGACGATCATCCTGCTCGTCATGCAGACGCTCGACAACGCGATCGCGCTGCGCCCGCGCCCGGGCCGGATGGGCGCGATGCGGCTGCAGACCGAGCAGGACCCGTCCAAGCCCAACCCGACCTTCATCCCGATCGCCAACGAGGCCGCCGAGTGGATGGCCAAGCGCATCGGCGGCGTCCCGCAGAGCTCGCTCACCGAGGCGCTCGCGAACATCCCCACCACGGCGCACATCCTCGGCGGCGTCGTCATCGGCCACTCGCCCGCCGACGGCGTCGTCGACGAGCGCCACCACGTCTTCGGCTACGAGAACCTGCTCGTCTGCGACGGGTCGGTGCTGCCGGCGAACGTCGGCGTGAACCCGAGCCTCACGATCACGGCGCTCGCCGAGCGCGCGATGAGCTTCGTGCCGCCGGCGAACGCGGCGCCGGCCGCCGCCGCTGCACCCGACGCCGACGTACCCGCGTCGGTCGTCGCCGCCTGACCGGCCGCGGGCCCGCGCGGCTACGCTGAGCGCGCGGTGGCCGCGGCAGATCCCCCGAAGCCCAGGATCGTCCAGCGCCTGGAGGCCCAGCGCGCCCGCCATCGCGATCGGCCGCTCGCAGTCCGCGGGCTCTACGTCGCCGTCGGCTTCACGCTGCTCGTCGCGGGAGCGGCGCTGCTCGTCCTGCCGGGCCCGGCGTTCGTCGTCATCCCGGTCGGGCTCGCGCTCCTGTCGCTCGAGTTCGCCTGGGCGGAGAAGCTGCTGCACCACGCGCTCGTCCAGGGCGAGGCCGCCAAGCGCCGGGCGGCCGACACGACGACGACCGAACGCGTCATCACCGGGCTCGCCGTCGGGCTCGCGGCGGCGGCGCTGCTCGCGTGGGGCCTCTACGGAGACATCCCGCTCCTGCCGATGTAGGGCGCAATGCCCAACGCTGTCCGCCGCTTCGCGCTCAGCGTCGCCGTCGCCTGTCTCGCCGCGATCGCCGCCTGCCCGGCGAGCGCCGGGGCCTGGAGCCGCCCGCGCTCGGGCGGCCTCGGCCACCAGACGCTGCGCGGCGGCGCCGGCGCGGACTACCTGCGCGGCGCCGAGGGGCCTGACACCGTCAACGGCAACGGCGGCGGCGACCTGCTCACGGGCGACACGGGGCCGGACATCATCAGCGGCGGCGGCGGCGGCGACACGATCAACGGCGGCGCCGGCAACGATCGCGTGCGCGGCGGGACGGGCAACGACATCGTCACCGGCGGCTTCGGCGCCGACCGCATCGAGGGCGGGCCCGGCGACGACGCGCTCGTCGGCGACAACGACGCCGACACGATCCACGGCGGCGACGGCAACGACGTCCTGCACGGCGGCTCGGGCATCGACAACCTCTACGGCGAGGGCGGCGACGACCGGATCTTCGCCGACTCCGGCGCCGGCGAGATCCTCGGCGGCGACGGCGACGACACGATCGTCGTCGACGGCGCGACGCGCTCAGTCGTCAACTGCGGCCCGGGCAACGACCGCCTCTACGTCTCGATCGACGCCGACGCGACCGAGGACTACGCCGGCGGGCTGAAGATCTTCGGCTTCCCCGGCTGTGAGACCGTCTTCCTCACCGACGCGCTGGGCGACCCGAACAAGGGGGTGACATACCTCGCCCGCGACCGCGGCGGCGCCTTCGACGGGACCGCCGGCGACGACACGCTGCTCGGCGGGCCGGGCGCCGACACGCTGCGCGGCGGCGACGGCAACGACGTCCTCTGGGGACTGCGCCAGCCCGACGTGCGGTCCGCGGCGACCGACGTCCTCGACGCCGGCGCCGGTGACGACACGGTCTACGGCGGGCCCGGGCCGCAGCGCATCCTCGGCGGCGCCGGCGACGACTTCCTCGAGAGCGGGGTCGGCGACGGCACGATCGCCGGCGGGTCCGGCGACGACACGATCCGCCTGCGCGGGGGCGGCACGACGAAGGTCGACGCCGGCCCCGGCAACGACACGGTCTATGCCCGCGGCACGGCCCGCGCCCGCATCACCTGCGGCAGCGGCCGCGACGTCGTCCACGTCGACGCCGGTGACCGCGTCGCGCGCGACTGCGAGCGGCGCGTCGGCAGCACGGCGGCGCGCGCCCGGACGCGCTTCTACGCCGACGACGTCGCGGCGACCCCCGGGCTCGTGCACCGCTGGCGGCTCGGCGAGCCGCCCGTCCTCGCCGCCTACGCCTTCCTCGCCGACTCGGCGGGCAGCTCCTCCAGCAGCCTGTACGGCGACCTCGGCGTGCCGGGCGTCGTCGACGACGGCGACACGGCCTACCAGAGCCAGTCACCCGACACGACGTACAACACGAACAGCTTCATCTCGCTCGGGATGTCCGACGCGCTCCTGCACGGCGAGTTCACCTACGAGGCCTGGTATCGCTCCGATGACACGGGCACGGCGCGCGCGCTGCTCTCCGACCTCGTCCAGGGCACGGCGGACGGGGTCGTGCTCGTCCGCGAGGCCTCCGGCGCCCTGCGCGTCGTGATGAGCGCGAGCGCCGACCCGGCGCACGGCATCGACCTGCGCACCGCCCCGCTGGACCTCACGCCGCGCAGCTGGCACCACGTCGCGCTCACGCGCGCCGACGGCCGCGTCGCGATCTACGTCGACGGGGTCGTCCGCGCCGAGACCGCGGCGTCGCCGATCGTCTACGACCACGCGGGCTACGGCATCGACGTCGGCCAGAGCTTCTCCGTCTACAAGGCGTGGGCCGGCGGCATCGACGAGATCGCGCTCTACGACCGCCCGCTCGACGCCGCGACGATCGACGCCCACTTCCGCTCCGGCGACGACGGGACGCCGCCGGTGGCCGTCGCCGTCGGGCTGCAGCCGACCGCGGTCCAGCCGCGGTCGGGCGTCGTCTCCCTGCGCGCCGACCCGCCGCTCGCCGGCGCGAGCTTCCGCTGCTCCCAGGACGGGGGCGCGTACACGCCCTGCGGGCCCGACGTGCCGCTCGCCAAGGTGGCCGACGGCGACCACGAGTGGCGCATCCTCGCGACGAGCCGGACCGGCGTGACGCAGGTGACGCCGACGCCGCTGCGCTTCAAGGTCGACACGAGCGTCCCCGGCACGCTGCTCGCGGTGCGGATCGACCCCGACGGCGACGGCCGCGCGATCGCGACCTTCGGCTCCGACAGCGACGCGAGCTTCGAGTGCCGCCAGACGCCCCGCAACTACGACCCCGACGCCGGCTGGGCACCGTGCACCGCGCCGCTGGACGTCCCGCCGGGCGCCCAGTTCCAGGTCCGGGCGTTCGACGACGCCGGCAACGTCGACACGACGCCGGCCTCGATCAACGTCCCTCCGGCCAGTGGCGGGTTCGCGTTCGGCCTGCGCCTTCCGACGTTCGCCGGCACGCGCGCCGAGGCGTCGATGGCCGGCGAGTTCTTCGCGAGCGGGACGTTCCAGTGCCGCATCGACGCCCGCGCCTGGGCGTCCTGCGCCCAGCAGCTGCGCCTGCCGATCCTCGACGCCGGCCGCCACCTGTTCCAGGTCCGCCAGCCGACGACGGGCCAGGGCGGCGTGGCGACGACCGCGCCGATTCTCTGGTCGGTCGCGCCGCGGCCCGGCGACGTCGCGATCGCCGGGCTGCAGACGCAGCTCGTCCTCGAGCGCACCGCGACCCTGCTGCGCCGCGACCCGAGCGTGCGCTTCGCACTGAGCCACCCGGCCTCGGTGACGGTCGACGTCGTGCGGCGCGGGCGCCGGCCGCTCATCCGCGTCGCGGCGAGCGGGCGCACGGGCGCCAACGTCGTGCGGCTGCCCGCGCGCCGGGTCCACGCGCTGCGCCAGGGGCGCTACACGCTGCGCGTCAGCGCGCGCGGCGCGACCGGCACGACCGCCGTGCAGGAGCTCCCGCTGGCGCTCGTGCCGCGGCTGCGCTGACGCGCGCAGCGGCGACGCCCCGCACCGATCCTCCTGTCTGCGGCGCATGGTTGATCGAGCGAACAGCCACGGGAACTAGCGCTTGAGTTGCGTTCGAAGCTCCTGCGCAAGCTTCACTGCGGCTTCGATCTCGACGCGTCTGATCGACACGCTCTCAACGTTGATTCCGAAGGGCACGCCGAGGGTGCGGCAATATGACATGAGTTCGATCGCCGTCGTGCGCGCCTGCTTGTACGAGGCCTCGAGTGGATCAGCAGCATGCTCGAGGTCGTTCTCGATCCACCTCGGAACGTCTACCCCCAGCCACCGCAGAAAGTCCAGGGTCTTCATCGACCCGCAGACCGAAAACGTGAAGACGAAAGGCGCCGGCCGCAGGCCTCGTGCCTTGCACTCGTAGTAGTAATCCGAGACAAGGTCCTTTGCCGCGTTGATGTCGTAGACCACCTGGGTCACGAAGAACCGACAGCCCGCGTCCTGTTTGGCGAGGAGCCGTAGGTGTTCGTCTTCGCGGCGGCTATGGCGCTCCGGGATGGCCACGCCACCCAGCGCCAACCGTGGGTTGACTTCGCGCAGCAGCGCTTGAGCGCCCATGAGCGAGGTCCTCGCCCTCGAGCTGCTTGAGGCTGCTCCGACGAGGACTGTCATCAACCGCTTCGGATCTTGCGCCGAGAGCCAGGAGCGCAGGTCTTCGGGGGCGTACTTGCCGACGGCGCGGTAAACGATGACCGGTCTTGCCCATGTCCGGAGATGATCGGCAAGG
>DATJEE010000236.1:0-5152 GCA_035496995.1 Solirubrobacteraceae bacterium | reverse complement strand
CGGCGCCGGGACTGGCGCGGGCGGCGACGTGACCGTCGCGGACTCGGGCGGCGCGGGCGCGGGGTCGGCGGGCGGTGGGGGCGCGGCCGGCGGCGCGGCGGGCGGCGGCGCCGTCGCGGCCTCCGGCGGCGCAGGCGCAGGCGCGGCCGGCGGCATCTCCACCGCGGCCTCCGGCGGCGCGGACGGCGGCATCTCCGTCACGGCCTCCGGCGGCGCAGGCGCGGGCGCGACCGTCGGCGCCGCCATCGCAGCCTCCGACGGCGCAGGGGCAGGCGCAGGCGCCGCGGGCGGCGGCGCCGTCGCGGTCGCCGGCTGCGCAGGCACGGGCGCCTGTGCCGGCGGCGTCGCAACAGCCGCCGCGGCGGTCTCGCGGACGTGCGCGGAGGGCGGCGTCGCGGGCTGCCGCGGGCCCGCAGGCGCAGGCTCGGCGTGCGGCGGCCGGGCGCTGATGCGGACGGGCGCCGACGTCCGCGCGCCCTCCTCGATCCTCGACCGCCGGGGGGTCTTCGGCCGCTTCGGCTCGTTGCCGGTCGGCGGGAGCATCGGGACGTTCGACACGTCCACGCCGTGCGTCTTGCCGACGAGATAGCGCCAGGCCGCCTCGTCGATGTGCGCCGGCGGGCGGGCGAGGACGAATCCCGGCGTCGCCGGCTCGACGGCCTCCTCGGCGACGGGCGCCGGGGGCGGCGCGGTCACCGGCTCGACGGCCGGCTCCGGCGTGTCAACAGCAGCGACAGGGGTGGCAACGACAGCCGGAGCAGCAACCGCGGGCGCCGCCCGTACGACCGGCGCCGGCGCGCGGCTGCGATCCACCGCCAGCGCATCCGTCGCCGCCGCAGCAGGCCCCGCCGCCACGGCATGCCCGGCCGGCAGCGGCGGCAGCACGACTCCGGCGGCCGCTGTCGGCGGGAGCACGGCCGCCGCCAGGCGCAGCGGCGCGCCCGCGCGCTTGGGCGTGCGGCGCAGCGCCGGCGCGGCGTAGCGGGCGAGGGCCGCCTCGCGCGCGATCAGCCGCTCGAGCGCGCGCGGCGTGGCGCGCAACCCGATCGGGACGCGGGCGGGACGATCCGGGGCGTCCGAGCTCATGGGCGCTGCGCGCCGTGGTCGTCGACGGCGAGCAGGAGCCGGCGATCGCCGTGCTCGAGATCCAGCGCGGCGTCCAGCGGCCACGAGTAGCGCCGCGCGAGCTCGGCCGCCTCAGCAAACAGCTCGTGCTGAGACGGCCTCGTCATCCCCCCAGGCCACCGTCCTCGAGCCCTGCGAGGTCGACCTCGAAGGCGGAGGCGCAGGTCGGGCACGTGACCGTGCCGACCACCTCCTCGCTCGAGTTGACCCGCTCGTAGAGGCGCTGCAGGTGGTCGAAGTCGACCGCGTACAGGTCCTGGATGAGGTCCGGGGTCACCTGCTCGAGGTCGCCGAGGCGCGTGACCGTCCGCGCGAGCAGCAGCACGCTGAGATACGCGCCGTTGGAGCGCACCGAGGCATCCCGCAGGGGCTCGATCTCGTCACGCGCGGTGGCGAGTCGCATGACGCCTTCGCGGTGGACGTTGCCGGCCGCGTCGGCGTAGCCCTGCGGGAGGGTGAATGGCACCTCGGTGCGCATCGCGCTGCCTACTTGGTCCGCTCGATCTTGTCGCAGTCGAACGTCGCCTGGACGTCGAGGTGGGCGCCGTGCTCGACGCCGATCGTGTTCACCGTCAGACCGGTGATGACCGCCTTCGTGAGGTTCCACGTCGCCGTGGGCGTGTTCGCCGAGCTGAACAGCGTCAGCGTGCCGTCCTTCATGTTGCCGTCCAGGCCCTTGTCGGCGACCGCGGCGATCCACTGGTCGAGGCCGAGATCGGCCGTGGCCCCGGCCGAGCATGTGATCGATCCGTACTCGACCGCACTCGCCGTGCGCTGGCGCAGCGGCTGACCCTGGGCGTCGGACGTCATGGACGTGTGCAGCGGGACGCTGACCGACACGCCCTGGACGTCCTTGAACTGCGCGTTGATGCCGGGGAACTGCAGGTCGAAGTACTTCGCGTCAAGCGGGGGCGGAGGGACTGCCATGTTGTTTGATCCTCTCTTCTCGTTCTCAGGTCAGATGCAGGTGACGGGCGCGGCCGGCGACTACTCGTCGCCGCCCTCGTCGCCGCCGCCGTCGCCGCCGTCGATGTACTGGCTCAGGCGGAAGATCACGAACTCGGCGGGCTTCACCGGGCTGATGCCGACCTCGCAGACGACCTGGCCGGCCTCGATGACCTCGGGCGGGTTCGTCTCGGCGTCGCACTTGACGAAGAACGCCTGCTCGGGCGAGGTGCCGAACAGCGCACCGCCGCGCCACAGGTTCGTCAGGAAGTTCGAGACCGACGCGCGCAGCTTCAGCCACAGGCGCTCGTCGTTGGGCTCGAAGACCGACCACTGCGTCCCCTCCATCAGCGTCTGCGACACGAAGTTGAACAGTCGGCGCACGTTGATGTAGCGCCACTCCGGATCGCTGGACAGCGTGCGCGCGCCCCAGACCCGGATCCCGCGACCGCTGAACGCGCGGATGCAGTTGATCCCGAGCCGGTTGAGCTCGCCCTGCTCGACCGACGTCAGCTGGAAGCCCAGCGACGTCGCGCCCATGACGACCTCGTTGGCGGGCGCCTTGTGCACGCCGCGCTGGTCGTCGGTGCGCGCCCAGAGGCCGGCGACGTGCCCGGACGGCGGCACCATGATCGGCCGCTTGGAGAGCGGGTCGATGACCTCCAGCCACGGCCAGTACAGCGCCGCCATCTTCGAGTCGTAGCCGGCCGTGTCCTTGCGCCACTCCAGGACGTCCTGCGGGATGAGGTCCGGCGGCGTGTCGAGAATGCACATGCGGTCGCCGAGCGACTCGCAGTGGGCGATCATCTTGCCCTGCGCGTCGCGGAACATGACATCGTCGCCGTTGAGCAGCGTGACGGCGTCGGGCATGCAGACGATCGAGACCTCGTCGATCGCGACGAGCCCGCCCATGCCCTGGCGCCGAGCCGGATCGCCCTCGAAGTCGCCGGAGGAGAGATCCTGCCTGGCCGGAGCCTGCGCGGCGAGCACGTACTTGCCGGGCTTCGGCGCCCGCTGGGCCTCGGGCAGCGAGGCACCGGTCTCCTCGATCTTGATGAGCTTCGAGGCGGCGTTGACCTTCGTGCGGAGGTTCGAGCGGCCCTTCATCGAGAGCCCGTCGTACTCCTCCTTCTGGTCGCCGGCCTGGATGACGATGCGGTACGTCTTGTCGGCGGGCTTGCCGCCCTCGTCGCCACCGGAGCCCTCCTCCTCGACGACCTCGACGGACACCGGGCCCTCGACGCCCGGCAGCGCCACGGCGCGCAGCGTCTCGACGTCGGTGTCGCCGGCCGCCGGCAGCGCGGCGACGATCTGCGGCGCGTCGCCGTTGGCGTCGGCGCCGATGCGGATCACCCAGCACAGCGTCCCGCCGTTCTGGAAGAAGCCGTAGACGGAGTGCGCGAGGTACGCGTCCTGCATGAACGGGCCGGCATCGGGGTTGGACGGGTCGCCGAAGATGCGCGCGAACTGGCTCCAGTTGGCGATCCGCATCGGGGTGTTGACCGGTCCGCCCGGGGCCAGACCGACGAACGCCGCAACCGAGGTACTGACACCCTCGAGCGGCTTCTGTGCTGCGGGGATCTCCTCGACGTAGACGCCGGGGGTCAGATACGACGTGGGCATCGCGCTCCTTCTCTGCTGCTCGAGGGGGTGGGTCCTGCGCGAACTCTCGCCCGCCCCTCGGGCCGCGCACAGTGCCCGGCGGGCAGCCGTTCGGGCAGACCTCGCGCGCCGATCAGGCGCGCCGGCCGCCGCCGGCGGCGATGCCCGGCAGCACGATGTCCAGCGCCGCGCCCGGCACCGCGAGCTCAACCGCCGCCTCGCGCCCGTCGCGGTCGCGGACGCGGACCTCGTGCGTGCCCGGCGGGATGCGGGCGAGGCGGAAGCGCCCGTCGGCGTCGCTCGTCGCCATCCGCGCGAGCGCCGGCGCGACGACCCAGGCGTCGGCCACCGGCGCGCCGCCCTCGTCGCGCACGACGCCGCCGATGTGCGTCAGCTCCTGCATCGCCCCGCGCGGCCGGTCGGCGAGGCCCGTGCGGATCGTCGTCGACCGCACGTCCGGGCCGCGCTCGACGACGTGCCCGCTCTCGACCGACAGCGTCACGACGTAGTCGAGCGCCGGCTTGTAGACGCCGCCGACCGAGCGCCAGAAGTCCGCGCGCTGCTCGGGGCGCTGCTCGCCGACGCTCGCGAGGATCTCGAAGCGCTGCGCGCCGTCGTTCAGGCGCCCGCCGAGGTGGCCGTCGAGGATCGGGAACGCGTAGAGCACCCCGAGCACCTGCGACAGCAGGCGGTGCTCGTCGGCGATCGCCTTCGACCAGGCGGTGATCGCGAAGATGCAGTCCACGCGCATCGCCGGCGGGCGCTCGTTCGCGCGGCCGCCCGCGCGGCCGCCCTCGGGCGCGCTCTGCCCCGGCCGCGTGGACTTGCGCAGGTCGCAGAGGAAGAGGTTCACCGTCGGGCGCGTGAGCTGGCCGGCCCACTCCGTCGTCGGCGTGTCGAAGGCGACGTCGATGTCGTCGAAGCCGTGACGGCGCAGCTGCGCCAGCAGGAGGTCGCGCAGCCCCGCGTCGAGGTCGGCGATCATCGTGTTCGGCGGGACGTTGATCGTCGTCGTCATGTGCCGTTCCCCGTTCCCGCCCCCGCGCGCACGAGCCCGTGGAAGCGCTCGAAGTCCGCGGCGAGCGTCAGCCGCCCGAGCTTGCCGTACTCCATCGCGACCCCGCGGACGAGGTGCTCCATCCCGATCGCCGTGCCGTCCTGCGCGGCGAGCACGGCGGCGGCGATCGCGGCGTTGCGGATGCCGCCGCCGGAGAGCTCGAAGCGCTCGGCGAGGAAGTCGAGCTCGACGTCGTCGCCGCGCGGCGCCTGCACGGGCAGCAGGAGCTCCCACAGCCGGCGCCGGTGCTCGGCGGCGGGGAACGGGAACTCGACGACCGCGTCCATGCGCCGCAGGAACGCGTCGTCGACGTTGCCGCGCATGTTCGTCGCGAGGATCACCGGGCCGTCGTGGCTCTCCATCCGCTGCAGGAGGAAGGCCGTCTGGAGGTTCGCGTAGCGGTCGTGGGAGTCCTGGACGTCG
>DATJEE010000235.1:0-12125 GCA_035496995.1 Solirubrobacteraceae bacterium | reverse complement strand
CAGCGCGGCGCGCTCGCGGCCGTAGGGCTCGGCGAGGTCCTGGCTGACGAGGAACGCCCAGTCGCTGGATTGCAGCGCGAGCAGCTCGCGGACGGCGCGCGCGTCGATGGCCGCGCCGGCGGCGATCGCCCGCAGCTCGGCGTCACGCGCGCCCCACGCCATGTCGCAGACGGGCGGGGCGCTCCACGTCGCAAGATCGCGCGGCGTGCCCCACGTCGTCACGGCGAGGTCGGCCGGCGCGAGCGCCGGCTCATGGCGCGTCAGCGCGTCGTCGAGGCGGGCGATCGCAAGACCCTGCGCCCGCGCCTCGTGCACGACGGGGGTCAGCCAGAGCGGGCCCTCGTGCCACCAGTCGCCGAGCAGCTCGGTGTCGACGGCGACGACGCACAGCCCGCCGCCCGCGACGCGCGCGGCGACCCGGGCGACGAAGTCGGCCGCGTCGCGGCGCGCGGCCGCGGCGGCCCGCGCGGGGTCGTAGGGGCGGCCGTCGTTGCTCCACCCGCGGTGGCGATGCGGCGGGAAGTGGTGGTAGTTGCGATACGCCGCGTCCGCCGGGTAGCCGCCGCGGCCCCAGACGAGCTCGATCGTCGCGCGGTCGATCGGCACGAGCAGCGGCCCGGCCGGCGAGCGCAGCGGCCGCAGGTGGGCGGCGGGCTCGAGGACGTCGGTGAGGTCGACGCAGGCCGCGCGCACGCCGGCCTCCTCGAGCAGCGGGTCCAGCCACGGCGCGTGCGCGCACTCGGGCAGCCACAGGCCGCCGCCCCAGCCCGCGCCGAAGCGGCGGCGGTGCGCGGCGATCCCGGCGCGCAGCTGCAGGCGCACGCCCGCGCTCGTCGCCAGCAGCGGCAGCACGGCGTGCGTCGCCGACGACGTCCACGACACGTGGCGGCCGAGCGCGCCGAGCAGATCGCCGCCGAGCCCCGCGAGCCGCTCGCGCGCCCACTCGTAGCGCGCGGCGGAGTGCTCGAGCGCGGCGACGACGCCCGGCTCCGCCTCGGAGCGGGCCCACGCGATGTCGCGCCGGTGCGACTCGACGCGGATGCCGGCGAGAAAGGCGTCGCAGCGGGCGAGCGCGCCGGGCTCCTCGAGCTGGTCGCAGAGCACCGGCGTCAGCGAGAGCGTCAGCGGCGCGCCGTCCTCGAGGAGGTCGAGCAGCGGGAGGTAGGAGGTCGCGATCGACTCCCACAGCCACTCCTCGCCGAAGGGCCACGTCCCGAAGCCCGCGACGTACGGCTGGTGGGAGTGCAGGACGATCGCGAGCTCGCCGCCGGCGGCGCTCATGCGCGCAGGACGGCGACGAGGTCCAGGGCGCCGGCGAGCTGTGCCGCCGCCCCGCGGCGCAGCGCGAAGTCGCGGACGTCGATCGCCGGCGTGAAGCGGTCATAGAAGCGCTGCGTGATGCCCAGCCGCCTGTGCACCTCGTCCCAGCCGGCGCGCAGCGCGGCGCCGTGCAGCGCGAGCTTGCGGGCGTGGAAGAGCCCGTACAGCTCGACGCGCGGGAAGTGCGCGCGGCAGAGCGCCGCGAACTCCGGCGGGCGGTACTCGTAGACGTGCCACGGGTTGCCGCTGCGCTCGGCGCCGGCCGGGGCGAGCGTCAGGACGTTCGGCGTCGAGACGTAGGCCGTGCCGCCCGGCGCGAGCAGCTGCCGGAAGCGGGCGAGCAGCGCGCCGGGATCGCGGACGTGCTCGATCGTCTGCAGGAAGACGAGCGCGTCGCAGGGCTCGGCGAAGCGCTCGACCATGTCGCGCTCGAAGCGCAGGTTGTCGCGGACGTAGCGCAGGCGCGCGTGCTCGTGGGCCTCGGGGTTGGCGTCGACGCCGACGACCGAGCGCGCCCCCGCGGCGGCGAGGACGTCGGAGCCGTAGCCCTCGCCGCAGGCCATGTCGACGACGCGCAGCCCGGCCGTCCGGCGCGCGATCCACGCGTAGACGACGAGGTGGCGCTGAAACCAGTAGTTCTCCTCCGGGACGTCGGGCAGCGTGCGCTCGCCGGTGAGGGCGAGCGGCGGCACGCCGGGTGGCTGGTCGCGCTGGAGGTAGAGCTCGGGCTCGTTCAAGGCGGCGGAGCCTACGGATCAGCGGCCGTCGATCCCGCGGCCGTGGCGATGGACCGGATTGCGGACGACGCGTCGCGCGGCGCAATCCTGCATGCTGCTCGGCGTGCGCCGCTGTGTCATCGCGATCCTGTCCGCTGCCGTGGCGGCGCTCGCGGTCGCGGCGCCGGCGCAGGCGCAGGCGCTGACGATCGGCATCGCCGACCAGCGCGCGGGCACGTTCCACGACGCCCGGCTGACGTCGCTCGTCCACAACGCGCGCCTGAGCGTCGCCTGGGACGCCATGCGCTACGACTGGCAGCGCCGTGAGATCGACACGTGGATGAGCGCGGCGAAGACCGCCGGGATCGTGCCGCTCGTGACCTTCGGGCGCAGCCGGACGCGGAAGTTCAGCCTGCCGCCGGTGGACGTCTACCGCAAGGAGATGCTGCGCTTCCGCCATCGCTACCCCGACGTCCGCGAGTACAGCCCGTGGAACGAGCCGAACCTCGCCGTCCGCCGGTCCAACTACGACCCGCAGCGGATCGCGTCCTACTATCGCGTGCTGCGGCGGATGTGCCCGACCTGCGACGTCCTCGGCGCCGACGTCGTCGACACGACCTCGATCGATCGCTGGATGCGGGCCTACCTGCGCGAGTTCCCGCGCGACCAGCGGCCGCGCCTGTGGGGCCTGCACAACTACGTCGACGTGAACTCCCGCTCGGACTGGGGCACGCGCATGATGCGCCGGCTCGCGCCCGGCGAGATCTGGTTCACGGAGACCGGCGCCATCATCCGCCGCCGGAAGCCGAGCGCGCTCGACGACAACGACCGGCGCAGCCTCATCCGCATCGGGGGCGGTGCGCGCGCCGTCCAGGCCACGCGGCGCGTCTTCCGCCTCGCCGCGACGAGCCCGCGGATCACGCGCGTCTACATCTACCACTGGAAGGCGACCCGCAACGGCAGCTGGGACTCCGCGCTCGTCGCGCCCGACGGGACGACGCGGCCGTCCTTCGACGTCTTCGCCGCCCAGGCCCGGCGGGCGCTCGCCGCGGCGGCCGAGCCGGACCCGGCGCCGGCCCCTGATCCAGCATGACCGTGGTTGTCCGCAGGATTGCCAGGGACGAGTGCGGATGCGAGCGCGGCCGCGAGCTGGTCTCCTTCTGCCATGAGCCAGCATCCGGCCGCCACCCAGCTCATCTTCAGGGACGCCGACGCGCTCGTCGTCTACACCGGGACGGAGCGCGACTCCGCCACGGTCGCCATGCGCATCGCCTCCGCCATGCGCGCGCAGGGACTCGAGGTCGACCTGCGCGACGTCACGCACGCGAGCGCGGTCAAGCCTGACGGCTACGGCCTCGTCGTGGTCGGCGCCCCGCGCAGCGGGCGCAAGATCGCCGCCTGGGCGCGCGAACGCCGCGCTGCGCTCGAGCGGGTCCCCTCGATGCTGTTCTCGGTCTGGCACACCGCGGCGGAGGACAGCGACGCGGTGGCGCAGCAATCCATCGCCGAGTTCTGCGCCGAGACCGGCTGGACGCCCAATCGCATCGAGCTCATCGCCGCCTGACACCCGGCCGCTACGCGTGCCGCCCGCGGGTGCGCGATACCGTCCGGGTCCGATGCTCTGCACCATGCAGCCGGCGCGATGAGCGTCGTCGCCGGCGATATCGAGCGCGCGCGCGCCGCGATCTGCGACGTCGTGCGGCGTACGCCGGTGCTGGAGTCCGAGACGCTCTCGGAGCGCAGCGGCGCCCGCGTCGTGCTGAAGGCCGAGAACCTCCAGCGGACCGGCTCCTTCAAGCTCCGCGGCGCGCTGAACAAGCTGGCGGCGCTCGGGGCAGGCTGCGAGAACGGCGTCGTGGCGGGCAGCGCCGGCAACCACGCCTGGGCGCTGGCCGAGGCCGCGCGGGCGCGCGGCGTGCCGTGCGAGGTGTTCATGCCCTGCCAGGCGCCGATCGCCAAGGTCGACGGCTGCGCGGCGCTCGGCGCGACGGTGCGCCTCGTCGGCGACGCGCTCGAGGACTGCTTCGCCGCCGCCCACGCGCGCGCCGACGAGGGCGGGCTGGCCTTCGTGCACCCCTTCGACGACCCCGACGTCGTCGCCGGCCAGGGCACGATCGGGCTCGAGCTGCTCGACGACGTCGACGACCTCGCGAAGGTCATCGTGCCGCTCGGCGGCGGCGGCCTTGCGAGCGGGATCGCGATCGCCGTGAAGTCGGCGCGCCCCGGGGTCGAGGTCGTCGGCGTGCAGGCCGGCGCCTGCGCACCGTTCGCCGACTCGCTCATGCGCGGCGAGCCGGTCGCCGTCGCGTCGGCGCTGACGATCGCCGACGGGATCGCCGTCAAGCGGCCGGGCGAGCTGACGCTCGGGCTCGTGCAGCAGTGGCTCGACGACGTCGTCGCCGTCGGCGAGGACGAGATCGCCGAGGCGATGGTGCTGCTCATGGAGCGCAGCAAGCTCGTCGTCGAGGGCGCGGGCGCCGTCGGCGTCGCGGCGCTGCTCGGCGGCCTCGTCGCACCCGCGGCGAGCGGGACGACGGTCATCGTCCTGTCGGGCGGCAACGTCGACGCCGGGATGCTCGCCGCGGTGACGCGCCGCCACGAGACGCAGGTCGGGCGGCGCCTGGCGCTCTTCACCCGGCTGCCCGACCGGCCCGGCTCGCTCGCGCACCTGCTCGCCTGCGTCGCCGCGGCGGGCGCGAACCTCCTCGAGGTCGAGCACGTGCGCGAGGGCGTCAACCTGCACGTCCGCGAGACCGGCGTCCAGCTCGTGCTGGAGACCCGCGGGCGCGACCACGCGCAGGAGGTGCTCGAGGCGATCGCCGCCGACGGCTACCTCGCCCGCGTCGTCACCTGACGGCCCCGACGGCCCAGCGCAGCCCGCCCGCCACGAGCCGCAGGTTGTGCGGATCGCTCCACGCCGAGTCCGGGTGCCCGAGCGCGCTGTAGAAGACGCGCCCGCGGCCCTCGCGCCGCCACCAGACGAGCGGCTCGTCGGCGGTCGTCGCGCGGCGGGCGAGCACGTGCGCGCGCCTGCGCGGGTTCGTCTCGAAGACGTAGAACTCGTCGTCGATGACGAACGACGACGGCAGCCCCCGCGTCGCCGGGTGGCTGTGGTCGGTCACGACGACGCGCCCGCGCCCGGCGAACGGGTGCGCCTTGAACTGCGCGCCGAGCATGCGCGCGAACTGCGGCCGCTGCGGGAACGTGTTCGACGCCGCGTGCAGGCCGACGAAGGCGCCGCCGCCGCGGATCCAGGCCAGCAGGCGCTGCAGCCCGCTCGGGCCCATGCGCAGCTCGCCGGTCGTCGAGAGGAACACGACCGCCTGCGCGCGGCGCAGCGCCGCCGTCGTCAGGGCGCGCGACGACGCGACCGGCACGATGTCGAAGTCCGGGCTCTGCGCCCCGAGGCGCTCCAGCGCGGCGCGGGCCGCCGGGATCGACGGGTGGTGAAAGCCCGCCGTCTCGGTCACGACGAGCGCCCGCGGCTGCGGCGCCCCCGCCAGCGCGAGCACGGCCGCGGCGGCGAACGGCGCGATCACGCGGCGGTGCGCGCCTCGAGGTAGCGCGCGCGGTCGTGGAACGTCTCGCGCAGCGAGACCTGCAGCTCGTCGAGGAACTCGTCGCGGTAGGTCGCGTCTGTGAGCACCGCGATGGCGTAGTACAGGCCGCTGAACGCCGCCAGGGCGCTCGAGACCTTCAGCAGCTCGACGCTCAGCGCCGGGTGGCCGGCGATCGCCTGCGGGCGGTGGCCGACCCAGATCTCGACGACGTCCGGCGTGATCGCCAGCAGGCCGAAGGCGACGAAGAAGCCGCCGACGAGCACCGAGACGACGAGCACCTGCAGGCCCTGGCTCACGAACATCACGAAGCCGACGTTGAAGCGCTGGCCGGCGCTGAGCGGCGGCTCGGCGCCGACGTCGCGCTCGAGCTCGCGCACCTCGGCCGGCAGCCTCGTCGCGACGAAGACCGAGCCGACCCCGCAGAAGAGCGCGATGACGCCGGCGAGCGCCGGCGTCGAGAGGTCGGCGAAGACCTGCCAGCACTCGGTGCTGATGAACATGACGATCATGAAGATCAGCAGCACCGGCACGGCCCGCGTCAGGAGCTTCAGCGACGCCGCGAGCTGCGCGACGAGCCGGGCGCCGGCCCAGCGCAGGATCGACAGCAGCCCGATCCCGACGACGAGGTAGATGAGCCCGAGCAGCGCCGCGTTGCCGCCCGCCGTGACCATCGCGCTGACGACCTGCCCGCCGAACACGAGCGGCAGCAGCGCCGGGACGAGGACGAAGGCCGCGAGCTCGACGGGCCCGACGCGGTCGGGAACCGACACCGCGCGGCGCCCGCGGCCGCGGTTGACGAGCATCACGCCGCCGAGCAGGATCGCCAGGCCGCCGGCGAGCGCGAGGACGTTCGCCCACAGCGGCCAGTCGAGCTGCACCGCCCCGAGCAGCTGCCCGGTGAAGACGAGCCCGAGCAGCGGCACGGCGCGCGTGAAGACGTCCTCGTAGGCCGAGTAGTCCTCGATCAGCAGGGGCAGCCCGGCGCGGCGCAGGCGCCGCTCGTAGGCCGCGAGCTCGTCCATCGGCGAAGGATAGGCCCGGCGGCTGGTGGATCCGGCCGCAAGTCCACTAGGAGCGCTTCGTCGCAGCGAGGTAGGCGAGCGCCGAGCGGCGGATCGGGTCGCCCGCGGCGATCGCCCGCGCGAGGTGCGCGAGGAAGTGCTCCTGCTCGGCCGCTGTCAGCGCGGCGGCGACGCTCTCGCGGACGGTCGGCGCGAGCGGGTTGGGCGCCGTGTCGAGCAGGATGTCGACGCTCGTCGCCCGCAGGAACGGGCTCGGCTCGATGTCGATGTGGCATTCCATGTGGATGCGCTCGAAGCCCGCGGCCTCGGCGAACGCGACGAGGTCGCGGTCGTCGAAGTCCGTCATGGCGCCGACGGCCGGATCCTCGAGGTCGCCGTAGCTCGCCTTGACCTTGTCGGCGAGGTCCCAGACCTCGCCGACGTCGTAGCCCCAGAAGCGGTCGGCGGGCTCCGGCGACGTGAGCCGGTTGATCGGCTCGAACAGCGACAGCCGGCCGCCGGGGGCCAGCACGCGGTGCATCGCGGCGAACGCGCGCGGCTTGTCGGCGACGTAGATCAGCACCGAGCGCGTCGTCACGGCGTCGACGGAGGCGTCGGGGATCGCGGCGAGGTCGTCGGCGCTGGCCTGGACGAAGCGCGCGCGATCGAGCAGGCCGCGCGCGGCGACGGCCTCGCGCGCGTGCTCGAGCAGCGCGGGCGAGACGTCGGAGAAGATCACCGTGCCGTCCGGGCCGACGCGCTCCAGCGCCCCGAGGCCGACGAGCCCGTCGCCGGTGCCGACGTCGAGCAGCGTCGCGCCCGCCAGCGGCTCCGCGCCGCCGAGCACGCGGTCGCGGACCGGGGCGAGCTGCTGCAGGATGAACGCGCGGCGCTGCTCGTCGCCCGCGTCGCGGCGCTCGCGCAGCCAGCGCGACCAGCGGTCGGGCTCGATCGCCATCAGGCGCCGACCGCCCGGTAGCGCTCGATCGCGCGGCGGCGCTCGTCGGCGTGGTCGACGATCGGCGCGGGGTAGTCGCGGCCGATGACGCAGCCGGCGGCGGCCTGCTCGTCGCCGGTCATCGTCCACGGCTCGGCGAGGCGGCCGGCCGGGACGCCGCGCAGCTCGGGCACCCAGCGGCGGACGTAGTCGCCGTCGGGGTCGAACTTCTGCTGCTGGCGGACCGGGTTGAAGATCCGCCGGAAGTACGGCGCCGGATCGACCCCGACGGACGTCACCCACTGCCAGTTGCCGTTGTTCTGCGCGGGCTCGCCGTCGAGCAGGAGCGCCTCGAAATGGCGCTCGCCGTGGCGCCAGTCCAGGTGCAGGTCCTTCGTGAGAAACGACCCGACGACGAGCCGCGCGCGGTTGTGCATCCAGCCCGTCCGGGCGAGCTCGCGCATGCCGGCGTCGACGAGCGGATAGCCCGTGCGCCCGTCGCGCCAGGCGGCGAGCGCCTCGTCGTCGTCCTCCCACTCCAGCTCGCGGTAGCGCTCCTGATGCTCGCGGTGCGCGTTGGCGGGGTGTAGGAGCAGCACGTGGGCGTAGAACTCGCGCCAGGCGAGCTGGCGCACCCAGGCCTCGGCTCCCGCGCCGCCGCGGCGGGCCGCGCGCGCCTCGCACTCGGCCGCCGAGATGCAGCCCCAGCGCAGATATGGCGACAGGCGGCTCGTCGCGTCGTCGCCGAGCGCGTCGTGGCGCTCGCCGTAGCGGTCGACCGGGCCGTCGAGCCAGCGCGCGAGCGCCGCGCGGGCGGCCGCCTCACCGGGCTCGCAGGCCGGTGCGGGCAGCGCGCCGTCGAGGCCGAGCGCGTCGAGCGCCGGCAGGCGGCCCTTGCGCAGGCCGCCCGGCAGCGCCGGCAGGGTGGCGGGCGCGCGGTGCACCGCGCGCCGCTCGAGCGCGAGCCAGTGGCGATGAAAGGGCGTGAAGACCGTGAACGGCCGGCCGGCCTTCGTCCGCGGCCGCGAGACGTCGACGACGTACGCGCCGCCCTGCGGTACGGCCTCGACGCCCGCCGCGCGCAGCGCCACGGTCACGCGGCCGTCGCGCGCGCGGGCGTAGGGCGCGACGTCGCTCGTCCACAGGACGGCGCTTGCGCCGGCTTCGGCGGCGAGCGCGACGAGCTCCTCCTCCGGGCGCCCGCGGCGCACGACGAGGCCGCTGCCGCGGGCGCGCAGATCGCCGTCGAGCGCGCGCAGGCAGCCGAGCATGAACGCCGTCCGCGGGCCGGAGGCAAAGCGCCCGCGCAGCAGCGCGTCGTCGAGGACGAAGACCGGGACGACGCGCTCGAAGTCCGCCAGCGCGCGCGTCAGCGCGGGGTGGTCGGCGAGCCGCAGGTCGCGCCGCAACCAGAGCAGAGCCGTCGCCGTCATGCTGAGATGTCCCGATGCCAGACCGGACCGTGCGCGACTTCCCGCTGTTCCCGCTGCCGCTCGTGGCGATCCCGCACGAGCTCGTGCCGCTGCACGTCTTCGAGCCGCGCTACCGGACGATGTTCGACGAGCTCCTGGAGAGCGAGTCGGAGTTCGGGATCGTCTGGGCGGTCGACGGCACGACGCGCGACGTCGGCTGCGCCTGCGTCGTCGCCGAGGTGCTCGAGCGCATGGACGACGGGCGCCTGAACGTCCTGACGCGCGGCACGCGCCCGTTCCGGATCATCGAGCACCGGCCCGACCGCCCCTATCCGGCGGCGACCGTCGAGTTCCTCGAGGACAAGCCCGAGACCCCGGACGCGGACACCGCCGCGGCCGCGCACGCCGCCTACGCCGAGCTCGTCGTCCAGGCCACCGACAGCGCGCCCGACCCCGAGGAGCTCGCCGGCAAGAGCGCCTACGCGATGGCGGCCACGGTCGACTTCGGCCTCGACGCCAAGCAGGGCCTGCTCGACCTGCGCTCGGAGAACGCGCGGCTGCGGCTCGTCACGCGGCTGTTCCGCGCCGCGCTGAAGCGGCTGGACTTCGTCGAGCGCGCGCAGGCGCGGGCGCGCTCCAACGGCAAGGTCCGCTTCGGCTGACACCTAGACGGTCTCCTGCACGGGGGGCGGCGGCTCCAGCGGCGCGACCGGCCGCGCCCGCGCGCCCCCCGGCAGCCGCCCCTCCGCCGCGATCCACGAGCCGGCGAGGATCAGCACGAGGCCGAGCACCGCGCCCGTCGTCAGCGGCTCGCTGAGCAGCGTCACGCCGTAGAACACCGCGAAGCCCGGCGCGATGTACGCGACGAGCGAGGCGCGCCCGGGCCCGATCTCGGCGATCAGCGTGAAGTAGATCGCGAACGCGATGCCCGTCCCGCCCGCGCCGAGGGCGAGCAGCGCGCCCGCGGTCTTCAGGCTCGGCGCGTGCGCCGGCAGCGCGAACAGCACCGTCGGCAGGAGCACGAGCGTCCCGGCGACCATCGTGCTCGCCGCGATGCCGACGGCCGGCACGCCCTGCAGGCGGTGCTTGAGATACAGCGAGCCGACCGCGTAGCCGGCCGCCGCCAGGAGCACCATGAGCCCGCCGACGATCGCGGCCGCATCGCCGCTGAGGTCGACGCCGAAGAGCAGCACGACGCCGACGATCCCCATGACGACGCCGGCGGTCGCGATCCCGTGCGGGCGCTCGTCGTCGTCGTAGCGCGCGGCGATGAGCGCCGTGAAGATCGGCGCCGCCGACACGAGGATCCCGGTCAGCGACGAGGCGATGTTGCGCTCGCCATAGGTGATGAGGATGAACGGCAGCACGACCTGGACGACCGCCATGAAGAGGATCGGCACGGTCAGCCCGCGCATCGCCCGCAGGACCCCGGCGCGCGCCGCGATCGGCAGCAGCACCGCGGCGCCGAGGGCGATCCGCGCGAAGACGATGAACAGCGGCGGCATGCCGTCGTCGAGGGCGACCTTGATGAAGAGGTAGGAGGCGCCCCAGAGGCCGGCGAGGAGCGCCATGAGCAACCAGGCACGGCGGTTCATGGGAGCTTGAGGCTAGAGGTCCGGATGCGGCTGCTCCCCACGCGCCTACAATGCGGGCGCGCCGGCGTTCGTGAGTGCCTGGAGCGTGGGCGCCAGGCCGAACGCGCCGAACAGGCCGGAGCCGAACGTCGTGATCTCCGCGATGCGGTCGCCCTCGACGCGCAGGACGTCGAGCTTGAAGGCGCGAAACTGCGTGTCGCCGGGCGCCCGCAGGTAGCTTGCGGCGGCGGGCTGGCGGTTGGCGCGCGTCGGGACGAGGCGCCATTCGCCCATGCCGCCGCCGTCGTGGAAGGCCCGCGCCATGAGCGACGCGATCGCCGCGATCCCCTCGTGGCAGCCGGGGTTGGGCGGCATCGTGACGCGGATGTCCTCGCGGACGAGCGCGAGCGCCGCGGCGCTGTCGCCGCGCTCGTGCGTCTCGATGAAGCCGCGCAGCAGCGCCTCCTCCGCGGCGCTCGTCGCGGCCGGGGTCGACTCCAGGCGCCGCTGCGCCGGCTGCTCGGCGAGCGTCGCGCGCGCCCGCTGCAGCGCGCTGTTGGCCGCGGCGACGCTCATCTCCAGCGCCGACGCCGTCTCGCTCGCCGACCACTCCAGGACGTCGCGCAGCACGAGGACCGCGCGCTGGCGCGGCGGCAGCAGCTGGATGACGGCGAGGTACGCGAGCTCGATCGTCTCGCGCGCCACGACGACGGCGTCGGGCTGCTCCTCGCTGGGAGCGACCTCGGCCTCGTCGAGCAGGCGGTCCGGGTATGGCTGCAGCCAGGGGACCTCGGCGATCGACTGCGACGACTGTGCGCGGCGCGCGTTGCGGCGCAGGCTGTCGAGGCAGACGTTCGTCGCGATGCGGTACAGCCAGGCGCGAAACCAGTCGCCGCGATCGAACGTGTGGCGGCTGCGCCACGCGCGCAGGAAGGTCTCCTGGACGAGGTCCTCGGCGTCCTCGAACGAGGCGACCATGCGGTAGCAGTGGACGTGCAGCTCGCGCCGGTGCGGCTCGACGAGCCGCGCGAAGGCGGACTCGTCGCCGGCGCGGGCGGCGGCGAGAACGGCGCCGGTCTCGGCGGCGCGCGCGGTCATGGTCCCGGGACGAGGCCGCAGGTGACGTTCGTGATCGTCCCCGTGATCGCGGCGGCGCGATCGGAGGCGAGGAAGGCCGCGGTGTCGGCGACCTCGTCGAGGTGCTGCACGCGCTTGAGCATCGTCATCGGCGCGAGCATCCGCTCGATGTCCGCGCCGCGCATGCCGGTCCCCTTGCGCGCATCGTTCGTGTCGTCGTGCAGGCCGAAGGTCTCCGGGATCCCGGCGGCCCACAGCCCGACGACGCGGACGCCGCGCGGGCCGACCTCGGCCGCGAGATAGCGCAGGAACGTCTCGACCGCCGCGTCGGCCGGCCCGGTGCCGCCCATGAGCGGGTGCGTCCCGTGCGAGGAGCCGCTCGTGAGCGTCATGATCACGCCCGCTCCCTGCTCGCTCATCGCCCGCGCCGCGGCGCGCGCGGTGATGAAGTTCGCCGTGACGCCGGTCGTGATCGGCGCGAGGAAGTCCGCGGTCGTCATGTCGGCGTACGGGATGCCCTGGACGTCG
>DATJEE010000234.1:0-3766 GCA_035496995.1 Solirubrobacteraceae bacterium | reverse complement strand
CAGCACCACTTCAGCTTCCTCGGCCTTCCCAGCCCCGGCGCCGGCGCCGCCGTCGCCGCCGCGTTGTAGGCGGGGCTCAGCGGCGTGCCGGTCGCCGTCGGCGACGAGCCGGCGGGCGCGCGGAAGAACGTCAGCTGCGCGGCGAGCGCGCGCGAGCCCGAGCCGATCGGGTCGAGCTGCAGCAGCCGCGCCGCGGCGGCCTGCGCGCCCGGGCGGTCGGCCGTCTGCAGCGTGAGGCGCAGCAGGCGCTCCCAGGCCGCGGAGCTGTAGGGCTGGCGGTGGACGGCCGCCAGGAGGTAGCGCTTGGCGTCGAGGAAGCGCCCGCGGCCCTGCTCGATCGCGGCGGCGGCGAGCAGCGCGCGGACGGCCGTCGGGTCCAGGCGCGAGGCGAGGTCGGCCTGCGCGGCGGCGTTCTCGAGCTCGGCGTCGCCGGCGTTGTTGCTCACGGCCAGGGCGGAGCTCGCCTTGGAGTCGGCGACGAGCGGCAGCCCGGAGGAGACGATCGACAGGCCGAGGACGACGCAGGCCAGGGCGAGCGCCAGCGCGCGCGCGCCGGTCGACCACTCCGGGCGCCAGGCGCCGGTCCGCGCGGGCGCGCGGACGCCGCCGAGCACGCCGAGGAAGATCAGCGCCGGGATCGTCACGCCGGGGATGTCCCAGTCCCAGTCGACGAGGCCGTGGACGAGCCACGCGAGCGCGCCCGCGAAGAGCGCGATCGCGATCTCGCGCTCGCGGCCGGGCGCCATCGAGCGCACGCGCGCGAGCGCGGCCCAGAGCAGCAGGCCGACCCCGGTCATCGCGAGGATCGCGCCGACGAGCCCCGTCTCGGCGAGGAACTGCAGCGGGACGTTGTGCGGCTGCGCGACGCCGAGCTCGACCTTGCGGTAGAGCTTGTGCGTCACGGGGAACGAGCCCGCGCCCCAGCCGCCGAGCGGCTTGGCCCACCACGCACCGGCGGCCTCCTCCCACCACACCCAGCGGTTGCCGGAGTTCGAGGAGATGATGCGCGCGGGGTTGGAGACGTCGTCCTTGCTCGTCTTGGAGAACTCGTGCCAGGCGCGGTGCGCGAAGCCGCTGGGCCCGCCGTCGGCCGTCGCGATCCCGCCGAGCGCGAGCAGCGCCACGACGGCCCCCGTCGCGGCGAGGCCGCGCCAGACGAGCTGCGTGTTCTCGTCGCTCCACTTCGTGCGCTCCTCGAGGCGCAGCAGCCCCCAGGCGGCGATCAGCAGGCCGACGATGCTCCCGGCGAGCACGAGGCCGAGGACGATGCCGTCGGGCGTGCGCTCGCTCAGCGGGACGTTGATGGCCTTCAGGGCCGGGCGGCTGAAGGCGAGGCCGAGGACGGGAATCGTCGCGACGATCGTCACGCCCATGATCGCGAGGCCGCGCAGCTTCTCGCGGCCGAGGACCGTCACGACGGTCAGCGCGACGGCGAACGCGACGAGGCCGCCGCGCGAGTACGTCATGCCGAGGACGAGCAGCAGGAGGAAGAGCGCCGTGATGCCGAACATCCGCGTGCGCTCGCGGCGCGTGTCGTCGCTCGCCAGGCGCAGGGCGATCGGCACCGCGAGGACCATGACGAGCGCGAGCGCGTTCCAGTACTCCAGCGGCGCGCGCAGCCGCGACGCGACGGCCGTGTGGTTGAAGCTCACGCCGAGGATCTCGGCGCCCGGCATGACCTTGCCCGCGAGGGCATAGAGCGCGGTCGCCAGGGCGATCGCCAGCCAGCCCCAGGCGATCCGCTCGATGACCTTCGGCGCGCTCGACGCCGCCGCGATCGCGAGGACGACGAGCAGCGTGTAGGCGACGCTGCGGTTGATGTACCCCCACGTGCGATCGGGCGCGACCGACCATGCGAGCGTGATCGCGCACCACACCGCGAAGGCGCCGAGGAGCGCGACGCCGACCCACACGATCGCGGGCGCGCGCAGGCGCAGCGAGCCCGAGAACAGCCAGCCGACCGACGCCGCCACGGCGATGAGGGCGACCCCGATCTGCAGCCGCGGTTCCTCCGGCAGGCCGGACGCGCCGTGGGCGAAGACGGCGTAGGCACAGGCGGCCACGAGGGCGACGACGAGCGCGCCACCCGATCGCGATCGGGTTGGGCGTACGGGTCGCACGCCCACAGACGTGGCGGCGACCCGAGGCGGTGCGGGGGTCGTTACGGCCATGGACAGCGCCCGTCGATGCTAGCGTGAGGACCAGTCATGCGCCGCCTCGCACCCTTCATAGCTGTACTTTTGACGAGCCTCGCCGTCACGTCGACGGCCTCGGCGGACCTGGCGACGGACGTCCTGAAGGACTACATCCCCGACCAGCGGCTCAACGTCTGCGCGTACACGCAGGACCAGCTCAAGAAGATCAAGAACGCGGTCCCGCTGGACCAGAACGCGTACACGCCGGACTTCATCGCGGCCATCGACGACGCGATCGCGCGCCGCGCCGAGGGCGCCTGCAACAAGCGCAAGCAGGCCGCCGCCGCCGCGCCCGTGCCGGCCCCGGCAGCCCCCGCCGCGCCGCCGCCCCCGCCGCCCGCGAGCGGCAGGAGCACGGCCCCGGCGCAGGTCGCGGCGCCCGCCGCCGCACAGCCGCCGCCGACGCCGACGGCCGACCCGACGCCCGCGCCCGGCATCGTCACCGACGCGATCCCGCAGGCCGCGCACATCACCGACGTCGGCGGGTCCGCGCCGTTCCCGATCGTCGCGCTCGCGATCCTCGGGGGCCTGTTCGCACTCGCCGGGCTGCTCGTCGGCCTCGCGCGCTGGTTCGCGTGGGAGCCGGAGTGGTTGCATCGTGCGCGCCACGCGACGGGCGAGGCCGGCTGGCGCGCCTCCTCGACCTGGGCCGAGTTCACGGACTTCGTCCGTTTCGGCCGCTGACGAATGGGCAGAGACCCCCGGGTGACCAACCCTTGCTAGCCGACGGCCGCCGCCTGCTCATCACCGGAGTCCTCACCGAGGGCTCGATCGCCTACGCCGTCGCGCGCCGTGCGCGCGAGGAGGGCGCGCAGATCGTCCTGACGGGCTTCGGGCGCGGGCTGCGCATCACGCAGCGGATCGCCAAGCGCCTCGGCGACCCCGTCGTCGACGTCCTCGAGCTCGACGTCAACGACGCCGGCCAGCTCGCCGCCGTCGCCGCCGATCTCGAGGAGCGCTGGGGCGCGCTGGACGGCGTCCTGCACGCGATCGCCTTCGCCCCCGGCGACGCGCTCGGCGGCGACTTCCTCGCCACGCCGCAGGAGTCCGCCCAGATCGCCTTCACGACGAGCGCCTATTCGATGAAGAGCCTCGCCGCCGCGATGCTGCCGCTGCTGCAGAAGGGCGAGCACCCGTCGATCGTCGGCCTGGACTTCGACGCGACCGTCGCTTGGCCGGCGTACGACTGGATGGGCGTCGCGAAGGCCGCGCTGGAGTCCGTCAACCGCTACCTCGCGCGCGACCTCGGAGCGATGGGGATCCGTTCGAACCTCGTCTCCGCCGGACCGGTCAAGACGATCGCGGCGGGATCGATCCCGGGCTTCGAGATGCTCGCCGCCGCCTGGGACTCACAGGCCCCCCTGGCCTGGGACGTCAAGGACGCCGGCCCCGTCGCCGACGCCTGCCTCTTCCTCATGTCGGGCCTCGCGCGCGGCGTGACCGGCGAGATCGTGCACGTCGACGGCGGCTATCACGCCCTCGGCGCGCCGCTGGCGCCGCCGCCGGGAACGTCCGGCGAGAGCGCGGAGGACGCCGACTAGCCTCCAGGCTAGGCGGGCCCCTGACAAGCG
>DATJEE010000233.1:0-16975 GCA_035496995.1 Solirubrobacteraceae bacterium | reverse complement strand
TCCGAAGGACGCCGGCGTGGCGTCGGCGATGGTCAACACGATGCAGCAGGTCGGCGGCTCGATCGGCACCGCGCTGCTGAGCACGATCGCGGCGTCGGCGACGACGACGGCGCTCGCGGGGCAGGTCCCCAGCTCGGACGTGCTGTCGGCGGCCGCCGTGCACGGCTACACGACGGCGTTCTGGTGGGCCGCGGCGATCTTCGCCACCGGCGCCGTGCTGTGCACCGCGCTGCTGTCGAGCCGCAGCCGCGCGGTCGCCGCCGCGCCGGGCGCCGAGCCGGCGTTCGCGCACTCCTGACGCGCGACGCGCGTCCCGGCCCCGCGCGCGGGGCCGGGACGCGGTGCGTCAGGCGCCCGGTTTGGCCGTCATGAGGAAGATCGCCACGACCACCAGCGCCAGCGCGAGCGACCCGACGATCGCCGCCTTGCGCGCCTCGCGCGCGTAGTCCTCGCCGGTGCCGCCGTCGCGCTCGGCGAGCTCCGCCAGCCGCCGGTCGGTCGGCGTGAGCACGGCGCCGACGAGCCCGAAGAGGACGACGAGGATCGTGAGCGTCGCGCTGATCCACGGGTCGCCGAGGTCGTAGCGGTCGAGCGCGAGGTACAGCCCGGCGAGCAGCACGACGACCATCGCCGGGGTGATCAGCCGCTGCGCGAGCGCAAGGTGCAGCCGGTGCAGCCCCGGCAGGGCGGCGGGGCCGGCCTTGCGGATCTCGGCGTCGAGCAGGGGATAGGCGAAGACCACGCCGAACGCGACGACGACGGCGAGGATGTGGATGGTCAGGACGACGTCGTAGAGCGCGATCGCGAGGGGCATGCGGGAAGGCTCGCACGCGCGGCGTCCGCTGCCAAGGGGCGCACGCCGGAGAACTTACTGTTAACGGCGGACGGCGCGCCGCCGCGGGCCCGGACCTGGGGTGGGGGAAAAGTCGTACCGGTCTAGAAACGGCGTATTTTCTTGTACTCCGATGGTGCGTGCGCGCCGGACGAGCGCGCATGATCGGGGCGCGGGTCAGGCACGCGATCGTGCGCCGATTCGGCTGGTGGGGGGCTTGCGCGTTGTGTTCACTGGCCATAGTGCCTGAACACAGCAAACACTCCTCTTCCATCGGGTGGTATCTCGCTGCGCTCGTCTGCGTGGCGCTGATCACCGCATCCGCGACGATCACGTCCGGGCGCACCGCCGGGGCGCCCCAGTCCGCGTCGGCCGCGACGCACGCGGGCCACGCCGGCCACGGCGGTCAGGTCGCGAGCGCCGCCGACACGGGCGACGCCAACGTCGCGTTCGAGGCCTACAAGCGCCCGAGCCCGTACCTGCCCGCCATCCCGGCCGGCAAGGTCAAGCACTTCCGCGTCGTCGTCTACGAGCACGTGACGAAGGTCTCCGACAGCGTCGCGCCCAAGCGCGTCTGGTCCTTCGCGGTCAACGGGAAGTTCTACCGCGGGACCGGGCTTTCGGCGCCGATGGTCGTCAACCAGGGCGACCACGTCGCGATGACGTTCGTCAACGGCGGGACGAAGGCCCTGAACGTCACGCGCGGGCACTCGCTCGATCTGCACGCCGCGTCCGTGCCGCCGGGCAAGGACTTCGAGACGATCGCGCCGGGCAAGAGCCTGCACTTCAGCTTCATCGCATCCGACCCGGGGACGTTCCTCTACCACTGCGCCACCGGCCCGATGATCGAGCACCTCGGTGCCGGCATGGTCGGGATGCTGCTCGTCAAGCCGCGCCACATGGCGCCGGTCGACAAGGAGCTGTGGATCATGCAGCAGGAGTTCTACCCGAGCGCCCCCGGCAAGGACCCGGACATGGCGACGATGATGGACAAGGCGCCCGACGTCGTCGCGTTCAACGGGTACGCCGATCAGTACAAGCTGCATCCGATCCATGTGAAGCGCGGCGAGAAGATCCGGGTCTACCTCCTCGACGCCGGGCCGTCGCTGCCGATGCTCTTCCACGTGCTCGGCACGGTGTTCGACAAGACGGACATCGAGGGTCAGATCGGGCACAGCTCCCAGACGGTTAACCTCGGCCCGTCACAGGGCGGCTACGTCGAATTCACTCTGAAGCACGGCGGCGCGTACCCGTTCGTGACGCACTCCTTCGCCGACATGATGCGCGGCGCGATGGGCGCGTTCGTCACGCAGGGCGTGCCGGACTCCGCCGCCGCGGCGTTCTGACGCCCGCGCCGTCGCGCGGGCGGCGGCGGCGCCCCGGACCCGTCTAGCCGACGATCGGGCTGCCGAGGTCCGTGCGCAGCGCGGCGATCTCGACGACGGCGCTGAGGGTGTAGTCGTCGCGCGCCTCGGCGATCGCTTCGCAGAGCCGCGCCATGTACGGCGAGGGCTCCTGTACGCCGGCCTCGAGGGCCGTCATCCGCTCAGCCTGCAGGCGCAGGAGCCGGGCTCGTGCGTCGGTCGTGGTCATGGGCGCAGCCTCTCACCTGCGCGCACGCGCGTATAGGGCGAGAACTCGACTGCCGAGGTGCGGTCAACCGCCATCCGCGGTTGCGGGATCGTGCAGGAGCACGGCCTCCTTGTCGTAGCGCGCGAGCTGCGGGAAGGCCATGGCGACGACGGCGGCGCCCGCGACACAGGCAAGGCCGCCCGAGAGGACCGAGAAGCGCGCGCTCGTCAGGGCGGCGACGGCGCCGGCCTCGATGTCGCCCAGCCGCGGACCGCTCGTGACGACGAGCGAGAAGACCGACGACATCCGGCCGCGCAGCTCGTCGGGCGTGACGGTCTGGTTGATGACCGACCGGCAGACGGCGCTGACGCTGTCCGCCGCGCCCGCGACGGCGAGCAGCGCGGCCGCCGGCCACAGCGACGGCGCCAGCCCGGCGCCGGCGATCGCCAGGCCCCAGACGCAGACCGCCGCGATCGTGACGAGGCCCAGGCGCCGCACGTGATCGAGCCAGCGCGTCGTGAGCGCCGCGATCGCCGCCCCCGCCGAGACCGCGGCGAACAGCAGCCCGGTGCCGCTCGCGCCGGCGCCGTAGACGCTCACGGCGAGGACGGGGAACAGCGCCCGCGGCATGCCGAACGTCATCGCCGACAGGTCGATGGCGAACGAGCCCAGCAGCGCGGGGCTGCGCCGCACGAAGCGCAGCCCTTCGGCGATCGAGCGCGTGATCGCCAGCCGCTCGCCGGTGCGCTCGGGCAGCTGCGGTGAGAGGTGGCGCAGCGCGGCGACCATGACGAGGCAGCTCAGCGCGTCGGCGGCATACGCCGCCTGGACGCCCGCGGCGGCGATCAGCAGCCCGCCGAGCCCGGGCCCGAAGACCATCGTGAGCTGGAACAGCCCGAAGTTCACCGCGAGCGCGGCGGGCATCTCCGCGCGCGCTACGAGGTTCGGCACGATCGCCGAGCGCGCGACGTTCTGCAGCGCGCCGGCACCGGCGAGCAGGCCCCCGAGCACGTAGAGCAGCAGCAGCGGCGGGCTGCCGGCGAGCGCGGCGGCGCACAGCGCGGCGGGGATCGCGACGAGCGCGATCTGGTCGAGCAGGAGCAGGCGGCGGCGGTCCATCCGGTCGGCGAGCGCGCCGCCGAGCAGCGCCATCGTCACGAGCGGCCCGAGCTCGGCGAGGCCGAGCAGCCCGGTGAGCAGCGCCGAGCGCGTCTCGATGTAGACCTGGTAGGGGAGGGCGACGAGGGCCGCCTGCGTCCCGAGGCCCGACACGAAGTTGCCGAGCACGAGCCAGCGCAGCTGCGGCGACGAGCGCAGCGCGGTGAGGTCGACGGTGATGCGGGGCAGGCGCACGGCGAGCAATGGTCACAGGCCGATGTCCTCGCACCGCGACTGGCGCAGCTGCACGCGTAGGGCTATCCTGCCGCGCCGTGGCCAAGAAGACGACGAAGGATCCGATCCGCAAGCTCCTCGCCGGCGTCCCGCCGGCGATGTTCCTCGGCAATCCCACCGGCACGGTCGCGCTCATGGAGGAGCGCATCGAGGAGGCCGGGGGAGACCTCGAGGAGGTTCTCGCCTGGGTGCGCGAACACGGCGGCTACCCCGACCGGACGTTCTCGGTGACGCGCCGCCACGGGCTCAGCCCGAAGCAGAACCCGCCGAGCAAGGCCTACTACGTCGTCCCGGAGGACGCGCTCACGTAAGCCGCGAGGTTCGGACCGACGCGATCGGCGGCAGCCGGCGCGCGGCGCAGAACCACGTCGCACCGCCGTCGCCGGACCCGAAGACCTCGCCCGAGCTCGCGCCGAAGTACAGCTCGAGGTCGGCGCCCGCGCCGGCGCGGTCGAACGCCTGGCGCAGGACCTGGACGTAGGCGTCGCGCTCCGGCAGGCCGTCGCCGCGGGGCGTCCATGTCGCCCCGGCGTCGCGCGTCTCCCAGACGAGCAGGCGGCCGCCGGGGACGACGCGCTCGGCCGTCGTCACGGGGATGACGAAGGCGCTGTCGGGATCGGCGGGGTCGACGGTGACCGGGAAGCCGAAGTCGTCGGGCAGCCCGGCGCCGATGTCCGTCCACGAGCGGCCGCCGTCGTCGGAGCGGTAGACGCCGCCGTGGAACTGGAGGAACAGCCGCTCCGGCCGGCCCGGCGCGCGCTCGAGGTGATGGACGCAGAGGTCGACCGCCGTCGCGCGGGCCTCGTCGGGGAGGTAGTCGGGGACGATGCCGTCGTTGCCGTGGTGCCAGCTCGAGCCGCCGTCGTCGCTCAGCATGACCCCGCCGGCCGAGATGCCGAGCGCGATGCGCTGCGTGACGCCCGGCCAGGGCGCGATCGAGTGCACCGACAGCCCGCCGGAGTCCGGCCGCCAGCGCGGTCGCGAGGGGTGCTTCCAGAGCGCCTCGTTGAGCGCGAACGTCGCGCCGCCGTCGCGGCTCTCGAACAGCACGCCGGGGTCGCCGCCGGCCCAGACCGTCGCGCCGTCGTCGGCGCCGGCGATGACCCAGATGCGCTTGAGCGCCTCGTCGCCGCCCTTCGGCAGCGCGACGCCGCGGGCCGCGGTCCAGTCGTCGCCGAGCTCGTCGGCGTACCAGATGCGGGGCCCGTAGAACGGGGAGGTCACCGCGGCGAGCACGCGGCCGGTCGCCGCGTCGCGCATCGCATAGTCGACGGGCTGGCCCTCGAAGTGGCGGCCGGTGATCTCGAACTTCGCGCCCGGTTCGCCGTCGAGGACGAAGAGGCCCTTGCGGGTCCCGACCAGCAGCTCGGTCATCCGGGCTCAGCCCCCGGAGATCGCGGGGAGAATCTCGACCTGGTCGTCCGCGCCGACGGGTGTCTCGGGGTCGGCGGGCTCGGAGCTCACGAAGACGTTGATGTGGCGCCGCAGGACGCCGCGCTCGTCGAGGATCCAGCCCTCGAGCGCCGACAGCTCGCTCTCGAGCGCGTGCAGGACGTCGTTGACGGTGTCGCCGTCGACGCGGTGCTCGCGCCCTCCCGCGAGCTTCTCGAGCTGCCCGCGCAACCGCACTACCGCCATGACGCGCGCATCCGTCTCAGCGGCCGCGGAAGTTCCACAGCAGGCGGTGCTCGCCGGGTGTGAGCTGGCGCCAGAGCTCGACATCGGGGAGCCAGACGAAGATCCAGACGTCGAAGATCGACTCGACGGTCTGCAGTGCCGCGACGGTCGTGAAGGCGCTCGCGTCCTCGACGAGCGTCGTGTCGCTGCAGACGTCGACGACCTTGAAGAGCCAGCGCGGCTGGGTCGGGTCGCCGTCCTGGGGGCCACCGAGGTCCAGCGGCGCTTTGGGGGCCCCGGCGGGTGCATCTGCGCTCGACCCTTGCGCATGCAGGTCCATCGGGTCCACGATAGAGGCCACGTCCGAAAGATACCGGTCTCTCTCAGAGTCCGCGCACTGTCTGGGCGCCACGTGCGGCGCAGGGTAGGGTGGGAGTCGGCCGCACCGGTGACGGGCCGTTCACAGTCGCCGCTCGAGGTCGTGCTGGTTCTCGGGTACCGCGGGGCTCCGTTCGTGGGCTTCGCAGGGGCTTCGGGCCGTCCCTACGCGACCAGGAGCCTTTGTGGACTCGAGCCGTCCCGCCTCGCCCCACGGCGAGGGCAACAACGATCACGGAATCCTCAGCGCGATCTCCAACGAGATGGTGCGCATCTACAAGGACCAGTTCGGCCGCGGGCCGACGAAGACGCGGACGCAGTGGGCGGGGCCGGACATCGTCGTCGTCACCCTCGAGCGGACGCTGACGCCGGCGGAGCGCAAGCTCGTCGAGCTCGGCGAGCACGGGCGCCTGCGCGACCTGCGCCTGCTCTTCCAGTACGCCGAGGTCACGGCGTTCTGCGAGCCGATCGAGCGCCTCACGGGCCGCAAGGTGCGCTGCTTCGTCAGCGGCATCGACGCCCTGGCGGACCTCGCCAGCGAGATGTTCGTGCTGCATCCGGTGGGCTACGACGGGCCGTCGCGCAGCACGGTCACGGGCCTGGTGGACCCCCGCTAGCGGCGTTGGTACCCTCGCGCTACCGGCCCTGAGCGCATCGCATCTCCCGGTGCCAGGGACGGTCCACCGACGAGGGACCAGCGGCGAGAGACGCGCCCGGACTGGGACCATCGCCACCGAGCGAGGTCGCATGGCCGTCTGCAACCCAGAAGCTGGCGTCGCGCCGCGAGGCGTGCGTGGCCGGGAATCCGACCGCGACCTGTTCGAGCGCCTTGCCCGCGACGGCGACCTGCGCGCCCGCGAGGCGCTGATCGAGCGCTCGATGCCGCTGGCGCGGTCGGTGGCGCTGCGCTACCACCGCACGAGCGAGCCGCTCGAGGACCTGCTGCAGGTCGCGGCCGTCGGGCTCATCAAGGCCGTCGACCGCTACGACCCGCGACGCGGCGTCGCGTTCTCGTCCTTCGCGGTGCCGACGATCCTCGGCGAGCTGCGCCGCCACTTCCGCGACCGCACCTGGGCCGTCCGCGTCCCGCGCGACCTCCAGGAGCTCTCGCTGCGCATCGATGCCGCCGTCGCCGAACTGCGCGAGGCGCTGCAGCGCCAGCCGTCGGTGGCGGAGATCGGCGCCGCCGTGACGATGAGCGAGGAGTCCGTGCTGGAGGCCCTGCAGGCCGGCAGGGCGCATCACGCGCTGTCGTTCGACGCCCCCTGCGGCAGCGGTGACCCGCCGCCGCTGCTCGCGGAGGTCGTCGGCGCGGACGACGCCGGCTTCGAGCGCGCCGAGACGCGCGCGACGATGACCGCGCTGCTCGTGGTCCTGTCGGCGCGCGAGCGCGACGTCCTGCGGCTGCGCTTCGAGGACGACATGACGCAGGCCGAGATCGGCAGCGCGATGGGCATCAGCCAGATGCAGGTCTCGCGGCTCATCCGGCGCTCGCTGGTGCGGCTGCAGGCCGTCGGGCGCTCCTGGGGAGGGCGCCCGGCGTTCGCGGACGATGCGACGGGCCTGCCGGCGACCGGAGCCTGAGCGCCGATCCTTCCCGGCGGCCTCGGGGCCGGGCTACAATCCGCACAAGTCCGACGCGCTCACCCGAGGCGACCACCGTTCGATGACCTATCGCGCTCAACAACGCGACGCAGCGCCGGCCGACCCGCTCGAGGAGGGCCGGGTGTTCCGCATGAGCTCCGAGCGCGACGGCGAGGTCCACGCGATCCGCCTGTTCGGTGAGCTCGACGTCGCGAGCGCGGGCGCGGTGCAGGCGGAGCTCGAGCGCGCGGAGGCCGGCGACGCCCGCGTGCTCGTGCTCGACCTCTCCGGCCTGACGTTCATGGACTCCACCGGCGTGCGGCTGGTCGTCACCGCGCACGTGCGCTCGCGCGCCCACGACGGCCGGCTGGAGCTCGTGCGCGGGCCGGCCGCGGTGCAGCGCGTCTTCGAGATCTGCGGCGTGGCCGACCTGCTGCCGTTCGCGGCGTAGCGGGCGTCAGCCGGCGCGCAGCTGCGCCGCGACGTCGCCGGTGAGCGGGCCGAAATGCCCCGGCCAGGCGGTCGCGGGGTTCAGCGCGGCGAGCTTGGCGACCGACTCGTGGCAGCGCGCGGTCGACCAGTTGAACGCCGCGTGCGGGACGCGCGGGTGACGGCCCGGGAACGGGAACGCCGGGTGAAAGAGCGCGAAGCAGTCGTTCGTCAGGGCGAGCCGGTCGGCGGCGCGCCACAGGCCGATGCAGCCGGGGCTGTGGCCGGGCAGGTGGACGACCTCGAAGTCGCCGACGCGGTCGCCCTCGGCGAGCGTCGCCGCGATCTCGAGCGGGCCGTCGTCCATGCCGTGCATGACGCGCGGGGTCAGGCCGCGCGCGAAGAACGGCAGCCTGCCGTAGTCGAAGTAGTGCTCGCCGCCGTCGCCCTCGGCGTCGGTGCGGTCGTCGGCGTGGCACTGGACGGGGGCGCCGATCGCGCGGGCGCCGCCGCGGTGGTCGGCGTGCGGGTTGCCGAGCACGACGCGCGTGGCGCCGCCGAGCGCGTCGGCCGCAGCGCGGATCGTGGCGCCCATGTTCTTCGCGCCCGCGTCGAAGACCGCGACGCCGTCGCCCTCGCGGACGAGGAAGACGTTGATCTTCAGCGGGAAACCGCGGGTGACGCGCCAGACGCCCTCCGCGACCGGCTTGGCCGTCGCGCTCATGGCCCGGACACTAGAGGCCCGTCGGGCCGAAGCGCTCGGTCCGGATCCAGCCCGGCGCGACGCCGCTGTCGAGCAGCAGCCCCGTCGCCGTCTCGACGAAGCCGTTGGACCCGCAGACGTAGGCCGTCATCGCGCCCGCGGCGGCCGCGCCGACGAGGCCGGCGTCGAGGCGCCCGGTGTGCCCGCTCCAGTCCGGCGGCGGCTCGCGCGTGTACGTCAGCGTCGCGTCGTCGCCGAGCTCGGCGGCATAGATGACGTCAGCGGCGCTGCGGACGGAGTACAGCAGGTGCATCGGGGCGTCGGGCAGCGCGCGCCGGCGGTGGCGCAGCATCGCCATGAGCGGGACCACGCCGGAGCCCCCGCCGACGAGCAGGACGGGCCCCGGCTCGGTCCCCCGCCAGACGAAGTAGGAGGCGAACGGGCCGCGGACCTCGACCTCGTCGCCGGTCTCGACGACGTCGTGGAAGTACGGCGAGACCTCGCCGTCGGCGAGGCGGTCGATCGTCAGCTCGATCTCGCCCTCGTCCAGCGGCGAGGAGGCGATCGAGTACGAGCGCTGGGCGGTGTAGCCGTCAGGGGCCGTCAGGCGGACGTCGTAGTGCTGGCCGGGCAGATGGGGCATCCACAGCGGGACGCGCAGGCGGAAGGACTTCACGCTCGGCGTCTGCGCGGTGATCGAGGACACCGTCGCTATCTGCCAGCGGCCGGGGGCGCGGGGCGCGACCCCGGTCAGTCGTTCCAATAGCGCTCCTCCTTCCAGGGGTCGCCGCGGTTGTGGTAGCCGTTGGCCTCCCAGAAGCCGGGCTCGTCGACGTCCATCACGCGCAGGCCTGCGACCCACTTCGCGCTCTTCCAGAAGTACAGATGCGGGACGAGCAGGCGCGCGGGGCCGCCGTGCTCGCGCGGGAGCGGCTGCCCCTCCCACTCCGTCACGACCCAGGCCTTGCCGTCGGTGAGGTCCTCGATCGCGACGTTCGTCGTGTAGCCGCCGTGGGAGTGCGCCATCGCATAGGCGCCGAGCGGCTCGACGTCCTCGAGCAGCACGTCGACGGACACGCCGCGGAAGCTCGTGCCGAGCTTGGACCATTTCGTCACGCAGTGGATGTCGCACGGGACGTCCTCGTGCGGCAGGTCGCGGAACTCGGCGGCCGTCCAGCCCTGCGGCTGGGCGACGATCCCGTCGATCTTGAAGCTCCACTCGTCGGCACCGACGCGCGGCGTCGGGCCGGCGGTGAGGACGGGGAAGTCGTGCTCGAGGTACTGGCCCGGCGGGATCCGTGCGGCGAGCTCCGGTGCGACCCGGCGGCGGCCGCCGAAGCCGCGGGAGACGAAGTTGCTCATGGTGTGCAGGTACGGTACGCCGCCGTGGCGTTACGCGGTAGGCGATCAGGCGCGGGCCGCGGGCAGGACCCAGCAGAGCATCGCGACGTAGTGCGCGGCGGCGGCGGCGATGACGAGCACGTGGAAGACCTCGTGGAAGCCGAAGATCCGCGGCCAGGGGTCCGGCCGCTGACGCGTGTAGACGATCGCGCCGACGGTGTAGAGGACGCCGCCGGCGACGAACAGCGCCACCGGCGCGGCGCTCAGGGCTCCGACGAGCTGGGGCGCCGCGACGATCGCCAGCCAGCCGAGCGCGATGTAGGCGCCCGCGGCGACCGGGCGCGGCGCGTCGATCCAGCCGAGCGACAGGACGACGCCCGCGACGGCGCCCGCCCAGGCTCCGATCAGCAGGACCCAGGCGATCGGGCCGTGCACGACGAGCAGCGCGACCGGCGTGTAGCTCGCGGCGATGAAGACGAAGATCGTGCTGTGGTCGATGCGCCGCAGGACGGGCTTGAAGCGCGCCGGGCCCGGCCAGCGGTGATAGAGCGCCGAGCCGCCGAACAGCGCGACGAGGCCGGCGCCGTAGATCGCGAGCGCGACGACCGCGCGGCCGGGCGGCGCCGAGACGATGAGCACTGTCGCCGCGCCGAGCGCCAAGAGGAACGCGGCTGCGTGGGCTACGCCACGCAGCCGCGGTATGACCTCCGCCGGGGTACTCGCGCCCATCCCCGCGAGGATAGACGCGAGCCCTACGACCGGCGTCTAGCGCGTCGCGTTCGTCAGCGCCGTCGCGACCTGCTGCAGCGCCCCGTTGATGCCGCGGACGTCGCCCTCGATCGGGCGGACCTGGTCATCGATGGCGTGGACGCCGATCTGGATGAGGCGGGCGGTCGAGGCGATCTTCGTCAGGGTGCCGGTGATCGCCAGCAGGTACGCGGCGAGCACGAGGACCAGCAGCAGGACCTCGACCAGTGTGGCAACGATCAGGATCGTGTTCATCGTGTGCTCCTATCGCTAACCATGGTTGGCCAGCTCCTTGACGAGTTCCGCGCCCGAGTCGCGCGTGTTCTTCAGCAGGTATGTCGTGGCGGTGTTCTTCACGACCTTCTTGCCGCTGACCCAGGTCTGCCAGAGGTCATCGTTGAGGCGCACGACGGCGCGCCGCAGCATCTCGAGCAGGATGATCACGACGACGAGCACGACGACCGCGACGACGAGCGTGATGACCCAGGCGTTCTGATTATCCGAAAGCGTGGCGAGCATCAGCGTCCGATCCCAGACTGAAAGCGCTTCCACGCGGGCTCATGGGCCCCGGGCGCCTGCGGGTAGGCCGACGGCGCGGGCGCCGTCGGGAACGACGGTGGCGGGGGTGCCGCCGGTGCCGCCCCGAGCTTCGCCAGATAGGCCAGCGCCAGCGGGGGCACCGACTGCGCGAGCCGCCGCGTCTGGTCGAGCTGGTCGGTCCCCGGGACGCCGCGCGTGAGCATCGGCGCGGTCTTCGCCAGTTCGACGTCCTTCAGGACCGCGCGCAGCGGGTTCAGCGTGCTCTGCAGCAGGAAGATCACGACGAGCAGGACGACCAATCCCACGACGAGTCCGACGATGATCAGCGCGTTCATGGCCGCCACCCCGGAGACGTGTGGTACCTGTCGACGACGGCCTCGCCGCCACGCGCCTTGCGCAGGCAGCGCGTGATCGTCTGCACGGCACCGTTGATCGCGCCGGCCTCCTGCAGGCTGTTGGTCTTGCGGGCGATCGAGTCGAGGTCGGTCACGAGATCCAGCGCGACGACGTCGATCTTCCGCGCGAGCGCGGTGATCGTGATGAGGAGGACGGCGACGAGCGCGACGACCACCGCGCCGACCACCCATCCGACCATCCAGTAGGAGGAGAGCGCGACCATCACGGCGCCAGCGCTCCCCTATGGAAAGCGGAAATCATTCGTGGACCCCCCAGGTTCGGAACGCAGCTCCCCCCGCGACGCGGGATCGAACCCTGCGCATTGCGCGGAAGGTAACCCATCCGGGCGTCACTGACCAATAAATTCCGCCCCGATTTAGGGAGAGACCGGTCTACCTCATTTTGTGTCGAACCCGGACTAACCGAGGCTGATCATCACGTGCTTGAGCTCGGTGTAGTCCTCGAGCGCGTACGCGCTCATGTCCTTGCCGTAGCCCGACTGCTTGAAGCCGCCGTGCGGCATCTCGGACGCGAGCGGGATGTGGTCGTTGACCCAGACGCAACCGAAGCGCAGCGCCTTCGCGGCCCGCATCGCGCGGCCGACGTCGCGCGTCCAGACGCTCGCGGCCAGGCCGTAGTCGACGTCGTTGGCCCAGGCGATCGCCTGCTCCTCGTCGGCGAACGGCTGCACGGTCACGACCGGCCCGAAGACCTCGCGCTGGATCATCTCGTCGTCCTGGGCGAGCCCGGCGACGACGGTCGGCTTGTAGAAGTGCCCCGGTCCGTCGATCGCCGCGCCGCCCGCGACGCGCTCGGCGCTCGCCGGCGCGCGCTCCATGAAGCCGGTCACGCGGTCGCGCTGCGCGGCCGAGATGAGCGGGCCCATCTCGGTGTCCTCGGAGGTCGGGTCGCCGACCGCGAGGCTGTCGGCGGCCGCCGCGAGCGCGGCGACGAAGTCGTCGTAGACCTTCGGCCCGGCGAGCACGCGCGACGCCGCCGTGCAGTCCTGGCCGGCGTTCCAGTAGCCGGCGACCTTCACGCCCTCGACGGCCGCCTCGATGTCGGCGTCGTCGAAGACGAGGACCGGCGCCTTGCCGCCGAGCTCGAGGTGCACGCGCTTGAGCGTGTCGGCCGCGACGCGCGCGACCTCCTTGCCGGTGCCGACGTCGCCGGTGAGCGACACCATCGCGACGTCCCCGTGCCGGACGAGCGGCGCGCCCGCCTCCAGGCCGTGGCCGAAGACGACGTTCAGGACGCCCGGCGGGAGGTGCTCGGCGCAGATCTCGGCCAGCAGCGCGGCGGTCATCGGCGTCTGCTCGCTCGGCTTCAGGACGACGGTGTTGCCGGCCGCGAGCGCGGGCCCGATCTTCCAGATCGCCATCGCCAGCGGGTAGTTCCACGGCGCGATCTGCGCGACGACGCCGATCGCCTCGCGGCGCAGCATCGACGTGTAGCCCTCGAGGTACTCGCCCGCGGCCTTGCCCTCCATGACGCGCGCGGCGCCGGCGAAGAAGCGCAGGTTGTCGACGATCGCCGGGAACTCCTCGCGCATCGCGGCGATCGGCTTGCCGACGTTCAGCGACTCGAGCTGGTTGATCTCCTCGGCGCGCTCCTCGAGCGCGTCGGCGATCCGCAGGAGCGCGAGCGCCCGCTCGCCGGGCACCGTGCCGGCCCAGCCGTCGAAGGCCCCCTTGGCGGCCGCGACCGCCGCATCGACGTCGGCGGCGTCCGACAGCGGCGCGGTCGCGATGACGTCGCCGGTCGCGGGGTTGTGGATCTCCTCCGTCGCGCCGGTCCCCGGCGCCGCGAACGCGCCGCCGATGAAGTTGTCGATCGTCGTGGCCACGGTGCTCATCTGGCGGGCTCCTCTTCCGGGGACAGGTCGCCGAGCGCCTCGGCGACGGCGGGGTGGGTGATCCGGCCGCCCGCGACGTTCACGCCGAGGCGCAGCTCCTCGCAGGTGTCGAGGGCGTGCTGGATCCCGAGATTTGCGAGCTTCAGGACGTAGGGGAGGGTCGCGTTCGTCAGCGCGTAGGTCGCCGTCACGGGGACCGCGCCCGGCATGTTCGTGACGCAGTAGTGCGTGATGTCGTCGACCTGGAAGGTCGGGTCGGAGTGCGTCGTCGGGCGCGAGGTCTCAAAGCAGCCGCCCTGGTCGATCGACACGTCGACGAGCACCGCCCGCGACTTCATCAGTCCGAGCTGGTCGCGCGTGATGACGCGCGGCGCGCGCGCGCCGTGGATGAGCACGGCGCCGATGACGAGGTCGGCCGCCGGCAGCATCTCCTCGATCGCGAGCGTCGAGGAGTGCACAGTCGATGCGCGGCCGCCGAAGATGAGGTCGAGCTCGCGCAGGCGGTCGATCGAGCGGTCGAAGACGAAGACGTCGGCCTGCATGCCGATCGCGATCAGCGCGGCGTTCGTCCCGACGACCCCGCCGCCGATGACGAGCACCGTCGCCGCGGCGACGCCCGGCACGCCGCCGAGCAGGACGCCGCGCCCGCCGAGCGGCTTCTCGAGCATGAACGCGCCCGCCTGCGTCGCGATCTTGCCCGCGACCTCGCTCATCGGCGCGAGCAGGGGGAGGCGCCCGCGGGCGTCCTCGACGGTCTCGTAGGCGATGCACGTCGCGCCCGTCGCGCACAGCGCGGCGGCGAGCGCGGGCTCGGCGGCGAGGTGCAGGTACGTGAAGAGCGTCTGCCCGGGCGCGAGCAGGGCCGCCTCGCCGGCCTGCGGCTCCTTGACCTTCAGGACGAGCTCGGCCTGGCCCCAGACCTCGACGGCCGTCGCGACGATCCGCGCGCCCTGGGCCTCGTAGGCGCTGTCCTCGATCGCGCTGCCGACGCCCGCGCCGGCCTGGATGAGCACCTCGTGGCCGTGGTTCGTCAGCTCGCGCACGCCCGCGGGCGTGATCGCGACGCGGAACTCGTCGGTCTTGATCTCCGTCGGGACTCCGACTTTCATCGCGAGGACCAGCCTTTCGTGCGTGCGGCCGCGGTGGTCGAGCAATGGCGGGCAGTCATGCGGTCACCTCGAAGCGGCATCCGCGCCGCTCAAGCTCGGGGAACAGGTCATCGGGGTCTACACAGGTCTCCGGCGGGTGGACGCCGGTCGCGGCGATCCGCCCTCGCGCGAGCAGCCGCACGAGCGCGGCGGCCGGGGCCGCCGTCGAGACGATGCCGCCGCCCATGCCCCAGTCCTCCATCGGCTGCGTCAGGGCGCTGACGCGCACGCGGCGCCCGCCGGCGGCGAGCACCTCGACGACGTGCGCGGAGACCGCCCGCGCCGACGGTGGCGCGGCGGCCGCCTGCGCCGCCGCGACCTCGCGCGCGGCGGCGTCGCGCAGCGCCTCGAGGCGGCGCAGCAGCTCCGGTGCGAGCGCCAGCCGGAAGCTCGCGCGCTGCACGCCGAAGCTCGTGCCGAACGTCTGCAGCTCGGAGTGCAGCGTGTGGATCGTCATCACCTCGCCGATCGGCTCCGGGAAGCGGACGAGGCCGCCCGGCGCCATCGGCGCGAGCTCGCGCGGCTTGCCGCCGTCGAGCACGACGGGGTTCATCGAGAGCTCGTCGACGAGCGTCTGCAGCGCGTAGGGGGTGCGCAGGAGGTCGGTCGGCTCGGGGTCGCGCCCGGCGGCTGCCACGTTGATCTCGCGGACGGGCTCGCCGCCGAGTTCGCGGACGCCGCCGTGGCCGGCACCGAGGCCGTGACGCAGGCCGAGTATGCGCGCGCCGTACACGGCCATGACGTTCGTCTTGCCGGGGCTCGAGCCCATGCCCAGGACGGCGAGCCGGCCGGCGGCGGCGAAGCGGTCGTGCAGCTCGAGCTGCCGGGCCGTCATCCAGTACAGGCCGCCGAGGTCGAGGTAGTCGCAGCCGGCCGCCAGCGCGGCCTCCATCGCGACGAGGTTGACGCGGTAGCTCGCGGCGTTGACGAGGACGCCGCAGCCCGCGAGCGCCGTCGCGAAGCCGTTGCGCGCGTCGACGCCGACCGCGCGCGCCCGGCCGCCGCCGTGCTCGGCGGCGACCTGCGCCGCGCGCTCGCCGTCGATGTCGAGCAGCAGCAGCCGGTCGACCTCCGGCGAGTCGGCGAGGTCGCGGACGATCGCGCGGGCGATGATCCCGCCGGCGCCGAGGACGGCGACGCCGGTCATCGCGAGGACCCGCCCGTCGAGTTCGCACGGGCCATCGTCGAGCGATGGCGCGCGGTCACAGCGCGAGCTCCCGGCCGCGCAGCGCGAGCCAGAACTCGATCCGGTCGCGCGGGTTGGCGAGCGAGCGGCCCGTCAGCTCCTCGACGCGGCGGATGCGGTAGCGCAGCGTGTGGCGGTGGCAGAACACCTCCGCCGCGGCGTGCTCCCAGTGGCCGTTGTGCTCGAGGTAGGCGTCGAGCGAGCGCAGCAGCTCCTCGGCGTAGTCGGGGTCGCCCTCCTCGACGCCGGCGAGGACGCCGTCGCAGTAGGAGCGCAGCGCCTCGTCGTCCTGGAGCGAGAGCAAGAGGTGAAAGGAGCCGAGGTCGCGGTGGGAGGCGACCTCCGGCGCGTCGCCGTTGGCGAAGCGCACGGCCTCCAGCGCGCAGCGCGCCTCGTGGAAGCTGCGCCGCAGCGACTGCGTGCTCGCGGCGCGGCTGGCCGCGGCGCGCACCGCGCCGTGGGCGGCCGACAGCTCGGCGCGCATGACCCGCGCGAGCTCGATCGGGTCGCGGTCGGCGGCGTCGACGATCGCGCACAGCAGCGAGCCGCGGACGGCGACGAGCGCGCGGACGTCGGCGCGGGCGAGCGCGGCGTCGAGCCCGGCCTCGGCGGCCACCGGGTCGTCGGTGACGAAGGCGAGCACCGCGACCTGCTCGCCGATGCCGAACGGCCGCAGCCGGGCCGCGAGCTCCTCGGGGTGCAGGCGGCCGGTCAGCGCCTCGGCGAGGACGTCGCCGGCGAGCCGGCGCTCGGTGTCGCGCGCGATCCGCAGCCGCATGAGCTCGAGCGCCACGACCGTCGCGGCCTGCTGGAGGATGAGGCGCTCGAAGTCGCCCAGCGGGTGGTCGCAGACGCCGGCGATCCAGGCCTGCGCGGCGCCGCGGTCGCGCCCGACGACGGGCAGGACGAGCGCGCGGTCGCGCAGCGGCCCGGCGACCTCGCCGCGCGCGCCGATCGCGGCGCCGAGGGCCTCCCACGCGGGCGCCTCGAGCGTCCCGCTGGAGGCGATCGTGTCGCCGCGCGCGCCGAGCACCGTCGCGCTGCCGCCGATCGCCTCGGCGACCATCCGCATGACCTCGCCGAGGCCGCGCTCCTCGAGGACGAGCCGCTCGAGGCGCCCCTGGATCGCCGTCGACCGGCGCAGCGCCTCGTCGTCCTGGAGCGAGAGCAAGAGGTGAAAGGAGCCGAGGTCGCGGTGGGAGGCGACCTCCGGCGCGTCGCCGTTGGCGAAGCGCACGGCCTCCAGCGCGCAGCG
>DATJEE010000232.1:0-5896 GCA_035496995.1 Solirubrobacteraceae bacterium | reverse complement strand
CGCTCGCGCAGCTTGTCCTGCACGGCGCCGGTGACGAGCATGCCGAGCATGCCGCTGAGCCCGACGTCGAGCTTGTAGGTCGCGCGGGTGCGCCCGTCGCCGAGGTCCTCCAGGCGCCAGGACCCGTCGAGCGACTTCAGGCTCCCGCGCTCCTGGCTGAACGAGAGGCGGTGCGGCGACTCGTAGTGCACGCGCTGGACGGTGCGGATCGTCTGGACCTTCGCGTCGAAGACGACCTCGCACAGCGCCGGCCGGTTGGCGGCGTCGCGCTCCTCGACGTCGATCTCGGTGATCGTCGCCTGCCACTCCGGCCAGCCCTCGACGTCGGCGACGACCTCCCAGACCCGCTCGACCGGGGCCTCGATCTCCGCCTGCGCGCTTGCGCTCAGTCCCGCCATACCTGTCTCAGCCTCCCTCGACGCGTGCCTTCAGCTCACCCGGGCGGCCGTCGATGAGGATCCCGCGGATCTTCTCCTCCAGCGCACCCTTGAGGAACCGCCCCATGAGGACCCCGGGGTCGCCGTCGAGCGTATAGGTCGCGCGCGTGCGGCCGTCGCCGGCGTCCTCCAGCTGCCACGAGCCCTCCATCGAGCGCAGGTCGCCACGCTCCTGCACCCAGGTCAGCGCGCTCGGCGACGCGTAGGCGAAGCGCACCAGCGCGGTGAAGACCTTGAGCTTCGCGTCGGTCGTCGTCTCGCACCGGACCGCGCGGCCCTGCTCGTCGCGTTCCAGCACGGCGATCGTGTCGAGGCCCTTCTGCCACTCGGGCGCGGTCGCGACGTCCTCGACGACCGCCCAGACCGCGGCGAGCGGGGCCTCGATCTCGATGCTCGCGCTGCCGCGCATGGCGCCGGCCATCGACGGACCTTATCCACGACCCGTAGTTCCCCGCCAACGCACCGTCGTTCCCCCCGATGAGCGCGCGCCGCGACGCGCCTACCTTGGGGTGACAGCGACACGGAGGTAGCCCGCCATGCCCGTCATCGAGCACGAGAAGCCCCTTGAGCGTCAGGAGACACCGGTTGCACCGGTCAGCCCGCCGCGCAGTTCACCCAAGAAGATCGCGGCGAGCGCCGCGGCCCTGCTCCTGATGGGCCTGGCGGTCGTCTTCGCGATCAGCCACACGGGCGATGGGACGAGCACGAGCGCGGTCGCGCCGCCGGCAGCGGCCGCCCCGGCTCCCGCCCCCGCCGTCGCGCCGGCGGCGAGCATCGGCGTCACGCTCCGCGAGTTCACGCTGGCGCCCGACCCCAGCCTCGGGCGCGCGGGCCGCGTGACGTTCAAGGTCGCCAACGCGGGCGCGATCGCCCACGAGTTCGTCGTCCTGCGCACGACGAGGCCCGCCGCGAGCCTGCTCAAGGGCAAGAAGGCCGACGAGACCGGCAACGTCGGCGAGGTCGGCGACGTGCAGCCGGGCGCGACGAAGACGCTCGTGCTGACGCTGAAGCCGGGCCACTACGCGCTGATCTGCAACCTGCCGGGCCACTATCAGGCCGGCCAGCGCGCGGACTTCACCGTGCGCTGAGCCGCGCGAGCGCCTCGTCGATGACCTCGGGGCGCTTGCAGAAGGCGAAGCGCACGAGCGTGCGACCGGCGTCGGGGTCGGCGTAGAAGGCCTGCGCCGGGATCGCGACGACGCCGGCGCGCGCGGGCAGCTCCCGGCACCAGTCGTCGGCGTCGCTCACGCCGAGCGGCGCGAGGTCGGCGTTGAGGAAGTAGCCGCCCTGCGGGACGCAGACGCCGAAGCCGGCCGCGCGCAGCCCGTCGCAGAGGCGGTCGCGGCCGGCCTGCAGCGTGGCGCACAGCGGCACGACGTGGCGCTCGGCGTCGTCGAGCGCCACCGCGACCGCGTGCTGAAACGGCGTGCCGCCGGCGAACGAGAGGAACTGCTTGGCGGCGCTGACGGCGGCGACGAGCCGCGGCGGGCCGCTGCACCAGCCGATCTTCCAGCCGGTGAAGGAGAACGACTTGCCCGCGCTCGAGATCGTCAGCGTCCGCTCGGCCATCCCCGGCAGCGTCGCGAGCGGCACGTGCTCGCCGTCGAAGACGAGGTGCTCGTAGACCTCGTCGGTGACCGCGACGAGGTCGTGCTCGACGCACGCGCGCGCGATGCCCGCGAGCTCGGCGCGCTCCAGGACGCGGCCTGTGGGGTTGTGCGGCGAGTTGAGCAGGAGCATCCGCACGCGCGGGCCGGCGGCGGCGCGGGCGAGCTCGTCGAGGTCGAGCGCGAAGTCCGGCGGGCGCAGCGTGACGAGGCGGCGCGTCGCGCCGGCCATCGCGATCGTCGCGGCGTAGGAGTCGTAGAAGGGCTCGAGGACGACGACCTCGTCGCCGGGCTCGAGCAGCCCGAGCATCGTCGCCGCGATCCCCTCGGTCGCGCCGAACGTCACCTGCACGCCGTCGTCGGGATCGACCTCGAGGCCGTAGCAGCGGCGCTGGTGGGCCGCGATCGCGGCGCGCAGCGCCGGCACGCCGGCCAGCGGCGCGTACTGGTTGGCCTCGCCGCTGCGCATCGCCGCCGTCACGGCGTCGACGATCTCGCCGGGGCCGTCGGTGTCGGGGAAGCCCTGTCCGAGGTTGATCGCGCCCGTCCGGAGGGCGAGCGCCGACATCTCGGTGAAGATCGTCGTACCGAAGGGCCGCAGGCGCGCGGCGGTCGTCATCCGGGCGGGAGCCCGTCGACGGCGAGGCTGCGGTTCGCGTAGGCGGGGTCGCCCGTGAGCTCGCGCCCGAACCAGGCCGGCGGCGCGAACGCCCGCGCAGCGTCCTCGTCGGCGAACTCGACCTCGAGGACGACGAGCCCCGCGAGGTCGCCGACGTATTCGTCGACCTCCGCCTCGACGCCGGCGGCGCGCATCCGGCGCCGCAGCTTCTCGATCCGCCGCCCCTCGGTGAGCTCCCACAGCGCGGCCGCGTCCCTGCCCTCGACGGCGAACTCGACCTCCGTGCGCACCGCCCCGCGCCCGGACTTGATCGCGAGCCTCGGCGGCTCAGAGCCCGTCCGCAGGCGCACCTCGGTGTCGCCGTCGAGGGCGAGGTAGCCCTGCCTGATCGTCTCCGCGCGCGCGAGGCGCAGCGTCCCCGGGAGCTCGCTGAGGAGGAACTTGCGCTCGATCTCGGTCGCCATGAGCAGATCTTCGCGGATCTTCTGACCGGCGTAGTCTGCGGCCCCGATGGCCCAACGCCGGCTCCAGGGCCTCCAGCGCGTGCTGGGGGTCAACGCGCTCTTCGCCACCGCCTACGGCAACGTCGGGTCGTCGATCTACTACGCGCTCGGCCTCGTCGCCGGCCTCGCGCTCGGCCTCACGCCGGTCGTCTTCGTCATCACCGGCATCTTCTTCTTCTGCACCGCCGCGACGTACGCCGAGGCGACGGCGATGTTCCCCGAGGCCGGCGGCTCGTCGAGCTTCGCGCGCCACGCGTTCAACGAGTTCGTCTCGTTCTTCGCCGCCTGGGCGCAGATGCTCAACTACGTCATCACCGTCGCGATCTCGGCGTTCTTCGTGCCGCACTACATCGGCGGCCTCTTCTGGGACCCGCTGCGCTCGGCGCCGGGGGATGTCGTGTTCGCCGCCGGCGTCATCGTCCTGCTGTCGGTCATCAACGTCGTGGGCGTCAAGGAGTCGGCCGGCCTGAACATCGTGCTCGCGGTCGTCGACTTCTTCACGCAGCTGCTGATGGTCATCGTCGGCGCCGTGCTCGTCTTCTCGCCGCAGACGCTCGCCGACAACATCCACCTTGGCGTGGCACCGACGTGGCGCGACTTCCTCGTCGCGATCCCGCTGGGGATGATCGCCTACACCGGCATCGAGACGATCTCCAACATGGCCGAGGAGGCCAAGGACGAGGCCGTGACGATCCCCAAGGCGATCGCGCGCGTGCGGACGGCCGTCTACGCGATCTACTTCACGCTCCCGGCGATCGCGCTGTCGGCGCTGCCGGTGACGTTCAACGCCCAGACCGGCGAGTACCAGACGCTGCTCGGCGTCACGGAGGAGAACGGCGGCTACGCCGGCGACCCGATCCTCGGCGTCGTCAAGCAGCTGCACCTCGGCTTCTTCCAGCAGCCCGCGGAGCTCTACGTCGGCCTGCTCGCCGCGACGATCCTCCTCATCGCGACGAACGCCGGGATCATCGGCGTGTCGCGCCTCGTGTACTCGATGGGGATCCACCGCCAGGTCCCCGACCGGATGCGCCAGCTGCATCCGAAGTACGGCACGCCGTGGATCGGGATCCTCGTGTTCGGCGTCGTCGCGGTCATCACGCTGCTGCCCGGCCAGGCCGAGTTCCTCGGCAACATGTACGCGTTCGGGGCGATGCTGTCGTTCACGATCGCCCACGCGGCGGTCATCCGGATGCGCGTCAAGCACCCCGACGCCAAGCGCCCCTACCGCATGCCGGGCAACATCACGTTCGGCGGGCGCGACATCCCGGGGTTCGCCGTGTTCGGCGGCATCGCCACCGCGCTGTCGTTCCTCGTCGTGACGGCGCTGCACCCGGAGGTCGCGGTCGCCGGGGTCGTCTGGCTGTCGCTCGGCATCGGCGTGTACGTCTTCTACCGCCGCCGGCACGGGCTCGATCTCGTCACGACGGCGAAGATCGTCGTGCCCCAGCCCGTCACCGCGACCGAGGCCGAGTACCAGTCCGTGCTGCTCGCGCTCGAGGTCGACCACTTCGCGCCGCAGATCGTCGCGACCGCGCAGAAGCTCGCAGCGCGCGGGGGCCGCGGGATCTACGTCATCGTCCTCATCACCGTGCCGCAGTCCTCGCCGATCGACGCCGAGCTGCCCGAGCGCGAGGCCGCCGCCGCGTCCGTCATCGAGCACGCGCGGCTGCTCGTCGGGCGGCGCCTGACGGGCCGCGTCGTGAAGATCCGCGCCGGCCAGGGCGGCCGCGTCATCATCGATGAGGCCCGGATGATCCGCTCACAGGCGATCGTCCTGCCGCTGCCGCCGCGGACCGGCACGACGCTCTTCGGCAAGACCGTCGAGACGGTGCTCGCCGAGCGGCCCTGCCGGGTGATCATCGAGTCCGAGCCCTCGCGCGTCTAGGCTAGGCGGTCTCCGTCGGGCCCTCGCCGTCGCTGGAGCCGATCGCCTGCCCGGTCCGCGTGAGCGTGACGAAGATGAGCCCGCCGGTCATGTTGCCGGCGGCGGCGACGAAGAAGTTCTGCAGGACGTCCAGGCCGCCGATGTCGGCGCCGAAGCGCAGCCCGAAGATCATCTCCAGCGTCACGACGATGACGTGGTTGAAGGAGCCGAGCGTCAGGAGCACGCCGCCGATCCACGCGCAGACGATGCGGCCGCCGATCGACCCGACGCCCTCGACGAGCCAGGTCATCGCCGTGATGATCGCGCCGCCGGCGACCGCGCTGCAGAACGCCGTCCAGGCGCTGTTGTCGTCGAACCCCTGGGCGATCTTCGCGAGCGTCTCGCCGGTACCGGGCGGCAGCACGCCGTGCGTGCTGAGGATGAGGATCAGGGCCGCGCCGCCGGCGATGTTGCAGATCGGCGAGATGACCCACAGCTCGGCGAGCCTGAGCTTCGTGATGTGGCCGCGGCGCAGGCCGGTGACCGGGACGAGGAAGTTCTCCGTGAACAGCTCCGAGCGCCCGACGACGATGAAGATGAACGCGATCCCGAAGCCGAGCGCGCCGAGCGCGTGCGCCGGCTCCTCGCCGAGCGGCTTGGAGAACGCGGCCGCGATCGTCGCGAGCGCGATGACGCCGAAGACGACGTCGAAGCCCGCGACGAGCGCCGTCGAGGTGATCTCCAGCCGCGAGCGCTCGAGGCGACGCCGGCCCTCCGCGCGGGTGCGCTCGAAGATCTCGTGTGGCTCGGGCGGGATGTCCATGACGGGCGACCTACCCGCGCGGACGCCCCGCCAGTGCCCGGAT
>DATJEE010000231.1:0-14919 GCA_035496995.1 Solirubrobacteraceae bacterium | reverse complement strand
ATGAACTCTCCCATCCCCATGAGGGAGTAAGACCCCTGGTAGACCACCAGGTTGATAGGCCGGATCTGGAAGTGCGGTAACGCACGAAGGAGACCGGTACTAATGGGTCGAGGGCTTGACGGATGACTTTTTGGTACCCGTCGTACAACGAAGGCTACTGTGCAGTTTTGAAGGGCCCAGGGGGCTCTCACCGTTCTCCGGTGGCTATGGCGAGGGGGAGACACCTCTTCCCATTCCGAACAGAGCAGTTAAGCCCCTCAGCGCCGATGGTACTTGGTCCGCAAGGGCCCGGGAGAGTAGGACGCCGCCGGTTTATTCAGCATCGAAGGGCCGCCCGCAAGGGCGGCCCTTCGGTCGTTGTGCAGTGAACGCACCGCATGCGTTCGGGCGCTCTCAGGCCTTCGAGCGCTGCGTGCGGCGCGGGGTGCGCACGATCGGCATCGTGCACGGCTGCGGGCGCGCCGGCGGAGCTCCTGGCCGGCGCGGTGCGGCGGTGGTCACGAGCGCCAGGCGGTGCGGGTGGGCACGGCCGCGGTCGCTGTGCGGCGCGCGCTCGCCGACCGCAGCCGGCCGCAGCGCGGAAGACGGCGCCGCGGGGGCGGAAGGCGGCGCCGCTGAGGCGGGCAGGCGAGCGGTGGCTGCCCGTCGAGCGTCGCGCGGCGGGTCCTCGAGCAGCGCGAACGCCTTCACGAGCGCGGCGGCGCGGCGCAGGCGGGAGGTCCAGGTGGGGGGCTCAGACGCGAACACGTGTTCGGGAACATACGTACCCCTGCGGACGGAAGTCGCCGTCCGCGCGGTGGTTTGGCTCTGGCAAGCCAGAAATCCCCTACCGTTCTGCAACGGGTCTTGCAGGAGCCGTTCTACGCCGCGTCGCGACCGTGGAGCCCGAGCTCGTCGGCGCGCGCGTCGAGCGCCGCGATGACGAACGCGACGTGCGCGTCGAAGTCGACGCCGAGCTTGTCGGCCCCGCCGCGGACGTCCTCGCGGTTGACGGCCGCCGCGAAGGAGGGCTGCTTGAGCTTCTTCTTCACGGACTTGGGCGTGAGCCCGTGGATGCCCTCGGGGCGCACGTACGCGCAGGCGACGAGAAAGCCGCACAGCTCGTCGACCGCGACGAGCGTGCGCTCCATCGCCGACTCCGGCGCGACGCCGAGATAGTCGGCGTGGCTTGCGATCGCGCGGACCATTTCGGGCGGCGCGTCGCGCCGCTCGAGCTCGGCCATGATCGTCCGCGGATGCCCGGCCTCGGCGTCGTCCATGTCGGGGTGGCGCTCGTAGTCGGCGTCGTGCAGCAGGCCGGTCACGCCCCACAGCTCGGCGTCCTCGCCGTCGCGCTGGGCGTAGGCCACCATCGCGGCCTCCACGGCCAGGCAATGGCGCCGGAGGGATTCGGATCTGACCCATTCGGATAGCAGGGACCAGGCCTCGTCGCGCGAAATCCGGGAGGACATGGCTGTTACCCTAGCCCAGCCATCCGGCTCCGCATCCGTCGCCGGGAGGCCACTGCTCATGGAGAAGTTCGTCATCGACGGAGGCACCGCGTTGTCCGGCACGATCGTGCCCGCCGGCAACAAGAACGGTGCCCTGCCCATCCTTGCCGCCTCGGTCCTGACCGGGGATGAGGTCGTGGTCCGCAACGTCCCGAAGATCAAGGACGTCGGGGCGATGCTCTCCCTCCTCGAGGCCCTCGGCGTGCGCATCACCTGGCTCAGCGACCACGAGGTCGCGCTCTGCGCCGCCGACGTCACGGCCGAGGCCGTCATCGACCGCGATCTGTCCGAGCGCATTCGCGCCTCGTTCCTGCTCGCCGGGCCGCTGCTGGCCCGCTTCGGGCACGTCCGGATGCCGCCGCCCGGCGGCGACGTCATCGGCCGCCGCCGCCTCGATCCGCACCTCGACGCCTTCGCCGCCCTCGGCGCGTCCGTCGAGCACGCGCGCGACATCGTCATCAGCGCCCCGGGCGGCCTGCGCGCCGGCGACGTCTTCATGGACGAGCCGTCGGTCATGGCGACGGAGAACGCGCTGCTGGCCGCCGCCCGCACGCCGGGCTCGACGGTCATCGGCAACGCGGCATGCGAGCCGCACGTCCAGGATCTCGCGCGGATGCTCGTGAAGATGGGCGCCGACATCCAGGGCATCGGCTCCAACGTCCTGACGGTCAACGGCACCGCGGGCCTGCACGGCTGCGACCACACCGTCGGGCCCGATCACATCGAGATCGGCTCGTTCATGGCGCTGGCCGGCGCCACCGGCGGCGCGCTGCGCATCCGCGACACGATCCCCGACGACCTGCGGATGATCCGCCTCGTCTTCGACCGCCTCGGGCTGCGCAGCGAGCTCGACGGCAACGACGTCCTCATCCCCGGCGGCCAGGATCTCGTGATGTCCAGCGACGTCGGCGAACACAAGATCACCGTCCAGGACGGGCCGTGGCCGGCGTTCCCCGCCGACCTGACGTCGATCGCGGTCGCGCTGGCGACGCAGTGCGACGGCAACGCGCTCATCCACGAGTGGATGTTCGAGAACCGCATGTTCTTCACCGACAAGCTCGTGCTGATGGGCGCCGACATCACGCACTGCGACCCGCACCGCGTCATCGTCAGCGGCCCCGCGCGCCTGCGCGGCGAGCGCGTCGAGTCGCCGGACATCCGCGCCGGCATGGCGATGCTCATCGCCGCCCTCTGCGCCGAGGGGCGCTCGGAGATCGGCAACATCCGCCAGATCGACCGCGGCTACGAGCGCATCGACGAGCGCCTGCGCGACCTCGGCGCACGCATCGAGCGCGTCGCGACCGAGCCCGTCCACGCCTAGTGGACCCGTCCGGAGGTCCGGCAAAACCTCGCCGAACTTCCGGCCGGATCCACTAGCACCGCGACGGCCCGGCCATCGCCGGGCGGGCCACCTGACTAGATTGCCACCCCTCGTGCGTCCCCAGATCCACCCGATTCCCTCCGGCACCCGCGACGTGCTGCCCGACGAGATGCGCGAGCTGCGCGCGATCACGGAGTCCGTGCGCGGGGTCTTCGAGCGCGACGGCTACGGCGAGGTCTGGACGCCGGCGCTCGAGTACGAGGAGGTCCTCGCCCGCGGCGGCGGCGCTCCGCCCGCCTACCGCGTCTTCGACGACCACGGCAAGGTCCTCGCGCTGCGGACCGACATGACCGTGCCGATCGCCCGCCTCGTCGCGACGCGCTACGCCAACGAGGATCCGCCGCTGCGCTTCTGCTACTTCGCCCACGTCTACCGCGCCGTGCGCCCGCACCGCGGGCAGATGCGCGAGTTCCTCCAGGCCGGAATCGAGCTCGTCGGCGCGCCCGCGCCGCAGGGCACCGCCGAGGCGCTCACCGTCCTCTGCCACGTCCTCGACGCCGCCGGCCTGCGCGACTACCGGATCGGCCTCGGCGACGCCTCGCTGTACCCCGCGCTGCTCGCGGCGCTCGCCGTCCCCGAGGAGGCCGGCGCGCGCCTGCTCGAGGCGCTCGTCGCCCGCGACTTCGTCGCGCTGGAGTCCGAGCTCTCGCGGCTGGAGCTCGCCGGCCCCGAGGCCGAGCTGCTCCTGCGCGTGCCGCAGCTGCGCGGCGGGCCCGAGGTGCTCGCCGAGGGCGACGGCCCGGTCGCGGGCGCCGTCGCCGGGCTGCGCGACGTCTATGCGCTGCTCGCGCCCGCGGTCGCCGAGCGCGTGATCTTCGACCTCGGCCTCGTGCGCAAGATGGGCTACTACACCGGCGCCGTGTTCGAGGTCTACGACCCGGCGCTCGGCGCGCCGATCGGCGGCGGCGGCCGCTACGACGACCTGCTCGGGCGCTTCGGCCGCCCGCTGCCCGCGGTCGGCTTCGCGCTGTCGATCGACGCGCTGCACATCGCCCTCACGGGAGAGGAGCGGGCATGAGCGGCGGGCTCGGGCTCACGATCGCCGTGCCGCGCGGCGCGCTGATGCGCGAGACGCTCGACCTGCTCGAGTCGATCGGCCTCGACTGCGCCGAGGTGCGCTCCAACGACCGCAAGCTCCTCTTCGCCGACGTCGGCATCGTGACGATGCGCCCCTCCGACGTCCCGACGTACGTCGAGGCCGGCGCGGCCGACGTCGGCATCACCGGCAAGGACGTCCTCATGGAGCAGTCCGAGCGCGACGTCTACGAGCTGCTCGACCTCGGCTACGGCGCCTGCACGATGGTGCTCGCGACGGTCGACGGCCCCGATCCGTCGGTCGAGGCGCTGCGCCGCCTGGGCGTCATGCGCGTCGCGACGAAGTACTACAAGACCGCCGCCGCGTACTTCGAGGCCACCGGCCGCCAGGCGGAGATCGTCGAGGTCAAGGGGTCGGTCGAGCTCGCGCCGCTGACCGGGCTCGTCGAGGCGATCGTCGACCTCACGGCCACCGGCACGACGCTGCGCGAGAACAACCTCGTCATCCGCGAGGAGATCTACGTCTCGACGGCGCGGCTCATCGCCAACCCCGTCTCGCACAAGCTCAAGGCCGCGGCGATCGACGGCATGCTGGAGAAGCTCCGTGCGCGTTGAGCGCTTCGAGGTCGGCGGCGACGTCGTCGCCGCCGCGGCGGCCGTGCGGGCGCTCGCGCCCGCGCCGGCGTCGGTGAGCGCGGCCGTCGCGGAGATCGTCGCGGCCGTGCGCGACGGCGGCGACCGCGCCCTGCGCGAGCTCGTCGCGCGCTTCGACGCCGGTGGCGCGCCGCCGCCGGACTCGCTGCGCCTCGCGCCCGAGGAGCTCGACCCCCGCCTGCTCGCGGACGACGTCCGCGCGGGTCTGGACGTCGCGATCGAGAACGTCGGCCTGGTCGCCGGCGCCGCGGTCGGCCAGGACGTCGAGGTCACCCTGCCGCAGGGCCACCGGGTGATCCTGCGCGAGGTGCCGGTCCGCCGCGCCGCGATCTACGTCCCCGGCGGGCGCGCCCCGTACCCGTCGACCGTCGTGATGGGGGTCGTGACCGCGCGCGCGGCCGGCGTCGAGGACGTCGTCGTCCTGACGCCTGGCCCGGTCGACGCGGTCATCCGCGGCGCCTGCGCGCTGTGCGGCGTCGAGGAGGTCTACGCGATCGGCGGCGCGCACGGGATCGCCGCGCTGGCCTACGGCACCGAGACGATCGCCCGCGCCGATGTCATCGCCGGGCCCGGGAGCCTCATCGTCCAGGAGGCCAAGCGCCAGGTGTCAGGCGTGGTCGGGATCGACGGCTTCTACGGCCCGAGCGACGTGCTCGTCTTCGCCGACGCGACGGCCGACCCGTACCTCATCGCGCTCGACCTCCTCGCCCAGGGCGAGCACGGCCCGGGCGCGCCCGTCGCCGTCGTCAGCGGCTCGTCGCCGCTGCTGCATGCCGTCCGCGACGCGCTGGAGGCGCTCTGGCCGGCACGCCAGCACTCCGATCCGGCGGCGTTCGCGCTCGTGCACGCCGCCTCGCTGCTGGAGGGCCTGGCGTTCTGTGACGCCTTCGCGCCCGAGCACCTCGAGCTCGTCGGCCCGGCGGTCGAGCGCCTCGCCGGGCGCGTGCGGTCCGCGGGCTGCGTCTTCGTCGGGGCCGCCGGCGGGACGGCCTTCGGCGACTACGTCGCGGGTTCGAACCACTCGTTGCCGACCGGCGGCTCGGCGCGCTTCGCCTCCGGCCTGTCGCCGCGCCAGTTCCGCCGGCGCATGAGCGAGGTCCACGTCGGCGGCGCGACCGCGGCGCTGGCGGCCGCGGGGGCGCCGATCGCCCGCGCCGAGGGCTTCGTCGTGCACGCCGAGTCGATGGAGGCGCGCGTGGGGGACAATGCCTCCGATGACTGACGCCCCCGCACGCACCGCCGAGCGCAAGCGCCGCACCGGCGAGACCGACATCGCGCTGACGCTCGGCCTCGACGGCGACGGCGCCGGGACGCGCAGCACCGGCGTCGGCTTCCTCGACCACATGCTCGACCTGCTCGCGCGCCACGGGCGCCTGGACCTCGTCGTCGAGGCCGCGGGCGACCTGCAGACGGGGTCGCATCACACCGTCGAGGACGTCGGCATCGTCCTCGGGCAGGCGCTCGACGCCGCGCTCGGCGACCGCGCCGGGATCTACCGCTACGGCCACGCGGTCGTCCCGATGGACGAGGCGCGCGCCGCCTGCGCGATCGACGTCTCCGGGCGGCCGTTCCTCGCGCTCGACGACGGCGGGCTGCCGCCGGGTGAGACCGGCGGCTTCGAGCACGAGCTGCTCGAGGAGTTCTTCCGCGCGGTCGTCAACAACGCCCGCATCACGCTGCACCTCGACGTCCAGGCGGGGACGAACGCGCACCACATGATCGAGGCGTCGTTCAAGGCCTTCGCCCGCGCGCTGCGGGCGGCGATCGCGATCGACCCGACGGAGACCGGCGTGCCCTCGACGAAGGGGACGCTCACCGCATGACCGCGCGCCATTGCTCGACGGTCGCCGGGGTGCAGCCGGAAGGCGGGTCCCCGCGATGACGGCGCGCATCGCGATGGTCGACTACGGGATGGGCAACCGCCGGTCGGTCGTCAAGGCCTTCGCGCACATCGGGACGGAGATCGCCCAGACGGCCGACGCCGGCGAGCTGTGCGCCGCCGACGGGCTCATCGTCCCCGGCGTCGGGGCGTTCCCCGAGGCGATGCGCCGCCTGCGCGCGCTCGGTCTCGACGACGTCGTCCGCGAGCGCGCCGCCGCCGGCGTGCCGGTCATCGGGCTGTGCCTCGGCATGCAGCTGCTCTTCGAGGAGTCCGTCGAGCACGAGGGCTCCACCGGGCTCGGGCTGCTCCCCGGCCGCATCGTGCGCCTCGAAACGGCCGGCCTGAAGCTTCCGCACATCGGCTGGAACGCCGTGACCTGGCAGCGCGAGTCGGCGCTCGTCGCGGGGCTGCCGAACCCGGCGGCGTTCTACCACGTGCACTCCTTCGTCCCCGTGCCCGACGACGAGTCGATCGTCCTCGGCATGGGCGAGTACGGCGCGCCGTTCGTGTCCTTCGTCGAGCGCGACAACGTCTTCGGCGCGCAGTGCCATCCCGAGAAGTCCTCGACGCACGGGCTCGCGCTGCTGCGCAACTTCGTCGGGATCTGCTCCACCGCGGCAGCCGTAGCGTGATCCTCTATCCCGCGATCGACATCGCCGACGGTCGGGCGGTGCGGCTCGTCCAGGGCGACTTCGACGCCGAGACGGTCTACGCCGACAGCCCGCTCGACGCCGCGCGGGCGTGGGTGCAGGCCGGCGCGCGCTACCTGCACGTCGTCGATCTCGACGGCGCGCGGACGGGCGCGCCGCAGAACCTCCACCACGTCGCCGCGATCGCGCGCCAGCTCGGCGTGCCGGTGCAGGTCGGCGGCGGGCTGCGCTCGGTGCAGGCCGTCCGCGACGCGTTCGGCGCCGGCGTCGCCCGCGTCATCCTCGGCACGGCGGCGTTCACCGACGTCGACTTCCTCGACGAGGTCGTCGCGGAGTTCGGCGACCGCACGGTCGTGAGCATCGACACCCGCGGCGGCTTCGTCTCGACCGCCGGCTGGACGCACACGACCGACATGCCGGCCGCCGACGTCATCGAGCGCATGCAGGACCGCGGGGTGCGGACGTTCGTCTTCACGAACGTCGACAAGGACGGGCTGCTCGGCGGTCCCGACGTCGACGAGGTGCGCGCGATCGCCCAGGTCGTGCGGGGGCGCTTCATGTACTCCGGCGGGATCGGCAGCACCGAGGATCTCGCGGCGCTCGCCGCCCTGCGCCAGGTCAACCTCACCGGCGTCATCGCCGGCAAGGCGCTGTACGAGCGCAAGTTCACGATCGCCGAGGGCCAAGCGGCGCTCGACGGTCGGTAGGGCGCGTGCACCTCAAGCGCGTCATCCCGTGCCTCGACGTCGACGCCGGCCGCGTCGTCAAGGGCACGAACTTCGTGAACATCCGCGACGCCGGCGACCCCGTCGAGCTCGCGGCGCTCTACGACGCCGAGGGCGCCGACGAGCTCGTCTTCCTCGACATCACCGCGACGAGCGACAAGCGCGACACCGTCGTCGCGCTCGCCCGCCGCGTCGCCGACGAGTGCTTCATCCCCTTCACGATCGGCGGCGGGATCCGCTCGGCCGCCGACGCGCAGGGGGTCCTCGACGCCGGCGCCGACAAGGTGTCGGTGAACTCGGCCGCCGTCGCGCGCCCCGAGCTCATCGGGGAACTCGCCGACGTCTTCGGGGCGCAATGCGTGGTCCTTGCCATTGATGCGAAACAAGTGTTTCGCCGTCCGGTCGGCGAACCCGGCGACGAAGCCGTGGCACGGCCGGAGCGTCGCGGCGCCGGAACCGACGACCTACCGGCGACGTCACGTTCCTGGGAGGTGTTCGTCGCCGGCGGGCGCACGGCGACGGGCATCGACGTCGTGACCTGGGCGCGCGAGGGCGTCGAGCGCGGCGCGGGGGAGATCCTGCTGACGAGCATGGACCGCGACGGGACGAACGACGGCTACGACCTCGAGCTCACGCGGGCGGTGAGCGAGGCGGTCGGCGTCCCGGTCATCGCCAGCGGCGGGGCGGGCACGCTCGAGCACCTCGCCGAGGCGCTGCACGCCGGCGCCGACGCGGCGCTCGCGGCGTCGATCTTCCACTACGGCACGTTCCGCGTCCGCGAGGCGAAGGAGCACCTCGCCGCCGCCGGCATCGCCGTGCGCCGCTGATCAGCGCTTGCGCTTCTTGGCCCGCGGCACGAACGGGTGCCCGACCGGGTCCAGCGCGAAGAGCGACGTGTAGCCCGTGAAGTAGATCCGCCGGCCGTCGCTGATGACCGGGTTGAAGGCGCCGCGGCGGGTCTTCCACACCGTCACGCCGGTGCGGGCACCGAGTGCCCAGGTCGTCTTCTCGTCGAGGTCGGAGACGAAGACGAGGTCGCCGACGATCGTCGCCGCGCCCGAGATCTTCGTGCCGAGATGGCGCACCCAGCGCGTCTTGCCCGACCGCGCGTCGAGCGCGTAGAAGCGCCCGTCGTAGGAGCCGATGTAGACCGTCGGCGGGCCGCCGCCGACCTGGCCGACGGCCGGCGAGGCGTAGACGTAGTTGCCCGTGTGCGTGCGCCACGCGAGCTTGCCGTCGGTCGACGAGAAGGAGTAGACGTCGCCGTTCGTGCTGCCGATGTAGACGCGCCCGTACTGCACCGCCGCCGACGAGTAGAAGTTGCCCTCGCCGAGGCCGAGGGGGCCGCTGCTCGGCGACGTCGCCCACACCTTCTGGCCGTTGGAGCGGCGGATCGCGTGGACCTGGCCGCCGTAGTCGCCGAAGTAGAGCTTGCCGGCGTCGAGCGCGATCGCGCCCTTGACGGCGCCGGCGGCCTTCGCGCGCCAGCGGATCGCGCCGTTCTTCGCCCGCAGCGAGTAGACCGTGCCGTCCTCGGTGCCGATGAACAGGCGCCCGCGGTCCAGCAGCGGCGATCCCTCGGCGCGGCTGGGCAGCGTGTGCGACCACTTCACGTGCCCGGTCTTGGCGGACACGGCGACGACGCGGCCGGCGTCGGTCCCGCGGCGGTGCGAGAGCAGCACGGCGTAGACCGTGCCGTGACTGCAGGCCGGCGAGGCTGCGGCGAGGGTGCCGAGCTTGCGCTTCCAGCTCACGCGCCCCGACAGCCGCGAGATCGCGTACAGGGCGCCGTTGTTCTTCATGAGGTAGAGCTTGCGGTGGCAGAGCACCGGCGTGAACTCGAGCAGGACCTTCCCGCGCAGCGCCCACGCCTGGCGGTAGGGCGGGCGCGGGGTGACCTTCAGCGGCAGGTGGTGCGTGCGCGACTTGCGAAAGCCGTAGACCGGCCATTCGAAGCCGTCGTCGGCCGGATGCTTGTGAGACCCGGTGGCCGTGTCGGGCGTGCTCTCCGTCGTCGGGACGAAGTTCACGTCCGGATGCGACACGTCACCTTCGCCGCGCAGCAGGAGGAACAACGCGGCGGCGACGCCGAGCGCGAGCACCACGACCCCGAGCGCGATACGCGGCAGCAGGCGCTTGCCGCGGTGCGAAGGGGACACCCCTTACATGGTAGTCGCCCGCCCCGCCGGAGCAGCCCGGTCAGACTGTCGCCATGGAGGATCTGCGTGAGCGCCTGCGCCTTCTGCCCTGTGGCCGGCGGCTGCTGGACGCCGTCGCCGACAGCCCCGGCGTGCACCTCGTCGGCGGAGCCGTCCGCGACCTGCTGCTCGGCCGCGAGCCGCGCGAGCTCGACGTCGTCGTCGAGGGCGACGTCGACGCGATAGCCCTGCGCCTCGGCGCCCGGTCGGCGACGCACGCGCGCTTCGGCACCCTCACCGTCGAGGGTGCCGACGGCTGTCGCTACGACCTCGCGATGGCGCGCGCGGAGACGTACGCGCACCCGGGCGCCCTGCCCGACGTCGCGCCGGCCGCGATCGACGACGACCTGCGCCGCCGCGACGTCACGGTCAACGCGCTCGCGCTCGACCTGCGCAGCGGCGAGCTGCGGGCCGTCGCGCACGCGCACGAGGACCTCGCCGCCGGGCGCCTGCGCGTCCTGCACGACGCGAGCTTCGCCGACGACCCGACGCGCCTGTGGCGGATCGCCCGCTACCGCGCCCGCCTCGGCTTCGACCTCGAGGAGCACACGGCGCAGCTCGCCGCCGCGGCCGTCGCCGGCGGCGCGCTCGGCACGGTCTCGGCGACGCGGATCGGCAACGAGCTGCGCCTCGCGCTCGGCGAGCCGGACCCGGCCGCGGCGCTCGAGTCCGCCGCCGCGCTCGGCCTCGCGCCGTGGCTGCGCGTCGACCGCGAGCGCGCGGCGGCAGCGCTCGCGCTGCTGCCGGCCGGCGAGGGCGCGCGCGAGCTCGTCACGCTGGCCGCCTGGCTGGCGCCGGGCGCCGGCGCGGAGGTCGCCGCGCTGGGCTTCGACGCGCGCGAGTCCGCCCTGCTGCGCGCCGCCGACCGGGCGCCGCGCCTGGCGGCGGCGATGACCGCGGCGGCGCGGCCTTCGGCGCTCGCGCGCGTCCTGCGCGGACTCCCGGTGGAGGCCGTCGCGCTGGCCGGGGCGCACGGCGCGCCCGAGCCCGCGCGGCGCTGGCTGGACGACCTGCGCCACGTCGCGCTCGCGATCGGCGGCGACGACCTGCTGGCCGCCGGGATCCCGGCGGGCCCGTCGATCGGCGCGCGACTGGCCGCGGCGCTCGACCGGCGCCTGGACGGCGAGCTCGCCGCGGGGCGCGACGCCGAGCTCGCCGCGGCGCTCGCGCTGCCGGATCCTGGCGCCGCCATGACGTGACGGGGTGCTAGAACTAACGCGATGCGTCCGAGCACGGGGAAGACGATCGTCACGCCGATGCGTTCCAAGAACGTCTTCGGCGACCGGCTGCACGCGCCGTTCGTCGCCGTCGGCGACCACATCGGCTGCGAGCTGCCCGGCGGCCGCGTGCTCTTCACGACGCGTCGCGGGGGCGTGTCCGGCGAGCCGTTCGACACGCTGAACGTCGGCCTGCACACGGCGGACTACGCGCCCGCCGTCGAGGAGAACCGCAACCGCGTCGCGGCGCTGTTCGGGATCCCGCGCGACCGCTGGCTCGAGCCCAAGCAGGTGCACGGCGCCGCCATCGAGGTCGTGACCGAGCTGCCCGCGGCCGGCGCCGAGCCGCCGGAGGCCGACGGGATCGCCACGACGCTCGAGGGCGTCGTCGCCGTCGTCACGACCGCCGACTGCCTGCCGGTCGCGCTCGTCGCGCCCGAGGGCGTCGCGATGATCCACGCCGGCTGGCGCGGCCTCGCCGCCAACATCCTCATCGAGGGCGTCAAGACGATGCGCGCGATGGGCGTCGAGGGCGATATCCACGCGGCGATCGGGCCGAGCATCGGGGTCTGCTGCTACGAGGTCAACACCTGGGTGCACCGGGCGTTCATGAACTACCCGCGCGGCGTCGCGCGCCTGAGCAACCACGCGCACCTCAAGAACGTCGCGCGCCTGCAGCTGCAGCACGTCGGCATCCCGCTCGACCACGTCCACGACGTCGACATCTGCACGATGTGCGCGCCGCGCAGCCTCTTTCACTCGCACCGCCGCGACTACGGCGACGACGTCGAGAACACCGGCCGCCAGGCGAGCGGCGTCTGGCGCGTCAGCGAGCCCGGGGGCGAGTGGCCGAGCTCGTCACCGGCCTGACGGCCGAGCGCGTCCGCGCGAACCTCGCCGAGGTCCGCGAGCGCATCGCCGCCGCCGCCGCGCGCGCCGGCCGCGACCCCGGCGAGATCGAGATCGTCGCCGCCGTGAAGTACGTGCCCGCCGCCGAGCTCGGCGTGCTCGCCGAGGCCGGCCTCACGGTCGTGGGCGAGAACCGCGCGCAGGACCTCGTCGCGAAGGTCGAGGCCCACGGCGACGCGTTCACCTGGGACTTCATCGGGCAGCTGCAGAGCCGCAAGGTCAAGCAGATCGCGCCGCTCGTGCGCCTCATCCACTCCGTCGCGTCCGATTCCGTGCTCGCGCAGCTCGAGCGCCACGCGCCGCCCGGGCTGCGGGTGCTCGTCGAGGTCAACGTCGCCGGCGAGGCGGGCAAGGGCGGCGTCGCGCCGGCCGACCTCGAGGCGTTCCTCGAGCGCTGCCCGGTACCGGTCGTGGGGCTCATGACGATGCCGCCGCTCGTCATCGAACCGCAGGACAGCCGCCGCTGGTTCGCCGCGCTGCGCGAACTCGCGGCGGCGCGCGGGCTGCCCGAGCTGTCGATGGGAACGACGCAGGACTACGAGGTCGCCGTCGAGGAGGGTGCTACGCTCGTGCGAATCGGCACGAGTCTCTTCGGTTGAGGGGGGAAGGAGAACGGCGGCCGAGGTCTAACCTTCCCTGCAGCTATGGCGTTCAGAGACAGCTGGCATCGCGCGCTCGTGTACTTCGGCCTCGCCGAGGAACGGGGCTACGTCGACGAGTTCGAGCTCGAGCGCGAGCAGGCCCGCGCCGCCGAGCAGCAGCGCGAGCGCGAGCGCCCGGTGTCCCGGGCCAGCCAGCCGGAGGAGGAGATGGAGGATCGCTATCGCGAGCGGCCCAACGTCCGCCGCCTCGCCCCGCGCCGTCCGCGCCGCGACGACTTCGACGACATCTTCGCCGACGACGAGCCGCGCAGCAGCCGCCCGACGACCGCGCTGCGGCCGGTCGAGCGCGCCCGCAACGGCGGCGACGTCCGCGTCCACCTCGTCATCCCGAAGTCCTTCAACGACGCCCAGCAGGTCGCCGACAAGTTCAAGCAGTCGATCCCCGTCGTCCTGAACCTGCAGAGCAGCGACACCGACCTCGCCAAGCGGCTCATCGACTTCGCCAGCGGCCTGACGTATGCGCTCGACGGCGGGATGCAGCGGATCGCCCACAAGGTCTTCATGCTCACGCCGCGCAACGTGCAGATCTCGGCGGAAGAAAAAGCAGAGCTGATCGAGAAGGGCTTCTTCAACCAATCCTGACGGGCGCTCGCGGCGCCTGGGCGGCCCGTCAGCCGAGGTCCGTGCTGAAAGCACTGTCCCTCGGCTGCCGACCCACCCAGGCATCCACGATCACCGCGTCAGGATGGCGCAGGCCAGGGCTCGTCCATACTTCCTCTTATGCAGATCGGGTTCATCGGAGCGGGCAACATGGCGACCGCGCTCGCGCGCGGCTGGGGCGACCCGGTGCTCGTGCATGACATGTACCGCCCGCGCGCGGAGGCGCTCGTCGAGGAGCTCGGCGGCGAGGTGCTGGACTCCGGCGCGGAGGTCGCGCAGCGCGCCGACGTCGTGCTGCTGTGCCACAAGCCGCAGGGTCTGGAGCGCGTCGCCAACGCGATCGCCGGCTCGGCCGACGCCGTCATCTCGATCCTCGGCGGCGTCAGCGTCGGCGCCCTGCGCGCGGCCTACGGCGCGACGCCGGTCGTGCGGATGATCCCGAGCGTCCCCGTCGAGGTGCGCCAGGGCGTGACGTGCCATGCCCAGGACGACGACGGCGACCGGCACCTCACCGAGCAGGCGATCGCGCTCTTTCAGCGCGTCGGCATGGTCGTCAGCGTCGACGAGTCGCTCATGGGCGTCGCCACCGGCCTCATGAGCTGCGCGCCGGCCTACGTCGCGCTCGTCGCCGAGGCGCAGGTCGACTCGGGCGTGCGCGCCGGGCTGCCCGCCGACGTCGCCGGCGAGCTCGTCGCCGCAAACCTCGCCGGCACCGCCGCGCTGCTGCAGGCGCGCGGGATGGACACGCTCGCCGTCCGCCGCGCGGTGACGTCGCCCGGCGGGATCACCGCGCGCGGCCTCGCCGCGCTCGAGCACGCCGGCATCCGGGCGGCCTTCGACGACGCGATGCAGGCGATGCTGGCCCGATGACGACCGCCGTCCTCATCCTCGCCACCGCGCGTGAGTCGATCGCCGACTTCCTCAACGCGCTGCTGATCACCTACACGATCCTGATCTTCGCCTACATCCTCACGACGCTGTTCTTCTCGTTCGGCGGTCGCGTCCCGTACGCGCAGTGGTCCAGCGCCGTGCTCGGCTTCCTGCGCGACGTCACCGAGCCGTACCTCGGGCTCTTCCGGAGGTTCATCCCGCCGATCGGGGCGATCGACCTCAGCCCGATCGTCGCCATCATCGTCCTGCAGTTCGGCGGCGGCATCATCGTCCGCCTCATCCGCGGCGGGTGAGCTCGCGCACCGGCGCGCCGTCGCCGCGGGGCGTGTGGGCGCGCACGGGCCTCGTCCTCGCGGGCGTCGTGGGCGCCGACCAGGTCGTCAAGGCGCTCGTCACGTCCTCGCTGCAGCGCGGCGAGGTGCGCGACCTCGTCGCCGGGATCAAGCTCGTCAACACGCGCAACAACGGCGTCGCGTTCGGGCAGCTGCAGGGCGGGGGCGCGATCGTGACCGTCCTGATCGCGGCGGCGGTCGTCGCGCTGCTCGTCTACGTCGCGCGCAACAGCGAGCGGAGGCTCATCTGGCTGCCGGCGGGCCTGCTGCTCGGCGGCGCGCTCGGCAACGTC
>DATJEE010000230.1:0-3809 GCA_035496995.1 Solirubrobacteraceae bacterium | reverse complement strand
GCGCCGCGTGCGCGCGCATAGGGAGCGACGATGCTCACGAGCTACCGCCGCACCGGCGCCGACCTCCCCTTCATGGATCCGCGCGGGTACCACGGCGTCGCCATGGAGGGCTACTTCTGGCGCATCACGCACGTGCCGTCGGGCGTCGTGCTCGTCGTGCTGGCAGGCGTCAACCGCGATGCCGAGGGCCGCACGTGGGGGACCGTCGGGCTCGCCGGGCACCCCGGCGGGTTCTCGCGCTCGGCCGCCGTCGCCGAGGCGGCCGGCGAGCGTCGCGGCATCGGCGTCTGGGCCGGGGAGGACGGGCACACGAGCCTGCGCGCGGGTGCCCGCGCGCTCGCCGTCGACCTCGGCGCCGACGCCTGCCTCGACGTGCGCTTCGACGAACCGGTCGGGTGGCCGTGGGGCCCGTTCGGCGGCATCGGCGCGGCACAGTCGATCCCCGGCCTGAGCCAGTACTGGCATCCGCACCTGCTCGGCGGCCGCGTCAGCGGGCGCGCCCGGCTCGGCGAGCGCGAAATCGATCTCGACGGCGCGACGGTCTACGCCGAGAAGAACTGGGGCCGCGGCGGCTTCCCGCCGGCGTGGTGGTGGGGCCAGGCGCAGGGCTTCGCCCGCGACGACGTCTGCGTCGCCTTCGCCGGCGGCCGCGCCGGGCTCGGCCGGGCGCAGGTCCTGTCGACGGCGCTCGTCGTCCGCGTCGGCGACGAGGTCGTCCGCGCCGTGCGCCCGCTGCACCCGATGCGCGTCGAGGTCGGCGGCGGCGCGTGGCGCCTGCGCGCCCGCACCGCGCGCCACACGATCGAGCTCGAGGGCCGCTCCAACGGCACGCCGCCGCACGCGCTGCCGATCCCGCTCGCGGCGCAGCGGCGCAACCTCGCGGGGGCGGCCGCGCAATACCTCGCCTCCGAGGTGCAGATCGTCGTGCGGCGCGGGCGCCGCACGCTGTTCAGCGGCGCCAGCGCGCTCGGCGGGCTGGAGCGCGGCAGCTCGTAGCACGCGGTTCACGGCCGACCGATGAGTTTTCGCGCCGCGGCGGGTCTTGGCCGTATGACCACCACCACCCAGGAGGACGGGACCATGCCGACGAGCACCACCAGCATCAGCACGATTGGCCTCGTGATCATCCCCTCGACCGATCAGGACCGGTCGATCGCCTTCTACGAGCAGCTCGGCTTCGAGAAGCGCACCGACGTCCCCTTCGGCGGCGACTACCGCTGGGTCGAGGTCTACCCGCCCGTCGGCACGACCGGCATCGCCCTCGCCCCGCCGCGCGAGGGCGACCCCGTCGGCGTCCAGACCGGCATCAGCCTGCAGGCCGCCGACATCGACGCCACCCACGCGCGCATGCAGGCCGACGGCGTCGACGTCGACCCCGAGGTCATGCGCATGGGCGACCCGGTCCCGCCGATGTTCTGGTTCCGCGACCCCGACGCGAACATCCTGCTCGTCGTCGAGCAGCCCGCGTAGTCGGGGAACCGGCCGGCCGCGCTTGTGCGCGGCGTGTACGGCGTCGATGAGGGCGGCCCGGGCGTCGTGCCGGACCGAGGCGTGCGGTTCCCGCGAGGATGTCGACTTGACCCCTCTATACGGGGTCAAGTCGACATACTCGCCGCGCGCGCGCTCGCGGCAGACCGCGAGCGAACGGCACCCCTCCTTCACCGATGTCGTAAGCGCGCCGCGGCGCCGCCCACGCGCCGCGGACGACTACCCCGCGCGACCACCACCCTCGGCGCTCGCCACCGCGAGCGCCAGCGGCTCGGCGCCGATCAGCCGCTCGAACGGCCCGACGACGATCCACAGCGCCTTCAGGCGCGCCGCCGCGATCCGGTCCGTCGGCTTCACGCGGGCCTCGCTGACGATCGCGCTGCGCCCGTCCTCGTCGCGCTCGACCCAGTGGGCGAGGAGCACGCGGACGGTGCGCGGCGCGCTCCAGGCGCAGAAGTCGTCGGGGCCGTCGAGGTGCGGGTAGTCGCGGGCGAGCGTCCAGATCTTCCCGCACAGGCCCGAGACCATGTGCTGCTCGCCGGCGTCCAGGACGGTGAACGGCGCCTCGGCGAGCATCCCGGCGAACGACTGGCTCCACGGCACCCCGGGGATCCGCCAGCGCACGAGCCGCCCGATCGTGCGCGTCTCCTCCAACCGCACGGCGTTGGCGGCGGCCCACAGGGCGCCCGGATCGGCCGCCGACGAGCGCCGGTGGCACGTGCGGACCTGCGGGTCCGGGAGCCAGGCGTCGAGGGCGGAGGTCGTCAGGGACATGTGGCGCATCTTGCCCGTTGCCCGTTCCGTATCCTGCGCAGTCCGTGACGCCTGACGCACAGACGCTCGAGCAGCTCGTCATGCAGGCGCTCGCCGAGGACGTCGGCGAGGCCGACGTCACGAGCCAGGCCACCGTCCCCGCTGGCACCCGCGCCGTCGCGACGATCACGCAGAAGGCGCCGGGAGTCGTCTACGGCCTCGAGGCGGCGGAGGCGACGTTCCAGGCGCTCGACCCCGACGTGCGCCTCGAGCGGCTGGGCTCCGAGGGCGCCTGGACCGAGCCCCCGGCGGCGGTCCTGCGCGTCACCGGCGACGCCCGCGCGCTGCTCGCCGCCGAGCGGACCGCGCTGAACTTCCTGCAGCACCTGTCGGGGATCGCGACGCTCACGGCGCGCTGCGTCCAGGCCGTCGCGGGCACCGGCGCCGAGATCCTCGACACGCGCAAGACGACGCCCGGGCTGCGCGCGCTCGAGAAGGCGGCGGTCGCCGCCGGCGGCGGGACCAACCATCGCGCCGGGCTCTACGACATGGTGCTCGTCAAGGAGAACCACGCCGCGATCGCGGGCGGGATCACCGCCGCGATCGAGGCCGTCAAGGCGACGCACGCCGACTTCGCGCTCGAGGTCGAGTGCCGCACCGCGGCCGAGGTCGACGAGGCGCTGCAGGCCGGCGCCGAGCGGCTGCTGCTCGACAACATGACCCCCGACGAGCTGCGCGCGGTCGTGGCGCAGGTCGGCGGGAAGGCCACGCTCGAGGCCAGCGGGGGCGTGACGCTCGCCACGCTCAGGAGCACCGCGGAGACGGGCGTAGACTGGATCTCGGTGGGTGCGCTGACGCATTCGGCGCCCGCCCTGGACCTGTCGCTCACGCTCGAGAAGACCCCATGACCCTGCTTCAGCTCTACGACGTCAAGGCCATGCAGGAAGAGGTCCGCGCGCTCGCCAAGGAGCGCGACGCGATCATCCTGGCCCACAACTACCAGCTGCCGGAGATCCAGGACGTCGCCGACTACGTCGGCGACTCGCTCGGCCTCTCGCGCCAGGCGGCGGCCGCCGACGCCTCGGTCATCGCCTTCTGCGGCGTGCACTTCATGGCCGAGACGGCCTCCGTCCTGTCGCCCGACAAGACCGTCCTGATCCCCGACCTCGACGCCGGCTGCTCGCTCGCCGACGCGATCACGCCCGCCCAGCTGCGCGCCTGGCAGGCCCAGCACCCGGGGGCGATCACCGTGATGTACGTCAACACGACGGCCGAGATCAAGGCGCTGACGGACTACTGCGTGACGTCGGCGAACGCCGTCTCGGTCGTCGAGCACATCCTGCGCGAGCAGGGACCGGAGACGGAGATCCTCTTCGGGCCGGACATGTTCCTCGGCGCCTACGTCGAGCGGAAGATCGGGCGCGCGCTGCACGTCTGGGACGGCGAGTGCCACGTCCACGCCGGCATCCGCCCGCGCGACATCGAGCAGGTCCGCGCCGCGCACCCCGGCGCCGACTTCCTCATCCATCCCGAGTGCGGCTGCTCGACCTCGGTCATGGAGTACGCCG
>DATJEE010000229.1:0-9121 GCA_035496995.1 Solirubrobacteraceae bacterium | reverse complement strand
AGCGTGCGCGCGAGGACGGCGACGAGCGCGGCGTCCTCGTCCTCCTCGCGGGCGGGCTCGCGCGCCGGCAGGCGGGCGACGAGGCCGGTGTCGAGTCTTCCGGCCTGCACCGCCGGATCGGCCAGCAGCCGGCGCAGGAAGAACGTGTTCACCGGCGGGCCGAGGATCGCCAGCTCACCGAGCGCGCCGTCGAGGCGCTGCAGCGCCTGCGCGCGCGTCGGCGCGTGCGCGACGACCTTGCACAGCAGCGAGTCGTAGTGCGTCGTCACCGCGCCGCCGGCGGCGACGCCGCTGTCGACGCGGATGCCCGGCCCGGCCGGCTCGCGGTAGGCGACGATCCGCCCCGTGCCCGGCAGGAAGCCGCGGTCGGCGTCCTCGGCGCAGACGCGGGCCTCGATCGCGTGGCCGTCGGCGACGACGTCGGCCTGCGCGAGCCACAGCCGCTCGCCGGCCGCGATCCGCAGTTGCGCCGCGACGAGATCGAGGCCGTAGACGAGCTCGGTCACCGGATGCTCGACCTGCAGGCGCGCGTTGACCTCGAGGAAGTAGAAGGCATCGGCGTCGCCCGCCGGGACGAGGAACTCGCACGTGCCCGCCCCGACGTAGCCCGCGGCCCGCGCGAGGGCGACGGCCGCCGCCCCCATCCGCGCGCGCAGATCGTCCGACAGGTCCGGCGACGGGCACTCCTCGACGAGCTTCTGGTGGCGGCGCTGCAGGCTGCACTCGCGCTCGCCGAGATGGATCGCGTTGCCGTGCGCGTCAGCGAGGAACTGGATCTCGACGTGGCGCGCGGGCTCGATGTAGCGCTCGGCCAGCAGCGCGTCGTCGCCGAAGCCGGCGAGCGCCTCGCGGCGGGCGGCCCGCAGCGCCTCCGGCAGCTCGTCGCGCGCGTGCACGATCCGCATCCCGCGCCCGCCGCCGCCGGCCGCGGCCTTGATCATCAGCGGCAGGCGGCCCGGATCGGCGGCGGCCCAGGCGAGGATCTCCTCGTCGGTCAGGCGCGCGCGCTCGATCCCCGGCACGGTCGGCACGCCGGCCTCGGCGGCGAGCCGCTTCGCGGCGACCTTGTCGCCGAGCAGCTCGATCGCCTCGGGCGGCGGGCCGACCCAGGTGACGGGGCAGGCGCGTGCGAAGTCCGGGCGCTCGGAGAGAAAGCCGTAGCCGGGGTGCACCGCGGCGGCGCCGCTCTGCGCGACGGCCGCCAGGACGCGGTCGATGTCGAGGTAGGACTGTGCCGCCGGCGCGGGCCCGAGCGCGACCGCCTCGTCGGCGAGGCGCACGTGCGGCGCGTCGGCGTCGGCGTCGGAGTAGACCGCGATCGAGCGGATCCCGAGGCGCCGCAGCGTCGTGATGACGCGCACGGCGATCTCGCCCCGGTTGGCGACGAGGACGCTCTCGAACATCAGCGGCCCGCCGGGCGCCAGTCGATCGGGCCGGCGATCAGCGTGTGCGAGCCCAGCGGCCGGCCGAGGACGCGCCAGACGGCCTCGGTCGCGTCGAGCAGCGCATCGAGGTCGATCCCGGTCTCGATCCGCATCTCGTGGAGCATCGAGACGAGGTCCTCGGTGGCGATGTTGCCGGTCGCGCCGGGCGGGACGGGGCAGCCGCCGAGCTCGCCGAAGCTCGACTCGAACGACGTGCAGCCGGCCTGCAGCGCGGCGAGGACGTTCGCGAGCCCCTGGCCACGGGTGTTGTGGAAGTGCGCGGTGAGCTGCACGGCGTCGCCGAGCGCGGCGCGCAGCTCGGCGAAGTGCCCGGCGACCTGGATCGGGTTGGCCATGCCGGTCGTGTCGCCGAAGGCGATCTCCTGCGCGCCGGCGCCGGCGAGCTGCTCGGCGATGGCGATGACGCGCCCGAGGTCGACGCGGCCCTCGTAGGGACAGCCGAAGCTCGTCGAGATGACGGCCTCGACGCGCAGCCCGGCGCCCTGCGCGGTCGCGATGACCCCGCCGAGCGCGGCCAGCGACTCGTCGACCGAGCGGTTGACGTTGCGCTGGTTGTGCGTCTCGCTCGCCGAGAGGAAGACGGCGATCTCGTCGAAGCGGTCGCGGACGCGCAGCGCGCGCTCGAGGCCGCGCGCGTTGGGGATCAGCACGCTGCGCGCGACGCCGTCGGGGACGTCGATCGCGGCGAGCACCTCCTCGGCGTCGGCGAGCTGCGGGATGACGTCGGCGCGCACGAAGCTCGTGACCTCGATGCGCCGCACGCCGGTGCGCGCGAGCCGGTCGATGAGCGCGACCTTGTCGGCGGTCGCGATCGTCTCGGGCTCGCTCTGGAAGCCGTCGCGCGGGCCGACCTCGCGGATGTCCACGGCGGTCGGATAGGGCGGGTTTCGGCCTACGGTCATCGATGCCGCCGCTGCTTCACGTCGCGCGGGAGACAGACCGGCATCGCTGACCTGCGGACGACGTCACCTAGGCCCCCAGCGCCCGCGCGATGACCATCTGCTGGATCTCGTCCGTGCCCTCGCCGATCGTGAGGATCTTCGCGTCGCGGTACATCCGGCAGACCGGGTACTCCTCGATGTAGCCGTAGCCACCGTGGATCTGGACCGCCTCGTTGGCGCAGTGCACCGCCAGGCGGCCGGTCTTGAGCTTCGCCTGGGCCGCCGCGAGGCTGAAGTCCTTGCCGGCGTCCTTCAGCAGGGCGGAGCGGTAGACGAGCAGCCGCGCCGCCTCGATCTCGGTCGACATGTCGGCGAGCTTGCACTGGATCGCCTGGAACTTCGAGATCGGCCGGCCGAACGCGCGGCGCTCCTTCGCGTAGGCGAGCGCCTGGTCCAGCGCCCCCTGCGCGAGCCCGAGGCCCATCGCCGCGACGCCGATGCGCCCGATCGCCAGGACGTGGAGGAACTGCTTGAAGCCCGCGCCGCGCGGGCCGACGAGGTTGCCCTCCGGGACGCGGCAGTCGTCGAAGGTCAGCGGCCGCGTGTCGGACGCGTGCCAGCCCATCTTGCGGTACGGCTCGCCCTGCTCGTAGCCCGGCGTGCCGTTGGGGACGAGGAGGTTGGAGATCTCATTCTCGCCGGTGAGCGCCGTGATCGTCACGAGCCCGGAGATGTCGGTGCCGGCGTTCGTGATGAACTGCTTGGCGCCGTCGATGACCCAGTCGGCGCCGTCCAGGCGGGCGCGCGTCTTCGTGTTGGCGGCGTCGGAGCCCGCCTCGGCCTCGGTCAGGCCGAAGGCGCCGAGGATCTCCCCGCTGCACAGCCGCGGCATCCAGTCGCGCTTCTGCTCCTCGCTGCCGAAGAGGTAGATCGGCTGCGTGCCCAGCGACGTGTGCGCGCAGAGCGTGATCGCGACCGAGGAGTCCACGCGCGTGAGCTCCTCGACGGTCAGGGCGTAGGCGAGCGTGTCGCCGCCGGCGCCGCCGTATTCCTCCGGGAACGGGATCCCCATGAGGTTCAGGGCGCCGAGCTTGGCGATGATGTCGTAGGGGATCGCCTTCGTGCGGTCGAGCTCCTCGGCGACGGGCGCCACCTCGCCCTCGGCGAAGTCGCGGACCGTCCGGCGCAGGAGCTCGTGGTCGTCGGAGAGCTCGAGGTTCATGCGGTTCAGTATGAACGCTCGTTCATAGTCGCGCAACAGGACCTTGCAGGCTACCGTAGAATCGCCCCGATGGCGGTGAACGCACGCTCACCCAGTGACACGCCCGAGCGCATCCACGAGGCCGGACTGGAGCTCTTCAACGAGCGCGGCTACACCGGCACGACCGTCCGCGAGCTCGCCGACGCCTGCGGGCTGACGCCCGGCGCGATCTACAACCACTACGCCTCCAAGGAGGCGCTGCTGTTCGCGATCGTCGACCGCGTCCACGACGAGGCCGACGCCGTCCTGAGCGCGACGCTGCGCGGCTGCGACGGCGACCCCGCGGTGCAGCTCGAAGCGCTCGCGGCGGCGTTCACGGCGTTTCACATCGCCCGGCCGCGCGAGACGCGCGTCGCCAACCGCGACTACATCTACCTGCCGGCCGGCGAGCGCGACAGCGTCGTGCGCCGGCGCCGGCGCGTCCGCGGGCTGTTCGCCGACGTCCTGCGCGAGGGCGAGCAGCGCGGCTGCTTCGCGTTCGGCGAGCTCGGCAGCGAGGACGCCGTGCAGGCCGCGAGCATGGCGATCCTCAACATGGTCGTCTTCGTCGCGGAGTGGTTTGACCCGCGCGGGCCGCGCAGCGCCGCGGACACCGCGGCGCTGCATGGACGCCTGGCGCTGCGGATCGCGCGGGCTAGTGGTTGCTGACGGGCGGCAGCACCGAGCTCGTGTCGGTGTCGCTGAGCGGTGTGAACTTGTCCGTCAGTAGATAGACGTAGGCGCTCGAGCGGGCGAAGTAGGAGAGCGGGAAGTGCGCCGCCTCGGTGAGCCCGGGCGATGTCCTGCCGGTGATGACGGCGACGAACCACAGCGCGACGGCCACGAAGAAGAGCCAGATCTCGAACGCGTACTGCACGATGAAGACGGGGATCAGCAGGATGATGCGGAAGAACACCGATGCGCGGTTGTAGCTCTCCTGCGGCGGGCCGATGATCAGGCGCACCGGGTATTCCGGATGCTCGCCACCGTCGAACGGCGGATAGACGTCGGTGATGAGCAGCCCGTAGCCGTACACCCGGGTGATGAAGCGCAGGTAGCCCGCGACGAAGTCGTACATGCCGCCCGGATAGCGACCGGTGAACAGCAGCGCGAACCAGGCCAGGAACGTGACGATGAACGCACCGATGCCATACAGGTAGGCCCAGATGAGGTGCGGGATCAGCATGAAGACCCGGAAGAACACCGTGAGCCTGTTGCGCTCGACGGGCGGGGATTGCTGGTACGCGACGGGATATGCGCTCATGCCCGCGACACTCGCAGACGTAGCGCCGCGGCGCCACATATTTTTGGATAGGTGACGTTCTCGGCGTCACATCGGTGAAGCGATCTCCACGAGCGTGCCGAACGGGTCGCGGACCCACGACACGCGCTGGCCGTGCGGTGCGTCGACCGGCTCGGCGAGCGCCGTGCAGCCGGCCTCGAGCGCCCGCGCGTAGGCGGCGTCGACGTCGTCGGCGACGAGCGCGAGCTCGACGTTGCGCGGCGGGTCGCCCGGCTCGACGCGCAGGACGCCGCCGGGGAAGTTGCCCTCGCCGAGCGTGTAGGCGGCGAAGGCGAGCTTCGTCGCGCCGGTGGCCATCTGGGCGTACGTGCCGCTCTCGGCGACGAACTCGACGCGCAGGCCGAAGACGCGCTGGTAGAAGGCGGACGCCTCCCCCGGGTCGTCGACGTAGACGATGACCCAGCCGAGGCGCAGCTCGGGGTCAGCCATGCGCGCGCGCCTTGCGCTCGCGGCTGTACTCCCACCAGGGCCGGGCGGGGCCGCCGTCGGCGTAGTCGACGGCGGCGACGAACGTGTCGAGCAGGCAGGGGTCGTGGCGGCGCCCGTCGAGCGCGCAGAGGCGCTCGAAGAGCTCGTGCGGGTCGCGGCCGCGCAGGTCGTCGAGCGCCGCGACGTCGAGGCGCTCGAGCTTGCGGGCGATCGCCGGGCCGATGTTCGGGATCTCGGTGAGGTTGCTCGTCATGGGACGGATGGTCGCCGATCGGGCGGCGGGTGTCTTGGAGAAAACGGCCGTCGTGGTGCGGCGTGAGAACTCAGCGGTTGGTGTTGCAGCGTCACGCTTCCTGCATCTCTATGAAGAGGGCGTGGATGTCAAGGGTGGTGGTTGATCTTTTTGGGGGCCTCGGTTCGGGGTGCGGGTTGAGCGTCGCTCAGTTCTCTATCGCTAGCTCGGTGGCTGGATCAGGCTGGTGGGAGCGACGCGCCGGTGGTCCAATTCGATGCGGGGCCGTCAGGCGGCCAGATGCAGGGCGGGACCTGCCGGCGCGAAGGGCTCGTCGCGCGTGAGCATGTGCCAGATCGCGGTCGCGAGATCGCGGGCGAGCTCGATCCGGGCGATCTTGCGTCCGCGTGAGCCGCCCAGGCGGCGGGCGGTGTGTTGGTAGCGGGCGCTGTAGGGCGCGGTGCGGCAGGCGTGCATCGCGGCTTCGATCAGCGCCCAGCGCAGATAGACCGGCCCGTTCTTGGCGAGCGCGCCGCGCCGGTCCTTGCTGCCGGACTGGTAGACGCGCGGGCACAGTCCGGTGTACCCGACGAGTTTCTTGGCGCTCGCGAAGCGGTCGATCGCGCCGATCTCTGCGGCGATCGTGTACCCCAACACCCAGCCGATCCCGGGGACCGTCTGCAGCAGCGCGACGTACGCGTGATCGGCGCCCAGCTCACGCAGCTGGCGTTCGCAGACCCCGATCTGCGCGTCGAGGTCATCGATCAACACCAGGCTCGCGCGCAACGTTCCTGTCCACGGCTCGGGGATCTGCAACCCCGCCAGCAGCCGGCGGCCCGCGACACCGAACAGATCCGACATCGGACATGGCCGCCCGAAACTCATCAACGTCGCGTGGACGCGGTTCTTCAGCTGTGTGCGGTGCTTGACGAGGTGCAAGCGAAAGCGGGCCCGCTCACGCGCGCCACGGACCGCCGGATCGGGCAGCCAGATCGCCGGCACGAGATCACGCGCGCCGAGTTCGGCCAGCACGCGCGCATCGATACGGTCGGTCTTGCACGCCAACGGCGCCAGACCCTTGACCTTCTGCGCGTCGGCGATCTGCACCTCCCAGCCGAGCTCCTCAAGACGGTCATGCACAAACCGCGCCCCGGTCATCGACTCGATCGCCGCCGAGATCGGACCCAGCGGCGCCAGCTGGCGCGCCAGCGATCGCAACCCGTCCAGATCGGGCGGCTTCGCCGTTTCCAGCACCAACTCACGGTTCTCGTCTACGACACACACATCAACACGCTTGCGCGACAGATCCAGACCTGCGAACAACACGGCGGGACCTCCTTGGGGTCGGCCAGTTTGGTGACAAGACGAGCCTGCCACCACGGGGGTCCCTCTTCATGGCATTCGATGAGGACACGGACGGGCCAGGCGCGGGCGTTCTCCGCCGGGGTGCGCCGGATAACCCGGTCCTGACGGGGTGAAATCCGGCGCACCCCCCGGATAAGCGCTCTCCGCGGGGGGGGTGCGCCGGATTACGCTCGTCCAGCGATAGCGATCCGGCGCACCCCTGCGGGGCGCCAGTTCCGCGCGACCCTGTTCCCTTTATCGAGGAAGCGCGGCGAACGTCAGCCGCCGTCGAGCTCCGCCCGCGCGCGCCTGTGCTCCTCGCCCGCCGCCTCAACCTTCGCCTGCGCCTCCGCGAGCGCCGCGTCGGCCTCCTCCAGCGCCCGCGCGGCGCGATCACGGCGCTCCTGCGCCGCCCGCAGGGCGTGCCCCGCGCGCTCCTCGGCCTTGGCGGCCTGTGCGACGGCGAAGCGCGCCTGCTTGCGCGCCGCTTCGCGCTCGGCCTTCGCTGCGGTCTCGGCCGCGGCTCGCTCCTTCGCCGCCTTGCGCTCGGCGGCTGCGTCGCGCTTCGGCTCGCCCGTCGGCTTCTCGCCGGGCGTCGCCCTCGGCGTCGCCTTCGGGACAGGAGCAGCGGCGAACACGTCCGCGCCCTCGCCCAGCCCGAGCCCCGCGTGGCGCAGCTCGCGCTCGAGGCGCCCGTCGCGAACCGCGTCGCGGGCGGCCTCGTCGAGCGCCGCCGCGTGCAGCGTGTCCGCCACGCGCTCGAGCGTCGCGGTGCTCGCGTCGCCGCCGCGCCCGGGCACCGCCGCGAGCAGCGCGTCGACGGCGGCCCGCTCGCGCGCGCCGGCCTCCCGCAGCGCCGCGCCGTCGCCGCGACCGGCGAGGAGGGCCGACTGCGCGGCGCGCAGCGCGTCGCCCGCCGCGAAGAGCTCCGCCACGCCGTCCGCCGAACCCCGCACGAGCTGGTTGACGACCCACGCCGCCGCCGACGGCCGGCGGAGCTTCGCGACCGCGGCCGCCTCGTCGCGGCGGCCGTCGGCGCGCAGCGCCCTGGCGAGCGCGGCGCGCTCGGGCACGAACCGGTCCGGCGCCAGACCGTAGAGGTCGTCGACCTGCACGCTGCGATGGTCGCACGCACGGCCTGCGACGATGTGGAGCGGCATGTTCGGCTCCGGCAACTCGTTTCAGCTCATGCGGATCTTCGGCATCCGCATCGGGGCGAGCCCGAGCTGGTTCATCGTCCTGTTCTTCTTCATCTACGTCGTCTCGGACTACTTCCGCGAGGTGCTCGGCGGCTCCGTGACGCAGGCCTACGTCGTCGCGGTCTGCGCGGTGATGCTCTTCTTCGCCTCGCTGATCCTCCACGAGCTCGGCCACGCGCTCGTCGCGCGGCGGCTGGGCATCGGCATCAGCGGGATCGACCTCTGGTTCTTCGGCGGCGTTGCGCGGATGAGCCGCGACACCGACTCGGCGGGCACGGAGTTCAAGGTCGCTGCCGCCGGCCCGCTGGTGACGCTCGTGATCATCGGGGTCTGCCTCGGGCTCGGCGCGCTCATCTCCCAGGGCGCGGCGCTCGACGTCATGCGCCTCGCCGACAGCGCCCACGTCTCACCGACGCTCGCGCTGCTCGGCTTCCTCGGCTCGATCAACATCTTCCTGTTCCTCTTCAACCTCGTGCCCGCCTTCCCGCTCGACGGCGGCAGGATCGCGCGCGCGGTCATCTGGAAGATCACCGGCGACCGCAACACGGCGACGCGGACCGCCGGGCGCATCGGGGTCGGCTTCGCGTATCTCATCATCGCCGTCGGGATCTTCCTCGCCGTGCGCGGCGATCTCGTCAACGGGATCTGGCTCGGCGTGCTCGGCTGGTTCATCGCGCAGTCGGCGCGGGCCGCGGTCGCCTCGACGGCCTTCACCGAGCGCCTCGACGGCATCACCGTCGCCGACATCATGGACGCCCAGCCCGTGACGATGCCGTCGACCGCGACGCTCACGCAGGCCCAGGACGAGTACTTCCTGCGCTATCGCTGGGACTGGTTCCCCGTCGTCGACGAGGCCGGGCGCTTCCTCGGGGTCGTGCGCGAGCAGCGCATCGACGCCGAGATCGCGGCCGGGCGCCCGGCGCTCGCCGTCGGCGAGCTCGTCGAGGCCGCCGAGGCCGAAGGCTGGCGCGTTCCGGCCGACCGCCCGCTGGAGGCGCTGCTCGGCGACGAGGGCCTGCGCGACCACGGCGCGCTCATGGCCGTCGAC
>DATJEE010000228.1:0-8864 GCA_035496995.1 Solirubrobacteraceae bacterium | reverse complement strand
GAGGTCGCCGAGGCTCGACGCCGACACCGCGCGCGCGGCGAGCTCGACATCGGCCGCGTCGGGCCGCGCGCGCCCGCCCGCGCCGGCCACCGCCTCCGCAAGCGAAGCGCCCTCGGCGATCCGCTGCAGCGGCAGCCGATAGGCCGCGCTGACCTCCGGCGCGATCGCCGCGCCGCCGAGCGCCGCCGACCAGATCGCGGCGCGCTCGGCCGCCGGCGGCAGCGCGATCGCGACGGCGAGCACCGAGAGCTCCTGCAGCGCGACCAGCTCGTCCGGGCCGGCGAGGCAGAGGACGGCACCCGGGCGCACCGGCGCGAGCCGGTCGGCGAGCGCCGTGCGGTCGGCGGGCTGGACGTCGCCGAGGCGGTCGACGACGAGCTGGCGCTCCTCGAGCGTCGCGGCGAGGACGGCGTCGTGCGCGAGGTCGCCGTCGGCGAGCTCGGCGGCGGCGACGTGCAGCAGGCCGCGGCCGGTGGCGCTCGCGACCGCCAGGGCGGCGTCGGGCCCGTGGGCGGCGACGAGCGGGCGCCGCGGCGAGGCGAGCAGCGCCGCGAGCCGCGCGACCGCTTCGGCGCGCCCGAACGGCAGGCGCGGCGGCGCGCTGCGGCGCAGGCGCGCGCCGCGCGCGGGGTCGTCGATCGCGGCGCCCAGCAGCAGGGCGGCGAGGCGGTCGGCGAGGACGACCGGGCGATCGGCGAGCGCGGTCGCCTCCGGTGCCGGGGCGAGCCGGACGGCGCCCGAGCGGCGCAGGCGCCCGTCCGGGGCAAGCGCGGCGAGCACGTCGGCGACCGCCGCGCCGGGGCCCGCGAGCAGCCGCCCGATCGCGCGCGGCGTGGCGGCACCCGCCGGGGCCGCAGGCGACAGGCGCGCGAGCGCCTCGCCGAGCTGCGCCGACAGCTCTCGCAGGCCGATCGCGGCGAGCACCGCGCGCTCGAGGTCATCGAGCCCGAGCCGGTCGCCCGCGATCGCAAAACGCCGCTCGAGCGCGGCGACCGCACCGTCGCCGAGCTCACGCTCGAGGTCGTCGAGCTCGACCGCGCCGGCGACCGCGCCAAGCCGCTCGACGACCGCCGCGAGCGTCACATGCGCAGGCTGCTCGTCCACGTCTGCGATCACACCGGTTCGGGCCGCGCGGCGGAAGGGCGGACGGGCGCACGATCGGGCACGACCGGGCAGCCCGCGGAGCGCAGAAGCGCCCGCTCGTACATTTACACGACCCCGCGCCGCGCTGAGAATGGTCGTGATGGAGCGCGACGCTGCAACGCCCGGACCGACGGCCATCGGCGCGCTCCCGCTCGCCGAGCGGCGCATCGACGCGCTGCCGTCCGCGACGGCGGGCTTCGTCGGGCTCGCCGCCGGCGGTCCCGTCGAGGAGACCGTGCGCGTGGACTCCTTCGAGGCGTTCGCGGCGGCGTTCGCCGACCCCGCGCGGCCGCGGCGCGGCCCGTTCGAGGACGGCGCCAAGCTCGGCCACGCCGTCCGCGGCTACTTCCGCAACGGCGGGCACGCCTGCTGGGTCGTCCGCTCCCCGGGCCTCCCCGGCGAGGCCCCCGTCGCGGGCCTCCTCGCCGGCCTGCGGCTGCTCGCCGCGCTCGACGAGCCGACGGCGATCGCCGTCCCCGACGCCCACGGCCTCGCGGGCGGCGCGCGCTCGGCAAACGTTGTCCAGCGCGAGCTCGTCGGCACGTGCGCGCGCGTCGTCGGGCGGATCGCGCTCGTCGACCCGCCGCCGGGCCTCGACCCCGCCGGCGCGCTCGCGTGGCGCGAGCAGTCGCGGATCGACAGCGCGGCGGCCGCCGCCTACTACCCCTGGATCGAGGTCAGCGACCCGGCCTCGGGCCGGACGACGGCGGCGCCGCCGTGCGGCCATGCGGCGGGCATCTGGGCGCGCGTCGACGCCCGCGCCGGCCCGCATCGCGCTCCGACGGCGGAGGCGCTCATCGCCGCCGACGGCCCGGTCGTCGGCCTGGAGGCCGGCGAGCAGCACCGGCTCAACCGCGCGGGCGTCAACTGCCTGCGCGCGTGGCCCGGTCCGGAGCTGCGGGTCTGGGGCGCGCGCACGCTGTCCGCCGACCCCGAGCTGCGCTACCTGCATCGCCAGCGGATCGTCGGCCATCTCGTCGCCTCGATCGCCCAGGGGACGCGCTGGGCGATCGACGAGCCCGCCGGCGACCCGCGGCGCGCGCGCCTCGTGGCAACCGTCACGGCGTTCCTCACCGGTTGGTGGCGGGCCGGCGCGCTGCTCGGCGACAGCCCGTCACAGGCCTTCTATGTGCGCTGCGACAGTACTCCGGAAGGCGGTGAAACCGGTGATCCGGGCGATCTCGTGTTCGAGGTCGGATTGGCGATCCGGCGGGCCGGAGACTTCCGCGTCCTGCGCATCGCGCACCATGCAAACGCGCCCGCGGTCCCGTCTTGACAGGGCGTTCAGGGTGAGAGATGTTCCGTCCCCAGGAGGGTCGACGCCGCGCCGATTTCCACTGCGGCAGGCCGGGGATACGGAAGCCAGGGGCAGAGATGAGCCAGGGCATCACGGACGTGATGGTGGTCGAAGGGCACGCAGTGTTTCGGCAGGGTTTGGTGGCCTGCCTCGAAGGGTTCGACGGAATCGGCAGAGTCGAGTCGGTCGGCTCCGTCGCCGAGGCGTGGGCGCATCCCGCGCTCGGAGAAGCGGAGGTCGTGCTCGTCGATGCGACGATCGACGGCGCCGGCGACTTCGTCGCCAACGTCCTGGACTTCACGTCGACGCGCGTCGTGGCACTCGCGGCGTCGGAGCAGATCGAGCGCCTCGCCGCGATGGTCGACGCGGGCGCCGTCGCGGCACTCGTGCGCGACGACCTGACGGCCGAGCGGCTGGGCCTGAGCCTGCGCGCGGTCGCCGCCGGGGCGACGACGATGCTCGCGACGTATCCGAAGCTCCGGGCCGCCGGGCCGGTCGCGGCCGGTCCCGAGCTCACCGACCGCGAGCAGCAGGTCCTGGCCCTCGTGGCCGACGGCCTGCCGACCCGCGAGATCGGCGAGGAGCTGCACTACAGCGAGCGCACGGTGAAGAAGGTCCTCGGGGACGTCGTCGTGAAGCTCGGCGCGCGCAGCCGCTCGCAGGCGATCGCCCGCGCCGTGCGGCAGGGGATCATCTGAACCACTAGACGACGTCGGGCGGGCACCGCTTCGCGACGCTCGACCCCGGCAGGACGCAGAGGTCCGAGACGCGCGGATCGGCGTTGCCGCGGATGCTGAAGCGCACGGACCGGCCGACGGTCACCGGCGCGGTGATCCGCAGCTCGACGCTCGACCCGACCGGCAGGCGCTTGCCGCGTACGAGCGTCGTGAACGACGCCGTCGCCCCGGTGCGGGTGGCGCGCCGCGTCGCGCGCTTGAACGGGCAGCTGCGCTGCACGCGCGCCTTGCACGTCGCGACGACCTCGCTGCCGGCCTGCAGGTCGGTGACCGTCAGCTGCGTGAAGCCCCGCCCGTCCTTGCGAAAACCGACGCCGAGCTTCCCGGTGACGAGCGGCAGCGGCTCGTCGAAGCCGTCGCAGTTCTCGTCGATCCCGTTCTGCGGGATGTCGGTGGCGCCCGGGTTGATCGCCGGGTTCGCGTCGTTGCAGTCGAAGCCCGCGACGCTCCCGTCGCCGTCGGCGTCGACCGGGACCGGCACGTCGCCGCGACGCGAGAACTCGCAGCCGGTGACCTGATCGCCCGCATCGACCTGGGCGTCGTCATCGGTGCTCGGGCCGCAGTCGACGACGTCGGGCTCGTTGTCGAACGCGTCGATCGAGTCGTCGTCGCCGCCGCCGAAGAGCTGGTCGGCGCCGGGTCCGCCGCTGATGACGTCGCGGAAGTCGCCGCCGACGATGACGTCGTCGCCACCGAGGCCGCTCATCGTGTTGACACCGGGGCCGCCGACGAGCGTGTTGGGGCCGTCGTCGCCGACCACGACGTCGTTGCTCGCCCCCGCGACGACGTTCTCGATGTCCGCGAGCGTGTCGTTCTCGCCCTCTGCGCCGTCATCGCCCGCCGTGGCGAGCGTGATCGACAGCGGCTCGCTCGCGGTCCGCTCGTCGTAGGTCGCGGTGTCGCTGCCCGGGCCGCCGGCGATGATGTCGGTCCCGTGCCCCCCGCGCAGGAGGTCGTTGCCGGCGCCGCCGTCGATGATGTCGTTGCCCGGGCCGGCGTTGACGACGTCGTCGCCGCCACCGAGCGTGAACTGCTCGTCGGCGGTCGTGCCGAACACCGAGTCGTTGCCGTCACCGGTCTGCACGCGCCGGAAGTTCTGCAGCAGATCGGTCTCGCCGCCGGATGACGCCGTGCCGGCGGCCAGGTCGACGTTCACGGGACCGGCGGCCGCCGCGTAGCTGACGAGGTTGTTGCCCGGACCTCCGTCGAGGTGGTCGCCGCCGCCGCCACCGGCGATCGTGTCGTCGCCCTCGCCCCCGGCGAGCAGCTCGTCGGGCCCGGCGTCCGCGGAGATCGTGTCGCCGGCCCGGCCGCCCTGGAGGCGCTCGATGCCCGTCTTCGTGACGGGATCGCTCTGCACCGCGACGTCCGTCCCGGCCTTCTGGATGTGCAGGTCGGTCGTGAAGGCGTCGTAGCTCAGCAGGTCGTCGCCCGGGCCCCCGTCGGCGGTCCGGCCGAGCGCGGTCGGCTGCAGCAGGTCGTTGTCGGCGCCGCCGTCGAGCGGTCCCTGGCCGCGCAGCGTGTCGTCGCCGGGCCCGCCCGAGAGCGTCAGCCCGTCGGCGGTCGACGACGCGACGTCGTTGCCGGCCCCGAGCGCGAGCGTGCCGGTGAGCAACGGGGCGCTGAGGGCGTAGCGGTCGTTGCCGGGATCGGTGCCGACGAGCGCCAGGGCCTTGACGCGCCCGGACACCGTGACGGCGTCCGCGCCGTCGCCGGGGGCCACGGAGACGGCGTCGATGACCGCGGGCGACGCCGGCTCGTCGACGGTGATCGCATCGGCGTTGGGACCGCCGGCGACGATCAGCGACGTCGTCGTGATGCCGCTGACCCGGACGTCGTCGAGCACGGCGCCGCTGAGCCGCAGCGTGGTCGCGCTCATCGTCGCGGGGCAGCTCGTCGCGGTCGCCAGGCCGAACGGGACGACCGTGCAGCCCGCGGGCGCGATCGCGGCCGGCGGCGTGAAGAGGATGTCCGTCGCCGTCGCGTGGACCTGCACCGCGAGCGTCGAGTTGGCCGCCACCGTCGTGACGTCGAGCTCCTGCCCGGGCTGCTGGGTGATCGAGTACGGCGCCCCGGCCGCGCTCGCCGCCGCCGGCAGCGCCGCGACGGCGGCGAGCGACGCCGCCGCGGCGAGGAGCAGCCGCAGGCGCCGAGCCGTCACGGGCACGCGATCACGTCGACGGCGTTGGGAGCGAGGCAGCCGCGCCGCTGCGTGGGCTGCTTGCCGCGCTGCATCGTGAACGAGATGAACCGGCCGATCGAGCGCGGCGCGGAGACCCGCACCTCGATCACGGATCCGCGCGAGATCGGGCGGTCGCCGAAGTAGCCGCGGATCGAGACCGCGGCGCGGCGCGTCGGGACGCTGCGCGTCCGGTCGGCGAAGACGCAGCGCGGCGACCGCGGCGAGCGGCAGCGCACCTCGATCACCGCGCCCGCCGGCACCTTGCGCACCTCCAGCAGCGCCACCCGCGTCCGGGTCAGCGTCGGGCGGAAGTCCCACCGGAACGTCGACGTGAGGGCCGCGTAGGGCGCGTCGACGCCGTCGCAGTTCTCGTCGATCCCGTTCTGCGGGATGTCCGGCGCGCCCGGATGGATCGACGGATCGAAGTCGTTGCAGTCGGTCCCGGCGAACGCCCCGTCGCGATCGCGGTCGCGCTGGCGGGGGTCCAGCGCGAACGCCGGCGGCACGAAGCCGACGAGGAACTGCTGCTCGCAGTCGCCCGCGCTGAACGTGTCGACGACGTCGAACGTCACGCGGTCGTTGCCGTCGCCGCAGACGACGTTCTCGCTGAGCGCGTCGACGGAGTCGATGTCGTCGTCGCCGGCGTCGCCGCGGAAGCCGTCGGTGCCGTCGCCGCCGACGAGCCGGTCGTTGCCGTCGCCGCCGAAGAGCTCGTCGACGCCGGGGCCGCCGTCGAGCGTGTCGGCTCCGGGCCCGCCGACGAGCGTGTCGGTGCCGGCCCCGCGCAGGATGTCGGCCCCGTCGCCGCCGTCGATGACCGCGCCGGTGACCCCCGCGTCGCTGGTCAGGTCGGCGTTGCCCGCGCCGCCGACGAGCCGCTCGAACCCGCTGAGCTGGTCGATCTCGCCGTTGCCGCCACCGGTGATGTTCAGCGTGACCGTCACGCCCTGGGAGGCCGTGCGCTCGGCGTAGGACGCCGTGTCGGTGCCGTTGCCGCCGTCGAGCGTGTCGTCGCCGCCGTGCCCGCTGACGACGTCGTCGCCGTCCTGCCCCAGGAGCCGGTTGTCGGCCTGGTTGCCGCTGAGCGTGTCGGGCCCGGCGCCGCCGGTGACGTCCTCGGTCGCGATGACGTTGTCGCCCTCGCCCGGGGCGCCGTCGTTCGGGTTGCCGTCGAGCGAGACGTCCACGCCCTCGGACCCGTGGTCGGCATAGGACACCATGTCGTTGCCCGGGCCGCCGTCGAGCACGTCGGCGGCGCCCGCCCCGCTGATCTGGTCGTCGCCGCTGCGGGCGTCGATGACGTTCGCCGAGTTGTTGCCCGCGATGATGTCGCCGGCGTCGGTGCCGATCGCGTTCTCGACGTTGGCGACGGAGTCCGTGCCCGGCCCCGCCGTCAGATCGACCGTCACCGGGGTCGTGAGATCCGCGTAGCTCACGGTGTCCTCCCCGCCGCCGCCGTCGATCGCGCGCCCGCCGGCGGTGTCGCTGATGATGAGGTCGGCGCCGCTGCCGCCCGTCGCGTTGCTGATGGCCGTCAGCGTGTCGGTGCCCGCCGCGCCGCGCAGGTTGATCGTCAGCGGCGTCGCGACGCCCGCGTACGTGACCGTGTCGCTACCGGCGCCGCCGCCGCCGTTGAGCAGCCGGCCGCCGACGGCGTTGCTCACGAAGACGTCGTTGCCCGTCCCGCCCGTCGCGTCGCGGAACCCGGTCAGCGTGTCGGTGCCCGCGCCACCGGCGAGGTCGATCCGCACGGGCGTCGCGGTGCCCGCGTACGTCACGCGATCGACGCCCGCGCCGCCACCGCCGTTGAGCAGCCGCGAGCCGAGCGCGTTGCTGACGAAGACGTCGCTGCCGGTGCCGCCCGTCGCGTTGCGGATCGCCGTCAGCGTGTCGGTCCCGACGCCGCCGGCGAGGTCGATGATCAGCGCCGTCGCGATCCCGGGATACGTAATGGTGTCGACGCCCGAGCCGCCGCCGCCGTTGAGCAGCCGGCCGCCGACGGCGTTGCTGATGAACAGGTCGTTCGCCGTGCCGCCCGTCGCATCGCGGAACCCGGTCAGCGTGTCGGTCCCGACGCCGCCGGTGAGGTCGATCGTCACCGCCGTCGCCGTCCCCGCGTAGCTCACGCGATCGACGCCCGCGCCGCCGCCGCCGTCGAGCAGCCGGCCGCCGACCGCGTTGCTGACGAAGACGTCGTTGCCCGTGCCGCCCGTCGCGTTGCGGATCCCCGTCAGCGTGTCCGTGCCGACACCGCCCGCGAGGTCGATCGTCAGCGCCGTCGCGACCCCGGGGTACGTGATGGTGTCGACGCCGGCGCCGCCACCGCCGTTCAGCAGCCGTCCACCGGAGGCGTCGCTGATGAACGCGTCGCTGCCGGTGCCGCCGGTCGCGTTGCGGATCCCCGTCAGCGTGTCCGTGCCGACACCGCCGGCGAGGTTGATCGTCACCGCCGTCGCCGTCCCGGCGTAGCTCACGCGATCGACGCCGACGCCGCCGCCGCCGTCGAGCAGCCGGCCACCGACCGCGTTGCTGACGAACACGTCGCTGCCCGTACCGCCGATCGCGTTCTCGACGTTCGACAGCGTGTCGGTGCCCGGACCGCCGGTGAGGTCGATCGTCACCGGCGTGAGCACGCCGGCGTAGCTCACGGTGTCGGTGTTCAGCCCGCCGTCGACGATGTCGCCGCCGGCGGCGATGCAGACGATCGTGTCGTCGCCCGCGCCCCCGTTCACGGTGTCGCCGCCCGGGCCGCCCACGAGCCGGTTGTTGGAGCCGTTGCCGGTGATGAGGTCGGCCTGGCCACCGCCGATCGCGTCGGTGATGCCCGTGAGCGTGTCGGTCCCCGGCGTCCCGGTCAGATCGATCGTGACGGACGTCGCGGTGACGCCGGCGTAGGTCACCCGGTCGATCCCGGGGCCGCCGCCGCCGTCGATGAGCCGGCCCCCGCTCGCGTCGCTGACGACGACGTCGCTGCCCGTGCCACCCGTCGCGTCGCGGAAGCCCGTCAGCGTGTCCGTCCCGATGGCGCCGGTGAGGTCGATCGTGACACCCGCCGCCGTGCCGGCGTAACTGATGCGATCGGCGCCCGCGCCGCCGCCGCCGTCGAGCAGCCGGCCACCTGTCGCGTTGCTGATGAACGTGTCGCTGCCCGTCCCGCCGGTCGCGTCACGGAAGCCCGTCAGCGTGTCCGTGCCGACCCCGCCCGCAAGGTCGATCGTCAGCGCCGTCGCCGTCCCCGCGTAGCTCACGCGATCGACGCCCGCGCCACCGCCGCCGTCGAGCAGCCGGCCACCCGTCCCGTTGCTGATCACGGTGTCGCTGCCCGTGCCGCCCGTGGCATTGCGAAAGCCCGTCAGCGTGTCGGTCCCGACACCGCCCGCGAGATCGATCGTCAGCGCGGCCGTCGTGCCCGCGTAGCTCACCCGATCGACGCCCGCGCCACCGCCGCCGTCCAGCAGCCGGCCGCCCGTCGCGTTGCTGACGAACGTGTCGCTGCCCGTCCCGC
>DATJEE010000227.1:0-10740 GCA_035496995.1 Solirubrobacteraceae bacterium | reverse complement strand
TGGAGGGCATCCGCGTCACGCTCGCGCTGCGCCGCCACCATCGGGGGCGCCGCGGTGCCGGAGTCCCGTTGGCCCTGTAGCCTGGGTGGCCTCGCGCCCGTAGCTCAGCTGGATAGAGCGCCGCCCTCCGGAGGCGGAGGTCAGAGGTTCGAATCCTCTCGGGCGCGCTCCGCGCGGGCGCCATCGGGCGGGGGCGTAACCTGAAGGGGTAGCACCATCGCCGGATGCGCAGCCCCCCGCATCGTTCGTAGGCGTAGCCCACCGGGGAGCGAGCGAGGAGCAGCGATGAGCGTCGACGACGCATCCGGTCCGGTCAAGGCCGCCCACAAGGCGGCGATCGAGGAAGTCGCACGGCGCAACGACGCGGCGCACAAGCGCGTCAAGGAGCAGAAGAAGGCGGCCGACCTCAAGGCCGAGATCTACCGCCGTAAGGTCGAGCGCGACAAATAGCCGCGCCCGACCGGCTCCGGCGCCTAGAGCTTCTTCATCAGGTCGGCGGCCTTCTGGCGCTCGGCGTCCATGTCGAGCGACGCGATGTGGTCCTCGGCCTCGCCGATCGGGTCGCCTTCGGTGCCGGCCGGCTGGGGGCTCTTGGTGTCGGACATCAGCTTGTCGACGGTGATGTCGTCGACCGTGCTCGCCACCTCGGCGTCTTCGCCCTCGATGGTCGCGTCCGCGGTCGCCTCGGGGGCGTCCGGTGTGGCCTCTTCCTGTTCCTGCACAGCGTTCTCGTCAGTCATGCACGTCGCTCCTCGGTCGTGTCCGTTGGATCTACCCGGTCACGCCGAGAACTCACGTCCCGGCGAAGAACCCCCGCAGCTCCTCGGCGACGAGCTCGGGCTGCTCCTCGGCGGGGAAATGGCCGCAGTCGGGGAGGTACGCGATCCGCACGTCGTCGGCGTGGTCGACGATGTCCTTGAACATGCCGGGCTTGAAGAACGGGTCCTTCAGGCCGTGCAGCCAGAGCGTCGGGGTCGTCAGCCGGCGATCGGCGTAGAGCCCGCGCACCCAGCGCGGGTACTCGTAGAGCTGGAACGTCCGGTAGACCTGTGACGCCGCCCGCGCCCGCGCGGGGTCGGCGAAGCGCGGCGCGAACTGCTCGGCGAAGTCGGGCATGACGGCGTCCGTCTGGTCGGTGATCGCGTTGACGACCTTGCCGACGATCTTCGGCGACGCGTTGATGCGGCGCCCGAGGACGGGGCTCGCGAGCAGTCCCTGGTACGTCATCGCGCCGAGCTGCTTCGGCACGCCCTTGAGCGAGAGCGTCGGCCACACGTGACCGGTGTTCATCGGCGCGTAGTGCGTCACGCGGTCGGTGTGGTTCAGGCAGACGAGGAAGCCGATGACGCCGCCCCAGTCGTGCCCGACGAGGTCGACGCGGTCGATCTCGAGCGCGTCCAGGACACCGGCGACGTCGTCGGCGAGCTCCTCCTTGCGGTAGCCGCGCGGCGTCGGCTCGCTCCAGCCGAAGCCGCGCAGGTCCATCGCGAGCACGCGATGGCGGTCGGCGAGCAGCGGCATGAGGCGCCGCCACGACCACCAGTGCTGCGGCCAGCCGTGCAGCAGCAGGACCGGCGGGCCGCTGCCGAGCTCGGCGACGTGCAGCCGCGCACCGCGTACGCCGAGGAAATGGTGCTCGACGCCCTCCAGCTCGGGCATCCCGGTCTCATCCACTGACCGGCCAGCCTACGCGTTCTGGCGCTTGCGCTCCTCGAGGATCGCGTGGATCTGCTCGAGCGCCGGGCCGACGCGCTTGAGATCCCAGTGCGACACGGTGATGAGCCGCATCGGCGTCAGCGCGATGACCGACGCCATCCGGACGGTCTTCTCCAGCAGCGCCATCTCGCCGAAGAACTGGCCGGGCCCGAGGACCGCGAGGCGCTTGCCGCCGCGCACGACCTCGGCCTCGCCCTCCTCGATCGCCATCATCTCGTAGGCGTAGTCGCCCTCGTTGAGCAGCCGCTTGCCCGCCGGCACCGAGCTTTCGCCCGCGAACGTCGCGATCGTGCGCAGCGCCTCGTCGTCGAGCGTCGAGAAGATGGGGATCGCCTTCACGCGTGCCGGATCCATGACACGGCAATCTAACCCAGTGCGGGTATCTCCTGCACGAGCGAGAGCACGGGCGCGAAGAGGTCGCCCTGCTCGGCGACACGCGCGAGCACCTGGGCGGCGTCGAACACGAGCCGCTGCGGGTCGCCGGCGTCGAGGCAGTCGCGGACCTCGTCCCACGTGATCGGCGTCGAGACCGTCGGCCGTTCGCGGGCGCGCAGCGAGTAGACGCAGACCGTCGTCTTGTGCTCGTCGTTCTGGCTGTAGTCGATGAAGACCTTGCCCGTGCGCACGGCCTTGGCCATGCGCGAGACGACGAGGCCGGGCTCGGAGGCCTCGAGCAGCTCGGCGACGGCCTTCGCGAAGCCCTTCGTGTGCTCGTACGTCGCGCCCGGGACGTTCAGCGGGACGTAGACCTGCATGCCCTTGGAGCCCGACGTCTTCGGGAACGCCTGCAGGCCGAGCCCCTCGAACATGCCCTGCAGCCAGAGCGCGACGCGGCAGCACTCGACGATCGTCGCCGGCGGGCCCGGGTCGAGGTCGAAGACCATCATCGCCGGGCAGCGCTGGGCGTCGGCGCGATGCATCGAGGTGTGCAGCTCGAGGGCCGCGAGGTTCGCGAGCCAGACGAGCGTCGGCAGGTCGTCGCAGACGCAGAAGTCGACGGTCTTCTTCGAGAGGTGGACGGCGGCCGTGCGCACCCAGTCGGGCCGGTGCGACGGGCACTGCTTCTCGAAGAAGCTCTTGTCCTCGACGCCGTTGGGGAAGCGGATCCGCGTCAGCGGGCGATCCTCCAGATGCCCGAGGAGCACCGGGGCGATCCCGACGTAGTAGTCGATGACGTCGCGCTTCGTGAAGCCCGTCTTCGGATACATGACCTTGTCGAGGTTCGTGACCTTCAGCGTGCGCCCCGCGACGCGGACCTCGACGCCGTCGCGGACGGGCTTCCCGGCGTCGAGGAACGCCGACGACGGCGCCTCCTCGCGCAGGCCCTTGTAGGACGGGTGGCGCAGCATCCCGTCCGACGTCCACTCGGTGAACTCGACCTCGGCGACGCGCGTCGGCTCGACGAAGACGGCCTCGCGCGGCGGCTGCGGCCCGCCGCCGAACGGCGACGTCTCGCGCTGCTCGAGGACCTGCGCCAGGCGCGTGAGCTCGGCCTGCGTGAAGCCCGTCCCGACGCGGCCGGCGTAGCGCAGGCGCCCGTCCTCGGGGACCCCGACGAGCAGCGCGCCGATCCCCTCCCGGCGGCGCCCCTCCCCGGGCAGCCAGCCACCGACGACGACGTCCTCGCGGCGCACGTTCTTGATCTTCAGCCACGTGCGCGCGCGGCGCCCCGGCTCGTACGCGCTGTCCAGCCGCTTGGCGACGACGCCCTCCAGGCCGCGCTCGAGGCTCGCCGCGAGCACCGCGGCGCCGTTGCCGGCGACGTGGTCGGGCGTCTGCCACGAGGGCCCGTCGAGGCCCAGTGCGCGCAGGCGCTCGCGGCGCTCCGCGTAGGGCAGGTGCAGCAGCGAGTGGCCGTCGAGCCAGAGGAGGTCGAAGACGATGTACGCGACCGGGGCCTCCTTCGCCAGCCGCTTGGCCTGGCTCTCGCCGCGCACGTGCATCCGCGACTGCAGGCGCCCGAAGCTCGGGCGGCCGTCGGCGTCGAAGGCGACGATCTCGCCGTCGAGGATCGCGCTGTGCGAGCTCAGCGCCCGGTTGAACGGCTTCAGCTCGGGATAGGCGGCGGTGATGTCGTTGTGGTTGCGGCTCTCGAAGCGCAGGCGGCCCGGCTCGGAGTAGGCGATCGCGCGCACGCCGTCCCACTTGATCTCATAGGCCCAGCGCTCGTCGTCGGCGGGAAGCTTGCCCGCGGTGGCGAGCATCGGCGACAGCCGCGCGGGCATCGGCTCCCGGCCCGGATCCTCGGACGGATCCATGCGGTGGATCATCCAGTCCTTGCCCGGCGGCTCGCCCTTGCGCTTCTTCAGTGGGAACAGGCCGTAGCGGCCGCGCAGGCGCTCGCCGTGGAAGGTGACCTCGACCTTGTCGTCGTCGAACTTGTGCGTCTCGTAGGTCCCCTGGTCCCAGATGCGCATCCTGCCCGCGCCGTAGGAGCCCTTCGGGATGTCGCCCTCGAACTCGAGGTACTCGAGCGGGTGGTCCTCCGTGCGGACCGCGAGGCGGTTCTGCTTGGGGTCCTCCGGGATGCCGTTCGGGATCGCCCACGAGGCCGCGACGCCGTCGTGCTCGAGGCGCAGGTCCCAGTGCAGGCGCGTGGCGTGGTGCTCCTGGACGACGAAGCGGTCGCCCTCGCCCTTGCCGCCGGCGCCATCGCCCGACGGCTCCGGCGTCGCCGCCGAGCGCTTGCGCTTGTACTCGTCGAGCCGGTCGCGGGCGGGCACGCGCACAGTCTGCCCGCCCGACCCGCCCAGCGAGTACCGAGCGCTCGCATGCGCACTCAAATCGGCTGACGCTCCGCCACGGGCCCGCGGCCTTCCGGCGGGTCTTTGAGCTGACCGGCGTCGTCGATCTGCTGCCGTTCGCCGATCGACGCGCCGCGGTCTGCCGACAGGCTGCGCAGTTCGCGGATCGCCGCCGCCAGCGCGCCCCGGCTGATGCGCAGCTGCGTCGCCGTTCGCCGGACGGTCGAGCGGCGGGCGGCGGGAGTCTCAGGCGGGCGGGACGCCCGCTGATCTGCCGTGGGATAGGAGGACATGTCAACTCCCGTTTCGGACTTGGCACACCGGTCGGTCCAGACGAGCCCGATGCCCCAAGGCCTCGCTGTCCACGACCACCTCTCAAGATCGACCGGCCCGGACCGGGCCCGATCCGGGTCCGTCGACCGCAGAGCAGTTTCTCCGCCGCGCCGCGAGAACAAACACGGCGCCGGGTGCGAGGCGGCGGATCGCCTGCGGGGCGCTACCCCCCGGCGACCGCCGGCAGGATCGTCAGCTCGCCGCCGGCGGGCACCGGCGTCTCCAGGCCGTCGAGGAAGCGGATGTCCTCGCCGCCGAGGTAGACGTTCACGAAGCGGCGCAGGCCGCCGTCCTGGTAGAGGCGCTCGCGCAGCTCGCCGTGCTGCTCGAAGACCGACTCGAGCACCTCGCCGACCGTCCCCCCGCTCGCCTCGACGGACGCGACGCCCCCGACGGTGTCGCGCAGCTGCGTCGGGAGCTTGACCGTGATCGCCACGACCTAGACCGGGACCGACTCGGCGAAGGCCGCCTCGAAGGACTCGATCGTCGCGTCCACCGTGTGCGCGGTGAACGAGTCGCGGACGGCGTCGAGCGTCTTCAGGCCGTCGCCGGTGATGACGAGCACGACGCGCTCGTCCTCGCCGATGTCGCCGCGCTCGGCGAGCTTGGCGAGGACCGCCGTCGTGACGCCACCGGCGGTCTCGGTGAAGACGCCGGTCGTCTCGGCGAGCAGGCGGATGCCGGCGCGGATCTCGTCGTCGGTCACCGCGTCGATCGCGCCGCCCGACGAGCGGGCGAGGTCGAGCGCGTAGGGGCCGTCGGCGGGGTTGCCGATCGCCAGCGACTTGGCGATCGTGCTCGGCTTGACGGGCCGGCAGAAGTCGTGGCCGGCCTCGTAGGCGACGGCGACCGGCGAGCAGCCGGTGGCCTGCGCGCCGTTCATCGTCGGCACGTCGCCGTCGAGCAGGCCGACGTCGATGAACTCCTGGAAGCCCTTCGCGATCTTCGTGTACAGCGAGCCGGACGCGATCGGCACGACGCAGCGGTCGGGCAGCTCCCAGCCGAGCTGCTCGGCGATCTCGTAGGCGACGGTCTTGGAGCCCTCGGCGTAGTACGGGCGCATGTTGATGTTCACGAAGGCCCAGTTCTCGCGGTCGCCCGACAGCTCGGTGCAGAGCCGGTTGACGTCGTCGTAGTTGCCGCGGACCTTCACGAGGTTCGTGCCGTAGATGCCGGTCGCGAGGATCTTCTGCTCCTCGAGGTCGGCCGGGATGAGGACGTAGGACGCCATCCCGAGCGCCGCGCCGTGGGCGGCGACGGAGTTCGCGAGGTTGCCGGTCGACGCGCAGGCGAGCGTGTCGAAGCCGAGCTCACGGGCGCGGGTGGCGGCGACGGAGACGACGCGGTCCTTGAAGGAGTGCGTCGGGTTGTGGGCGTCGTTCTTGACCCACACCTCCCGCAGCCCGAGCCGCTCGGCGAGCCGGTCGGCGCGGATCAGCGGCGTACAGCCCGCCGGCAGGCCGGTCCGCGTGCGCGGCTGCGGGCCCTCGAGCGGCAGGAAGTCGTGGTAGCGCCACATGTTCTGCGGGCCGCCCTGGATGCGCCGGCGGACCTCGCCGACGTCGGTGAGGCCGGAGTGGTCGTAACCGACCTCCAGCGGGCCGAAGCACCGCGAGCACACGTACCGTGCCTCGAGCGGATATTCGGTTGCACACTCTCTGCATTTGAGCTGCTTGGCCGCCATATAGAACCCTCTCGCCGTCTTGGATCTTGTGGCGAAGGCGCTACGGCCTGTGCCACATCTGACAGGAATTGGCACCGTTCCCGCCGCGAAGCGGAATGGTTGCCGGGGCTTCGTAGGGCCTGTCCCTCCACCCCTCTGGATGTGTCCAGCTCTCGGCAGGCACAATATCAGCCATGCCCAACCTCCCAAAGCCGCGGTTCGGGCGCCCGACGCGCCTTCGCGGCCAGGCCGCGCGCCCCGCCGAGGCCGAGGCCGAGACCCCGAACGTCGAGATCGTCGAGGGCTCCGGGCTGCGCTGGCTGCACATCGAGCGCCCGCGCCCGGCCGATCGCGCGTGGCTGGAGGAGCACTTCGAGTTCCACCATCTCGACTACGAGGACGTCTACTCGCGCAACCAGCGTCCGAAGGTCGACGAGTACGACGACTACCTCTTCGTCGTCCTGCACTTCCCGCGCTTCGACAAGGCCGTCGGGCGCCTCAACGCGGCCGAGCTGGACATCTTCGTCGGCCCGGACTTCGTCATCACGCTGCCCAACGAGCCGATCCAGCCGCTGGAGTACCTCTTCGAGCGCTGCCGCACGCGTGAGGACATCCGCGAGAACGTCTTCTCCAAGGGCCCCGGCTACCTGCTCTACAAGATCGTCGACGACTGCGTCGACGCCTCGTTCCCGATGCTCGCGAAGATGGGCAACAAGCTCGAGATCCTCGAGGACGAGATCTTCGAGGGCCGCTCGGGCGAGATCGTGCGCGACATCTCCAACGTCAAGCAGGAGATCATCAACTTCCGCAAGATCGTGCGCCCGCAGCGCACGGCGCTGCAGGACCTCGAGCGCACGAAGCGCTACATCCCCGAGGGCCTGGACATCTACTTCGACGACATCAACGACGCGTCGGAGCGCATCTGGGACATGCTCGAGAACTTCAAGGAGGTCGTCGAGGGTCTCGAGTCGACGAACGAGTCGGTCCTCTCGCACCGCGTCAACGACGTCCTGAAGGCGCTCACGGCGATCAGCGTCGTCGTCCTGCCGCTGACGCTCGTCGCGAGCGTCTGGGGCATGAACGTCGGCGTCCCGGGCCAGGGCTCGATCCACGCGTTCTGGATCATCGTCGCGTCGATGATCGCCCTGCTCGCGGGCATGCTCTGGTTCTTCCGCAGTCGCGGCTGGCTGTAGGTGGTGGCCATCGAGGAGCTCGAGCGGCTGATCGACACCGCGGCGCTGAGCGCCGCCGTCGAGCGCAAGCGGATGCTCGTCATCGTCAACCCGTGCGCGACGACGATGTCCGCGCGGCTGCGCAACCTCGTCGTCGCGGCCCTGCACGGGCGCTACGAGGTCGAGGCGATCGACACGCAGGCGCGCGGCCACGCGACCGACATCTGCCGCGAGGCCGCGCAGGACGGCTATGACGTCGTCGTCTCCTTCGGCGGCGACGGCACCGTCAACGAGGTCGCCAACGGCCTCGCCGGCACCGCGACGCCGATGACGTGCCTGCCGGGCGGCGCGACGAACGTCCTCTGCAAGATGCTCGGGATCCCCGGCGACATCGTCGACGCGACCGAGCACCTGCTCGGCCTCGCCGACAGCTGGCACCCGCGCCGGATCGACCTCGGGACCGCCAACGGCCGGGCGTTCACGTACTCCAGCGGCTTCGGGGTCGACGCGATGGTCGTCAAGCGCATCGAGGCGTCGCCGGAGCTCAAGCGCCACCGCCTGCGCGAGTACTTCTTCGTCTACGCGACCGTCGAGACCGTCGTGCGCCACTACCTGCGCAACCCGCCGCGGATGCAGATCGAGGTCGGGGGCGAGCGCGCGAACGTGCTCGCGACGGTCGTCCAGAACGGCGAGCAGTTCACGTTCCTCGACGACAAGCCGATCTACATGGCCGAGGGCGGCGGCCTCGACAGCGGGTCGCTCGCCGGGGTCGCGCTGCGCGGCGTCAAGCCACGCGACATCCCGTCGATCGCGACGCGGCTGCTGTCGCCGAAGCGCTCGGTCGTCGGTCAGCGCCAGATCCTCGCCTTCTCCGGGGTCGACGGGCTGCGCTGCACGTCCGTCGACGGCCGCGCGATCCCGCTGCACGTCGACGGCGACCACATCGGCGACGTGCGCGAGGCCGTGTTCGGGATCCGCCCCGGGGCCCTGGGGGTCGTGGCGTAGGGAGCGCTCGACGTCGGCGCGCTGTTCGAGGTGCGCTGACCGATCGTCGGCACCGGCGCTCGCCGATCAAGGGTTGCGGCCGCGCGGCCGATGTAGTGACAATGAATCCCGCTCGCGCGGTGACGCCGCGCTTCGATCTCGATGCCGCGCTCGCGCGGATGGTCGACGCTGATGCCTCGGACCTGCACCTGAAGGCCGGCAACCGGCCCCTGATCCGCGTCGAGGGCCGCCTCGTCGCGCTGGACGAGGGCGCCGAGCCACTGGTGCCGAGCGACACCGAGGACGTGCTGCACGCGCTCCTCTCGCCCCATCGCCTGTCGGAGTTCGAGCGCACCAACGAGCTGGACTTCGCCTACGGCATCCGGGGGCTCGGCCGCTTTCGCGTCAACGCCTACCGCCAGCGCGGCACGGTCGCGCTCGTCCTGCGTGCCGTCACGCGCGAGGTGCAGACGATCGCCGAGCTCGGGCTGCCCGCCGTCGTGCGCCGGCTCGCCGAGCGCGAGTCGGGCCTCGTGCTCGTCACCGGGGCGTCGGGGTCGGGCAAGTCGACGACGATCGCGGCGATGCTCGAGCACATCAACGAGACGATGCCCAAGCACGTCGTCACGATCGAGGATCCGATCGAGTACCTCTTCAAGGACAAGCTGTCGTCCATCGACCAGCGCGAGGTCGGCGTCGACACGGCATCCTTCGGCGTCGCGCTGCGGCAGGTCGTGCGCCAGGACCCGGACGTGATCTTCGTCGGCGAGCTGCGCGACGCCGAGACGGTCGTCGCCGCGCTCATCGCAGCCGACGCCGGGCATCTCGTCCTGTCCACGCTCCCGACGGCCGACGCGACCGACTCCGTCAACTTCATCATGGAGTGCTTCGAGCCCAGCGAGCACGTCAACGTGCGCGGACTGCTCGCGAGCACGTTGAAGGGGGTCGTCTCCCAGCGTCTCGTGCCGACGATCAAGCCCGGGGGCCGGATCGCCGCGTGCGAGATCATGACGGTGACCGAGCGCGTCCGCGACGCCCTCATCAACCCGCGCGGGGCCGCCGAGCTCGCCGGCATCATCGCCCACGGCGAGATCCACGGCATGCAGACGCTCGCCCAGGCGCTCTATCAGGCCACGCTCACCGGCGAGGTCTCGATGCGCGTCGCGCTGGCGCATGCCAGCCATCCGCACGATCTCCGGCTCATCGCGGCAGCCGACGAGCGCCCGCCCGCGCCGGCCGAGCTCGCCCCGCCGCCCGCGCCGGCCGCCCATCAGCCGCCGCCCGCGCCCACCGGCGTTCAGCCGTCGCCGGCGCCTGACGTCCATCGGCCGCTGGGCGACCGCGTCGCGGCGCCCGGCCCCGCTCGCGCGTCGACGCCGCCGCCGCGGCGCTGACGGATCAGCCGCCGCCCGGCGTCACCCGGTAGGCGTCGAAGACGGAATCGATGTTCCGCAGCCGGCTGATCGCCTGCTTGAGCACCTGCAGGTCGCCGACCTCGACGACGAACCAGTTCTGGACCATCGGGTGCGAGACGACGCAGCGCGCCTCGACGATGTTGATGCCCGCCTCGGCGAACGTCCGCGAGAGGTCCTCGAGCAGGCGGTGGCGGTCCCAGGCGTCGACCTGCAGCTCGACCTTGAACGCCGTCTCGTGGTCGCCCTCCCAGCTCACGGGCGTGAAGCGGTCGGGGTCCTTGCGCAGCTGGACGGCGTTGGGGCAGTCCTCGCGGTGGATCGTGATGCCGCGCCCGAGCGAGATGTAGCCGACGATCGGGTCGCCCGGCACCGGACGGCAGCACTTCGCGAGGCGCAGCATGACGTCCTCGACGCCTTCGACCGCGATGCCGTACTGCGTCGAGGAGCTCGTCGGCTGGCGGCGCTGGCGGCGCGTGGAGAGCATGTCCTCGGCAGCGGTGCGCTGCTCGCCCTCGGCCGCCTCGCCCTGCTTGAGGCGCTGCATGACCTTGTTGACGACGACCTTCGCGCTGATCTTGTCGGCTCCGAGCGCGATGTAGAACTCGTCCGCCTTGCGGAAGCCCATCTCGCGGATGACGTCCGCGAGCAGCGCCGAGCCGGCGATCTTCTGGGCGGGCAGGCCGGCCTTCGTCAGGTGCTCCTGCAGCAGCTCG
>DATJEE010000226.1:0-2131 GCA_035496995.1 Solirubrobacteraceae bacterium | reverse complement strand
GAGCAGCCCGACGACCCCAACGCGCACAAGCGCTTCTGGTTCGAGCACGCGACCGGCGCCGGCAAGACCGTCGCCGCGATGGGCTTCGTCGACGCCTCGCGCACCGGCGGGATCCTCATCCTCACCCACCGCCGCAACCTCGTCGACCAGTTTCACGGTGAGCTGAAGGACCGCGGTTACGCAAAGCGCGTCACCCCCGCGCTGCTGCGCGGCCAGGACGCCGCCAACGGCCCCGTCACCGTCGAGACCTACCAGTGGTTCGTTCGCAACGCCGGCAACATCTCCGAGGCCTATTCGATCGTCATCTGCGACGAGGCCCACACCGCCCTCGGCGAGAAGACGAGCGCCGCGATCCGCGAATGGACCGGCCCGATCTTCATCGGCATGACGGCGACCGGCGCGCTCATCGCGCGGCACGTCACCGACCTCTTCCCGACGCAGACGTCGCGCTTCGACCTCGCCCAGGCCGCCCGGCGCGGGGTCATCTCGCCGCTGCGCGGCATCCGCATCCCGCCGGGCCCGGGCGTGCGCAACATCGCCAAGGTGCCGCTGCGCCGCGGCGAGGTCGACGTCGAGTTCGACCAGGAGATGCTCGCCGAGCTGCTCGACCAGGGGCCGTTCAACATGGCCATCGCCGACCTCTACAAGGCGCGCTTCAACGGCGTCCCGGGCGTCGTCTACGCCGCCGGGGTGCGCCACGCCTACAACGTCGCGCAGGCGTTCCGCGACTTCGGGATGAAGGCCCAGGCCGTCTCGGGCGAGACGCGCAAGCGCGACCTCGCCGAGATCCTCGCAAGCTACGAGCGCGGCGACATCGACGTCCTCGTCAACGCGCAGCTGCTCGCCGAGGGCTGGAACTCGCCGCGCGCGACGGTCTGCATGCACCTCGCGCCGACGGCGTCCAAGCGCATCTACCAGCAGCGCGTCGGCCGCGTCACGCGCCGGCACCCCGGCAAGGAGGCCGGCATCGTCGTCGACTTCGTCGCGCCGGACACGAAGAACGACGACCCCGTCGTGACGCTGCACTCGCTCCTGGACCGCGACGTCTACCGCGGCGGCGCGATCGTCGTCGGGCCCGTGCGCCGCGGCCGCGGCCGGCGCGTGCGCGTCGAGCGCCGCGTCGTGCCGGTGACGAGCGACGAGGACCGGCGCATCGAGGTCTTCGAGCGCGAGCTGTGGCGGATCGCCGTCGAGCACCTGCCCTACGGCGAGCAGATCCAGTGGGCCGCGCTCGCCGGTGCGCGCGTCGCGCCGAGCGGCTGGCGCCGCGCGCGGGCGATGCTGCACTTCGACCGCGGCGGCGAGTTCAAGCGCGCCTTCCTCCTGACCGCCGTCCAGCGCAACAAGAACCCGCAGCTGCGCATCCGCGCGCTGCAGGAGATCGCCGCCGCCCGCGACGGCGAGGCGTTCGACACCGCGATCGACGTCATCGGCACCTGGTCGCGCGACGAGCGCCGCGAGGGCACGAAGGTCATGCTGCTGGCGCTCGCCGAGAAGCGGATCGGGCGCCGCGACCAGGCGAACGCCTGGATCTGGCGGCTGGCCTCCTACACGCGCGACGTCCACGAGGAGTACGCCGTGCAGCGCTGGCCGGAGACCAAGCGCCTGCTCGGGCTGCTCGTGAACTCCAGCGGCGCCGCGCACGCCCGCAACGCGCGGCGGCTCGTCCATGCCGCCCGCAAGCAGGACCGGCGCCTGTCGGCCGCGCTGCTCGCGGCGGCGATCGCGCACTCGCCCGAGGGCGAGGAGATCCTCCGCGGCGCGCGCACCCGCCTGGCGCGCAAGCCGAGCGCCCTCTCGCGCGAGCTGCTGCGCAACTTCCCCAAGAGCCGCGGGCGCCGCGGCAACCGCCGGCGCCGCAAGAAGGGCGCGGGCGAGGGCGAGGGCACGAACGGGCAGGGCCAGGAGGTCGTCGCGCACGCCGGCGGCGGCGGCGAGCAGGGCGGCGAGGAGGGGCAGCCGCGGACCCCGTCGCGCTCGTCGCGGCGCCGCTCGCGCTCGCGCTCGCGCAACGGCGGCCGTCCGGCGCCGGTGGTCGCCGACGCGGCTGCCGCGACCGACGAGACGCCGGAGCCGGAGTCCGCGGTGGATGCGACGCCGGAGACGAGCGCGCCCGCCGTGCCCGCGCCCG
>DATJEE010000225.1:0-5865 GCA_035496995.1 Solirubrobacteraceae bacterium | reverse complement strand
ATCATGGGCCGAACTCGTCGGGCCCGCCGGCGGAGCCGAACTCCGGGGCGACGTTGGACGTGGGGACGGGGGCGGAGCGCCGCGGCGCCGCCTTGCTCGTGGCAGACGCTGAGATGACGCGCACGGACGCGGCGCGCTGCTGCGGCGCTCCGAACTCGGTCTGCGTCTTCGCACGCGCCGTCGGGCGCGGCTGGCCGAACTCGTCGACCTGCGTCGCCGGGGGACGCGGCTGGCTGGAGGCTGCGCGAACGCGCGCGGCGATCGTCCTGTTCGACGAGGCCGACGCATTCTGGGATCGGCTCGGCTGGTGCTTGGCGACCTTGGCGGGATGGTGGTGCCGCTGCTTGAGGACCGTGTGCTCGACGGTCGCGTAGCCGCCTCCGGCCACCGCTGCGGCGGACGCCGCGACCGCCGCGACCTTTCCGCCGGCCGCGGCCTCCAGCGCCGCCTGCATCTTCGTGGCCGAGTGCACGGCGCGCTCGTGAAACCCGCCGGCGACGGCTTCGTAGGCGCGCATGAACGCGTTCGCCACGTGCTCGCCGCCACCGCCGCCGGCGACGACGACAAGCGGGATCGGAAGGACGGCCGACAGCGGCGTCGAGGTGTCGTGCAGCGCCTTGAGCGTCGCGCGACAGCCCGGGCAGTTGCGCAGATGCGGCCGCAGCTCGAGGATCTGCTCCGGCGTCGCCTCGCCGTCGACCATCGCCGAGATCACGGGCATCCAGCGCTCGCATTCCGAGCCTGACTCGATCCCCGCGTAGCGCGACAGGAAGTTGCGGCGACCCTCGGTGAGACAGCGGTTGACCTTCGTGTACGACCACCCCGTGATCGCGCCGATGTCGTTGTAGCTGTGCCCCTGTGCCTTCAGCCACAGCGCCCGCAGCTCCTGCGGCTTCAGCCGCTGCAGCGCCTCGGCGGAGCGACTGACGAGGTCGAAGCTCATCAGCTGCTCCTCCGGCGTCGGCACCCGAGCGGACTCGTGGAGGTCGTAGTCGACGTCCGACGAGCTCACCTCCTTGCGGCGCGCGCGGCGGATCGCCTGGGCCTCGCGCTTGACGACGACGTGCAGCCAGCCCGCCGCGCGCTCGGGGTCGAGTTGCTCGGCGTGGGCCATGAAGATCTCGAGGCCGCGCTGGTAGGCGTCCTGGGCGTCGTCGACGCAGATCGAGTGCCGGCGCGCCATCCGGAGCAGCGAGTCGGCGTGGGCTGCCACGGTGCGGAGGATGAGTTCCTCCGCCGGGCTGCTGCCTCTCCCTCCGCCCTGCTCCTCGCCCATCCGTCCTACCCCCGCGCCCGGGCCCCGACGGGACCTTTCCTGCTCTAGGGGACCGTATGACGAAATTCGCCCCCGTCGGGCGAGAAAATGTCGCAAATTGCGGCATTGTTCGTCGTCGCTCCGCACTCCGGGCGTCCCACGAAGGCGGGACCGGCCGAGCTCAGGGCCCGATCGCGGTCGGGCTGCACGCCCGGCGCACGTTCAGTCGGCGACCCCCCGGGGCCTACAAGCGACCCCGGGCGAGACGACCGCGAGCTACTTACTTCGTCACCGTCACCAGCAGCGGCGGGGTGCCCTCCCCGATGCGGCCGCTGTCACCGGCCCACTGTGCGACGAACACCGCCGCGTTCTTCACGTTGAACGTCGCCGAGAACGAGCCGCCGTTGGCGCCCGCGGTGACGGTCTTGCTCGTCCAGTCGACGCCGTTGACCGCCCGCGCCGACACCGTGATCTGCTCGCCGCCGATGGCGCCGCCGAGCGTCCCGGTGATCGTCACCCTGCCCCTCGTGCGCTTCAGCGAGCGCTTCGTGAACTTCGCCGGCGTCGCCCTGATCTTCAGCGGCGAGGCCGCGCCCGCGTCGCCGCCGGTCGCGGTGAAGAAGAAGCGCCGCGCCAGCGGCGTGCCGTTGGGCTGCACGAGCGTGAACGCGTGCAGCGCGTCGGACGCGACGATGCCCAGCGGCGCGATGACGCCCGTCGCAACCGCCTGCGGGCGCCACGAGCGCCCGGCGTCGGTCGTGTGCAGGACATACGCGTTGGCGCTGTCGGCGCCGAACCCGCCCACGCTGAGGTAGCCGCTCGTCGCCGAGCCGAACGTCATCCCCGTGATCCGCGCCGTGCCGGCCGAGAAGGACTGCGACCACGTGCGCCCGCCGTTGGCTGTGCGCCACACGCGCCCGGACGCGTCGAGCAGGAAGCCCGCCGCGCGCGAGGCGAACGCCGCCTGACGGACGCGCGTCTTCTTCGTCGGCAGCTTGATCGCCTTCCACGTCGTGCCCTTGTCGGTCGAGGCCAGCAGCGCCTTCGGGCCCCAGGCGAACACGGCCGAGCCCGCGAGCTGCGCGTCGCCCAGCGCCGCCCTGGCGACGGCCTTGCCGGCAACGGCGTTGAACTCGCCGCCACCGGTCGCCTTCTTGATCCCCCTCGGGCCGAAGAGCAGGACGGTGTCGCTGCCGCCGATCGCGACGACGGCCCGCGCCGCGCCACCGGGCCCGGCGCTGAGCGTCTGCCACGTCAACCCGCTGTTCTGCGTGCGAAACAGCCCGCCGCGGACGTCGAGCGCGTAGCCGGTCTTGAGATCGGGCCACGACGTGTCGATCAGGTCGGCCGACGTCGAGACGTTCGCGACCTTCCACGTCACGCCGCCGTCGGCCGTCAGCGCGAGCTGCCCCTTGGCCCCCGGTGCGAACGCGGAGCTCGGGACCGGCCCGCGTCGCACGCGCGAGAACTGGCCGCCGACGTCGCCGCCGACCGGCAGGTAGTTGACGCCGGCGTCGTCGGAGACGACGGTCTGCCCGGCGCTGCCCACGGCGACCGCGCGCGTCGGGTTCGCGAACGCCGCCCCGAACAGCGGGACGCTCGAGGCGGTGATCGTCGTCGCGGTCGCGCCGCCGTCGGTCGTGCGGTCGAGCTCGCCCTTGCTCGTCGTGATGAGGCAGGTCAGCGCGTCGGCACAGCCGATCGACGTCAGCGTCAGCCCGGCGCCGAACGCCTGCTTCGTCCACGTCAGGCCCGCGTCGGTGCTACGCATGAGCGTCTCGGCGCCGGTCGCATACAGCGTGTTGGCGTCGAAGCGGTAGACGCGCTCGACATCGCCGGCGGGGATCGTGAGCGGCTTCCAGGAGATGCCGGCGTCGGTCGTGAAGTACGCGACGCTCGGCTCGGGGCCGCCCGGCGAGACGAAGGCGATGCCGGCATCGGCGCTGTTGAAGACGATCTCCTTGGCGACCGCGCCGCCGGGCGTCGCGCTCGCCTGCGTGCCCGGGATCGCGGTCTGCTTGGAGAACGACTGCCCGGCGTCGGTCGTGCGCAGCACGGACCCGTCGGCGAGCAGGAGATAGCCCGTCGTCTTGTCGACGAAGTACGAGGACCGCACGCGATCGGGGCAGTCCGTCTCGGCAACGATGAAGATCTTGTGGAACGTCTTGCCGCCGTCGTCGGTGCGGCGCAGGACGCAGCCGTCGGCGCCGAGGATCGTCACGGTCTCGGGGTCGATGATCTGCAGGCGCGCGAGGTCGGCGGCGGTCCCGGTCGCGAGGCCCGACCAGGTCGTGCCGCCGTCGTCGGTGCGCAGCGCGGTGCCGGCTGCGCCCACGGCGTAGCCACGACCGAGCTGGAAATCGATCGCGCCGAGCGCGTTGCCCTGCGGGGCGGGGTTACCCCAGTCCCACCCTGACAGTGGTACGCGAACCGACGCGGCCGAGGCGCCGGCGTACAGTGAAACGAGCGCGGCAGTGACCGCCACGGACCGCAGTCCGAGTCGCTTGATAGACATCGAGTCTCCTCCAGTGAAACTGGCGTTGGTGCCCGGCTTTTCGGCACCAGCGGGTGCCGCGCGTCTATAACGTCCGCGCGGCGCGAGAAGTTGCGGCTCGTACTTTTTTCGGTGAGGTCCGCTGCTACCCGGTGAGTGAGGCCAGGCCGCCGGGGCGCGGCCCCTCGGCCCGTTCGGCGACCTCGCGCAGCTGCGCGATCGTCTGGCGCAGGATCCGCGAGACCTGCATCTGGCTGACGCCGAACACCGCCCCGATCTCGGCCTGCGTCAGGTCTTCCTCGAAGCGCAGGCGCACCATCTCCCGCGCACGGGACGGGACGGTCTTCAGGAGGTCGTCGAGCGCGGCGCGCTGCTCGGCGCGCACGAGCCCCTGATCTTCGATCCCGAGCGTGTCGCCGAGCGTCAGCCCGTCGCCGGGCTCGCCCTGCGGCGCCTGTAGCGAGACGGCCGAGCGGCCGCGGCGCGCCTGCAGCGCCTCGAGGACCTGCTCCTCGTCGAGGTCGGCGGCCGCCGCGAGCTCGCGCGTCGTCGGCGAGCGGTCGAGCTGCTGCGTGAGGCGGGTCAGCGCGTTCTCGACGCGCAGCGTGACCTCCTGGAGGTCGCGGGGCGGGCGCACCGTCCACGAGTGGTCGCGGAAATGGCGCTTGAGCTCGCCGGCGATCGTCGGGACCGCGAACGAGCTGAACGCGCAGCCGCGGGCCGGGTCGTAGCGGTCGATCGCCTTGACGAGCGCGACGGATGCGACCTGGACAAGGTCGTCGAACGGCTCGCCCGAGCGCTGGTAGCGCCTGGCAAGTGACCGCGCGAGCGGCATGAAGCGCTCGGCCAGCGCGGCGCGCGCCCGCAGGTCACCGGTGTCGAGCCAGGCCTGGAAGAGGCGCTGCTCGTCGCGGGCGCGGCGGCGCCGCGCTTCTCCGCCGAGTTGTGTCTCCGCGTCGCCGCTCGCATGAGCAGCTGGTATTTCGAGAATCGCCACGGCTCACTCCCTAGGTTCAGGTTGGGTGAAGTCGTCGACGTTCTCTCTCGCCGCCACCACTTTTGTGCGGTGCGATCGAGGCGTCGTCCCTGTCAGGTCGCTTACCCAGGGCCCCGAATGGCGAAACGAGGCCGCCTGCTACCGCTGCGCCAGGATGTGAAACCAGACGTTCGTCTCCTCGGCGCCCGTGCCCCAGCGCTCGGCGACGTGCCCGACGATGCGCAGGCCGTGGCCGCCGACGCGCGCCGCGTCGTGCGCCGGCGGGCGCCCGGCGAACCCGGAGCCCTCGTCGGTGACCTCGCCCATGACGGTGTCCTTGTCGACGGCGAGCCGCAGCCGCACCCCACCCTCGCCGTAGAGGACGGCGTTCGTCATGAGCTCGCTGACGACGAGCAGCACGTCCTCGAGCGTCTCCTCTGCGAGCAGGTCGCCGAACCGGCTTGCGACCATGCGACGGGCGGCGGCGGGCGCGGCCGCCGTTCGCGCGAAGTGCTCCGCGATTGCCGGCAGGCCGCCCGAGGGCGAAGCCTGCGGCTGCGTCGCAGCGTCGTTGCCTTGCACATCTTCCTCAGTTCTTGGTTCGCGAGCCGGCCGGGCGGACGGGCTCGCTCCCCTCGGAGAGGCAGTCTCTACCCACTGCGCGGCGAGCTCACGCGCCGCCGAACCTCAGCGTGCGTACGAGGGTTCGGGCTCGTCGCTGGAGCGATGCGGCGGGCGGCGGTCCCCGCGCGTCAGCCGGAAGGAGCGCGCGCCGCGGTGCGGCCGGAACGAGCGCACCTGCGGCACGTGCGGCGTGCTGCGGAACGTGATGTCGGGCAGCGTGCGCTGGGCCATCGCCCGCACGAGGATCGCCTCCGCGATCGCCCGCTCGTCGATGACGTAGTGCGCGTCGCGGACGAGTTCCTTCAAGACCTTGGTTCGTGCATTCATGTGGGGTTCACCTGTGGCTCTGGCCGGTGAATCGACAGCCCACGCAGGCAACGCGAGCTATGCCGCAAGCCCCTGGACGCGCGTGCGAGTCAGACGCCGAGCACGCCGGCGATGGCGTCGCGCTCGGCCTCGTCGACAACGGCCGCGGAGCCCATCGTCGCGGGGCCCGCGCGGGGGGCCCCCCCGGTG
>DATJEE010000224.1:0-12900 GCA_035496995.1 Solirubrobacteraceae bacterium | reverse complement strand
CGGATCGCCCACTGCCTCGGCGGCGCGCTGCTGCGCTGCGCGCCCGCACACGACGTTCGCCCGCTCGCGCTCGGCGCGCTCACCCAGCGCGACGGCCTCGTCGCGGTGACCGCGCTGGCGCCGCTCGGGCGGCTGGACTGCGCGACGGCCGCGCGCCTGGCGCAGCTCGGCGAACTGCGCCTGTCGTCCGCTCGCACCGTGACGCTCCTCGACGTCCCCGCCGCCCGCGCCCCGCGGCTGCTCGCCGAGCTGGCCGCGCTCGACCTCGTCGTCGGCGAAGGTTCGGGCTGGCAGGGCCTGACGGCCTGCGCGGGGCTCGGCGCCTGCGCGTCGGCGCAGTTCGACGTCCGGGCGGTCGCCGCCGCGCGCGCGCTCGAGCGCGGGCCCGGATCGCCGGCCGAGCACTGGGCGGCGTGCGAGCGCGGCTGCGGCTGCCCGCCCGGCGCGCTGCTCGGGAGCCGCCCGTAGGCGAGGACGAGCGATGACGGCTGCCGAAAACATCCCGACGAGCTACGCCGCGCTGCCGTGACGGGCTACGTCCGCGACGGCGCGGAGATCTACCGCCGCTCGTTCGCCACGATCCGCGCCGAGGCCGACCTCGCCGGCCTCGATCCGCTGCTCGAGCGCACGGTCGTGCGGATGATCCACGCCTGCGGGATGGTCGACCTCGCCGCCGACGTCGCGGCCTCGCCGGGCTTCGCGGCCGCCGCCTGCGAGGCGCTGGCGGCCGGCGCGCCGATCCTCTGCGACACGTCGATGGTCGCCGCCGGCATCACGCGCGCCCGGCTGCCCGCCGCCAACGCCGTCATCTGCACGCTCCCGGACCCGCGCGTCCCCGCGCTCGCCGCCGAGCTCGGCACGACCCGCACGGCCGCGTCGCTCGAGCTCTGGCGCGAGCACCTCGCCGGCGCGCTCGTCGTCGTCGGCAACGCGCCGACGGCGCTCTTCCGGCTGCTCGAGCTCGTCGCCGGCGGTGCCCCGCGGCCGGCGGGCGTCATCGGCGTCCCCGTCGGCTTCATCGGGGCGGCCGAGTCGAAGGTCGCGCTCGCCGCGGACCCGTCGGGGCTCGAGCACCTCGTCGTCCACGGCCGCCGCGGCGGCAGCGCGATCGCCGCCGCCGCCGTCAACGCGCTCGCGAGCGCCGCCGAATGACCGCCGCGGGGCGACTCTTCGGCGTCGGCGTCGGGCCCGGCGATCCGGAGCTCGTGACGCTCAAGGCGCAGCGGATCATCGGCGCCGCCGACGTCGTCGCCTACCCCGTCGCCCGCCACGGCCGCAGCGTCGCGCGCCGGATCGCGGCGCCGCATCTGCGCGCCGGCCAGATCGAGCTCGCGCTCGCCTACCCCGTGACGACCGAGCAGACCGACCACCCGGGCGGCTACGAGGCCGCGCTGCGCGAGTTCTACGACGACGCCGCCGACAGCCTCGCCGAGTACCTCGACGCCGGCCGCGACGTCGCCGTGCTCTGTGAGGGCGACCCGTTCTTCTACGGCTCCTACATGTACCTCCACGAGCGCCTCGCCCCGCGCTATGCGACCGAGGTCGTCCCCGGCGTGACGTCGTTCAGCGCCGCCGCCGCCGCGGCCGGCACGCCGCTGGCCAAGCGCGACGACGTCCTGACGATCGTGCCCGGGACGCTCGCGCCCGAGCAGCTCGCCGAGCGGTTGCGCGGCACCGACGCGGCGGTCGTGCTGAAGCTCGGGCGCCGCTTCGCCGCGGTGCGCAGGGCCGCCGAGCGCGCCGGCGTCACCGCGCGCGCGGTCTACGTCGAGCGCGCGAGCTCCGACGCCGAGCGGGTCGCGCCGCTGCGCGACGTCGACGCCGGCACCGTGCCGTACATGTCGCTCGTGCTCGTGCCGACGACCGGCGTGCCCGCGCACGACGGCAACGGCAACGGCAACGGGCGCGGGCGCGTCACGGTCGTCGGCCTTGGCCCGGCCGGCGCGCAGTGGCTCACGCCCGAGGCGCGCGAGGCGCTCGCCGACGCCGACGATCTCGTCGGCTACGAGCCGTACGTCGCGCGCGTCCCCGAGCGCCGCGGCCAGCGCCGCCACCCGAGCGACAACCGCGTCGAGGCGCAGCGCGCGCGCCACGCGCTCGAGCTCGCCGCCGCCGGCGCGCGCGTCGCGGTCGTCTCCTCCGGCGACCCGGGGATCTTCGCGATGGCCGCGGCCGTCCTGGAACAGCTCGACGAGGACGACGGCGCGCTCGCCGGCGTCGACGTCCGCGTCGTGCCCGGCCTCTCGGCGATGCAGGCCGCAGCGGCGCGCGTCGGCGCGCCGCTCGGCCACGACTTCTGCGTCCTGTCGCTGTCGGACCAGCTCAAGCCCTGGGAGGTCGTCGCGCGCCGCCTCGAGGCCGCGGGCGCCGCCGACCTCGTGCTCGCGCTCTACAACCCGGCGTCGCGCACGCGCCGCGCGCAGCTCACGCGCGCGTTCGAGGTCCTGCGCCGCCACCGCGCACCCGACACGCCGGTCGTCGTCGCGCGCGCCGTCGGCGCGCCGGAGGAGACCGTCACCGTCACGACGATCGCGGCCGTCGACCTCGACGCCGTCGACATGCGCACGCTGCTGATCGTCGGGTCGTCGGCGACGCGCGTCATCGCGGGCGCCGCCGGGGCCGCGCCGCGCGTCTACACGCCGCGCCGCTACCCGTGATGGCGCGCCCAGCGCAGCGCGCCGTCGACCGACGTCAGCGTCGGGACGTCCGCGCGCGGCGGCCGGCGCACGATGACGACCGGCAGGCGGCGCTCGCGCGCGGCGTCGAGCTTGGCCTGCGTGTGCGTCCCGCCGCTGTCCTTCGTCACGACGACGTCGATGCCGTGCGCGTCGATGAGCGCGAGCTCGCCGGCGAGGGTGTACGGCCCGCGGTCGAGCAGCAGCTCGTGGCGGGGCGGCAGCGCCACCTCCGGGGGGTCGACGCAGCGGATGAGAAACCAGGCGTCGTCGCGGTGGGCGAACGCGGCGAGGCCCTGGCGGCCGGTCGTCAGCAGCACGCGCGCGCCGTGCTCGAACGTCCGCGAGGCCTCGTCGATGTCGGCGACCCAGCGCCAGCGATCGCCCGCGCGCGGCCGCCAGCCCTCGCGCTCCAACCGCAGCAGCGGCACGCCGCGGCGCTCGCAGGCGGCGACGGCCGAGGCGGAGATCGTCTCGGCGAAGGGGTGCGTCGCGTCGACGACGGCCGCGACCTCGTGCTCGGCGAGCCAGGCCTCGAGGCCGTCGGGCCCGCCGAAGCCGCCGATGCGCACCTCGCCGGCCGGCAGCCGCGGGCGCGCGACGCGGCCCGCGAGCGACGAGACGACCCGCAGCCCGGGCACGGTCTGCGCCAGCGCGTCCGCGAGGGCGCGCGCCTCGGCGGTGCCGCCGAGCACGAGCACCGTCATCGCCGCGCCCGCCCGTCGTGAGGCGCGTGCTCGTCATCGGCATCGGGGCGGGCGATCCCGATCACGTCACGGTCCAGGCGATCGCGGCGCTCAACGCCGCCGACGTCTTCTTCGTCGTGGACAAGGGCGCCGCCAAGCACGAGCTCGTGCGCCTGCGCAAGGAGATCTGCGAGCGGTTCATCGAGGGCGAGTCCTACCGGATCGTCGACGTCCCCGACCCCGAGCGCGACCGCGCGGCGCCGGACTACGCCGCCGCGGTCGCCGCCTGGCGCAGCGCGCGCGCCGATGCCTGGGAGGCGCTGATCGCCGAGGAGCTCGGCGACGACGGCTGCGGCGCGTTCCTCGTCTGGGGCGACCCGGCGCTCTACGACAGCACGATCGCCGTGCTCGACGACATCGCGGCGCGCGGCCGCGTGGCGTTCGACGTCGAGGTCATCCCGGGCATCAGCTCCGTCCAGGCGCTCGCCGCCGCGCACCGCATCCCGCTGAACCGCGTCGGCGAGCCGATCGCGATCACGACCGGCCGCCGCCTGCTCGAGACGCACGGCAGCGACGCGGGCGACGTCGTCGTCATGCTCGACGCCGCGTGCGCCTTCGACGCGATCGAGGACCGCGACACCGAGATCTGGTGGGGCGCCTACGTCGGGACCGAGCACGAGCTGCTCCTCGCCGGCCGGCTGCGCGACGTCGCCGCCGAGATCGTCCGCGTCCGCGCCGCGGCGCGCGAGCGCCACGGCTGGATCATGGACGTCTACCTCCTGCGCCGGCCGCTACGGTAGACCGATGACGGCGGCCGATCTCGTCCTCGAGGGCGGGGGCATCAAGGGCATCGGCCTCGGCGGCGCCGCGCGCCGGCTCCTGCGCGCCGGCTACCGCTTCGAGCGCATCGCCGGCACGTCGGCGGGCGCGATCGTCGGGGCGCTGATCGCCGCGGGCGCCGACGAGCGCCGGCTCGGCGAGGCGATGGCGCGGCTGCAATACGCGCGCGTGCCCGACCGCGGGCTGCCGAAGATCCCGCTCCTCGGCGAGGTGGCCGGCCTGCTGCACCGCAGCGGCGCCTACGCCGGCGACTACATCCGCCGCTTCGTCGCCGGCGAGCTCGCGGACCTCGGTGTGACGACGTTCGGCGACCTGCGCCGCAGCGATCCGCACGACGATCCCGCGCGCGAGCCCTACCAGCGCTACAAGCTCGTCGTCATGGCGACCGATGTCACGCGCGGGCGCCTGTTGCGGCTGCCGTGGGACTACCACCTGCTCAACCTCGACCCCGACGAGCAGCTCGTCGCCGACGCCGTCCGCGCGTCGATGTCGATCCCGCTGTACTTCGAGCCCGCGAAGCTCCGCGACGGGTCCACCGGCGAGCAGACGACGCTCGTCGACGGCGGCGTCCTGTCGAACTACCCGATCGAGATCTTCGACCGCACCGACGCCGTCGTGCCGCGCTGGCCGACGCTCGGCATCAAGGTCATCCCGGACCTCCCCGCCGGCGACGCCTCGCTGTTTCCCGGCGTCGCGCTGCCGGCGCTGCCGCCCGTGCACCTGCTCGAGCAGGTCGTCGCGACGGCGATCGTCGGGCACGACCAGACGTACCTCGAGCGCCCCTGCGTCGCGCGCCGGACGATCCACGTCGACACGAGCGCGATCGGCGTCGTCGAGTTCGATGCGTCGCAGGCCACGCGCGACGCGGTGATCGCCGGCGGCGACGCCGCGGCCGACGCGTTCCTGCGGGGCTGGGACTGGGAGGCGTTCAAGCGCGACTGCGCCGCGACGGCCGAGGGCCCCGCGCCGCGGAGCCGTCGGCCGGCCTGAGCGCCCGGCCTCGGCCTCAGCCGCCGGCGGGGACGACCTCGTACGTCGGGTTGTCGCCGTGCTGCTGGGTGTAGAACCAGCGCCAGCCGCCCTTGAACACGTCCGGCGCCTTGGCGCCGAGGATGCCGCCCGGGCCGGGGTCGCCGTCGGACACGTGCACGCCGGTGATCTCGTTGTCGCCGTCGTTCTTGCCGAAGCCGGCGCTGGCGGCGTCGATCGTCGCCGACGCGTCGCGGCCCTCGGCGAGCCAGCGCACGGGCTGGTTGGCGGTGTTGGAGTAGTCGGCCCCGGCATCCAGGGTGTAGCCGGAGTCCAGCGCGTCGATCTGGCCGTGGAGCGTGTCGCCCTGGTCCTGGACGGCCGTCAGCGTGTCGCGTGAGAGGAACTGGATGGTGACGGCGCCCGCCTGCAGGACGCGGCGTTGCAGCTTGCTTGACATCTGCGTCGTACCTCCGTGGACCGCTGCCGGCCGGCTGCCGGCAGTACCTCCGGTACCTCAGAGCAGCCGGGCGCCGTCCTGGTGTCGGCGCTGTGAAGCGCTCGTTGCCAGGCTGTTACCCGGTGCGTCGCTGCGACGGCTCGCCCGCCGCCAGCAGGACACCCCGCGGCGGCACGGGGGACGACTGCACGATCGAGGTCGTCGTCTGCCCGTGGGCGGCGAACCGGTCGATGACCTCCTCGAGGTGCTCGACCGAGCGCACGTGGGCGAGCATGACGTAGCAGTCGTCGCCGGTGATGCGCCGGCACTCGACGACCTCCGGCGTGGCGCGGGCGAGGTCGGCGACGGCGTGCAGCTCGCGCGGCGCGGGCCGGATGCGGATCACGACGCTCAGCGCGAAGCCGAGCGCGCGCGGGTCCAGCTCGGCGTGGTAGCCGCGGATGACGCCGTCGTCCTCGAGGCGCTGCAGGCGCTCGGCGACCGCCGGCGAGGACAGCCCGACGCGGCGCCCGAGCTCCGCGAGGCTCAGCCGGGCGTCCGCCTGCAGCTCGGCGAGCAGGCGCAGGTTCGTGGCGTCCAGCGGGGCGCCGTCGGCGAATTGCGCGCTGCGCCTGTGATTCGGAGGCATCGGCGGCAGTCTACCTGCGGTTGACCCTGTACGAGCGCGATTTGAGCGGGCAGTCTTTCGGGTGTGCGCCGACCGCCACCGCAGCTGTACTTCGTCGTCAGCGCCGTCTTTCACTACCTCGGGCCGTCGTTCGCCGTCCTGCTCTTCGCGCGCGTCGACGTCCTCGGCGTCGCCTGGCTGCGGATCGCCTCCGCGGCGCTGATCTTCGCGCTCTGGCGCCGGCCCTGGCGCGCGTTCGCGGCGCTCGACGGCGACGGCCGGCGCCTGCTGCTCGGGTGGGGCGCGGTGCTCGCCGTCATGAACGTCTGCTTCTACACGGCGATCAGCCGCCTGCCGCTCGGCACCGTCGCCGCGATCGAGTTCCTCCCGGTGATCGCCCTCGCCGCGGCGGGCGCGCGCAGCGCGCGCAACCTCGCGGCGCTCGGGCTCGCGGTCGGCGGCGTCTACCTGCTCAGCGACGTGCGCCTGGCGGGCGAGCCGCTCGGCCTGGCGTTCGCGTTCGCCAACGCGCTGCTGTTCGCGCTCTACATCGTCCTCGCCGACCGCGTCGCCAATCGCCCAGGTCCCGGCCTGAGCGGCATCGACGGCCTCGCGGCGGCGATGCTCGTCGCGGCCGTCGTCGTCACGCCGATCGGCGGCTGGGAGGCGGCCCCGGCGCTGCTGGATCCCGTCGCGCTGCTCGCGGGCATCGCCGTCGGCATCGCGTCATCGGTCGTGCCGTACGTCACCGACCAGCTCGCGATGGCGCGCCTCGCGCGCGCGACCTACGCGCTGATGGTCGCGCTGCTGCCGGCGCTCGCGACGGTCATCGGGATCGTCGTGCTCGCGCAGATCCCGAGCGCCGCCGAGGTCGCGGGCGTCGCGCTCGTCATCGGCGGCGTCGCGCTGCACCGCTCACGCGTCGCGGCGCTCGAAGACGATCCAGGCGGACGCGAGGAACGCGGCGGTCCAGGCGAGGACCACGGCGAGCGACAGCCCCGGCGCCAGGCCGTCGGCAGCGCCGCTGAGGCCGTCTGACGCGGCGCCCGGAAACCAGCGCGCGGCGTCCTGCCAGGACGAGGGCAGAAGCCCGAAGACGAACGCCGGCGCGAACAGCACCCCGAGCGTTCCGATGATCGCCGCCGCGGTGCTGCGCAGCGCCAGGCCGAGCGTCATCCCGATGAGCGGGAACTGCGGCGCGAGCAGGCTGCCGACGAGCAGGAGCTTCACGGCGGCGTGGCCCGTGAGGTCCGGCGTCGCCAGCCCGTAGGAGCTGAAGACGAGCGTCGACGTGAGCAGCATGCCGATGACGGACGCGAGCCCGGCGAGCGCGGTGATCCCCATCACGACGAGCGCCTTGGCGGCCAGCACGCGCCAGCGCTGCGGCGTCGCGGTGAGCGTCAGGCGGATCATCCCGGAGCCGTACTCGCTCGTCGCGGCCTTCACGCCGAGGACGAGGAAGAGGATCGCCGTGACGATCCCGCCGACGCCGGCGCTGTCGGTCGGGTCGAACTTCAGCTTGTCGATCGGATGCCAGCTGTGGAAGGTCTCGCCGATGACGATCGCCAGCAGCGCCGTCAGCGCCATGCTCAGGAGGATCGCGAGGCCGACGAGCAGCTTCGTCGAGCGCAGCGAGACGAGCTTTGTCCATTCGGACCGCAACGTGAACAGGAAGTTTCGCCCTCCGTTCCGCGCAGTCTCGGAACTGCGGTCGACGTCGCTCATGCCGCCATCCCTTCGGGCCGGTACTCGACGCTGTCCTGGGTGAGCTCCATGAACGCCGTCTCGAGGCTCGCCTTCTGCGGTGAGAGCTCGTGCAGGCGCAGGCCGTGCTCGGCGGCGAGGTCGCCGACCGTCGCCGCGGTGAGGCCGCTCACCGCGAACGCGCCGTTGCTCGTGACGACCTGCCCGCCCGCCCGCTCGAGCAGCGGCGTCAGCGCCGCCGAGTCGGGCGAGACGACGCGGATGTGGCTGCCGGCCGCGCGCAGCGTGAACTCCGCGGTGCTCGTGTCGGCGATGAGCCGCCCGCGCCCGATGACGAGCACGTGGTCGGCGGTCTCCTCCATCTCGTGCATGAGGTGGCTGGAGACGACGACCGTGCGGCCCTCGGCGGCGAAGCGCTGCAGCATCATCCGGATCCAGCGGATGCCCTCGGGGTCCAGGCCGTTCATCGGCTCGTCGAAGAGCAGCGTCGCCGGGTCGCCGAGCAGCGCGCCGGCGATGCCCAGGCGCTGGCGCATGCCGAGCGAGAAGCCGCCGACGCGCCGGTCGGCGACGTCGGCGAGGCCGACCATGTCGAGCACCTCCGCGACCCGCGCGCGCGGCAGCCCGCCGGCAGCGGCGAGCCAGCGCAGGTGCGCCTTGGCCGTGAGCTTGCCGTGCACCGCGCCCGCGTCGAGCAGCGCGCCGACCTCGCGCATCGGCGCGGCGAGCTCGCGGTAGCTGCGGCCGCCGACCGTGACGGTGCCGGCCGTCGGGTGGTCGAGTCCGAGGATCATCCGCATCGTCGTCGACTTGCCGGCGCCGTTGGGCCCGAGGAATCCGGTCACGACACCCGGGCGGATGTCGAAGGACAGCTCGTCGACGGCGACGGTCTTCCCGAAGTGCTTCGTCAGTCCTTGCGCCTGGATCATGCCGACAGCATCGGCATCCGCGGGCACAAACACAAACGCCCGGTTCGCACTGGACAGTGGCACGGCGTGCTGCGAGCTTGGCGGGCGTGCCCGCCGACCCCGACGCGACCGGCTGGTTCGAGCCGCTCTACCGCGCCGCCGAGCGCGGCGAGCGGGCCGTCCCGTGGGACCGCGCGGCCCCGCACGCGCTGCTCGTGGAGTGGGCCGCCGCGCGTGACCTGCGCGGCGACGGCCGCCGCGCGATCGTCGTCGGCTGCGGCCTCGGCGACGACGCCGAGCACATCGCCGGGCTCGGCTTTGCGACGGTCGCCTTCGACATCGCGCCGACGGCGGTCGCGGCGGCGCGGCGGCGCTTCCCGGACTCGGCGGTGCGCTACGTCGCCGCCGACCTGCTCGACCCGCCGCCGGAGTGGGAGGGGGCGTTCGACCTCGTCTTCGAGAGCCGGACGATCCAGTCGCTGCCCGATCCGCCGCGCGCCGCGGCGATCGCGCAGGTCGCGCGCCTCGTCGCCCCGGGCGGGAGGCTGCTCGTCCTCGCCAACGCCCGCGACAGCGCCGACGGGCCCGTCGACGGGCCGCCGTGGCCGCTGACGCGGGCCGAGATCGACGCCTTCGCGGACGGGCGGCTGGACGTCGTGCGCGTCGAGGGGCTGCCCGACCGCAGCGGTCCTTACTGGCGCGCGGAGTTCCGCGGGTAGACGTGGATCGAGAACACGAGGCGCCGCGGGGCGGCGCAGAGAGGCGGGAACGATGGGACAGCCGGTCGTCCACTTCGAGATCATCAGCAAGGACGGGGCCGCGGCGCAGGCCTTCTACGGGGAGCTCTTCGGCTGGGAGATGGACGCCGACAACCCGATGAAGTACGGCGTCGTCGCGCGCGAGACCGCGCAGACCGAGGACGGCATCGGGATCGGCGGCGGCGTCGCCGGCGGGCCCGAGGGCTACGACGGCCACGTCACGTTCTACGTCAAGGTCGACGACATCGAGGCGGCGCTGGCGAAGGCCGAGGGCCTCGGTGGCACGAGGGTGTTCGGGCCCGAGGAGGTCATGCCCGGGCTCATCCTCGGGCAGTTCACCGACCCCGAGGGCCATCTGATCGGGCTCGTCAACGCCGCGCGCTGACGCCGCGCGTGATCTGCGGTGCGCTCCGGCGCGTCGTAGGATCCCGCGCGTGAGCATCGTGAAGATCAACGCCATCACCGTCCCGCGCGAGCGCTTCGAGGAGTTCGAGCAGCGCTTCGCCTCTCGCGCCGGCCGCGTCTCCAGCGCCGAGGGCTTCGAGGCCTTCGAGCTGCTGCGCCCCAACGACGACCGCGAGGTCTGCCTCGTCATCACGCGCTGGCGCTCGGAGGAGGACTTCAAGGCCTGGGTCGCGGGTCCGGACTTCCGCGCCGGCCACGCCCAGCACCGCTCGGGCGGGCCGGTCGGGACGAGCAGCGAGATCTGGTCCTTCGACGTGCTCGAGCTCGAGGGGCCCGCCGCGGCATAGGCGTCAGCCGGCGGGCTGCGTGCCCAGGCGCGTCCCGACGACGTGCTCGGCGGCCTCGGTGGAGCGGGCGTGGCCCGTGACCGCGCCGAGGAAGTCGTCGCGGTCCAGGGCGAGCAGCGCGCCGTCGCCGACCGCCGTCACCCCCGCGGTGCGCGGGACGTCGTGCAGCAGCGCGATCTCGCCGAAGTAGTCGCCCGGCCCCTGCCGGCGTAGCCAGCGGCCGGACTCGTCGACGTCGAACTCGCCGTCGGCGACGACGTAGAAGCGCGAGCCCATCTCGTGCTGGCGGATGACCCGATCGCCCGCGGCGACGGGTACCGCGACGGCGCGCACGGCGAGCGTCTCGATCGTCGCCAGCGGCAGCGGCGCGAAGAGGTCGAGCGCGCGCAGGAGCGCGAGCTCGCGCTCGGGCACGGCGGCATGCGCGTCGAGGCTCGCGAACGCCTGCCGGCGGGCGACGAGCAGCAGCGGCAGCGTCAGCGCGGTGATGACGACCGCGAGCCGCACGCCGACGAGCGCCATGAGCAGCGGCGCGGCGACGGCGCCGAGCGCCACGGAGGCCTGCGAGGCGGTCTCGGCGACGCCGAAGGCGCGTGCGAGCGTCTCGTCGGACGCCAGGCGCTGGACGAGCGTCTGCGCCGTCGTCTCCGTGACGGCGTAGCCGACGCCGAAGATCGCGAACGCGGCGACGGCGACCGCGGGGGCTGCGATGAGCACGGCCGCGCACAGCGGTGCGACGAGCAGCACGGCGCCCTCGGCGAGCGCGGCGCCGAAGCGGCCACGCGAAAGCAGCGCGAGCCCGGCGAACGCGCCGGCCAGGCCGCCGGCGCCCCAGGCGGCGTAGATCGTGCCGACACCACCGGTCCCGAGCCCGACGAGCTTCACCGCGACGACGACGATGAGGACGTCGAGCACGCCGTTGACGAAGGCCAGCACGACGAGCACGCTGACCGCGTCGCCGAGCCCCGGCGAGCGCCGGACCTCGCGCACCCCGAGCGACAGCTCGCGGGCGACGGTCGCGCCGGGCCGCGGCGCGCGGTGCGGCGGGCGGGCGTCGGGCGTCATGCGCAGCAGCGCCAGCGTCGCGAGCATCGATGCGGCCGCCATGAGGGCGAAGCCGCCCTGCAGCGACCATGCGGACACCGCGACGCCGGCGATGAGCGAGCCGAGGAACAGCGCGCCGTAGTTCAAGCCGTTCCACAGGCTGTTGGCGGCGGCGAGCTCGCGCGGGGTCCGGGCGAGGCTCGGGAGCAGCGCCGCCTGCGCCGGGTCCAGGCCGCTCGTCAGCACCGAGTAGCCGGCGGTCAGCGCGAGGACGACGGCGAACGGGCCCGCCGCCACCACGACGAGCGCGATCGCCGTCAGCAGCGCGGTCGACCCGGCCGCGAGGGCGAGCAGCAGCCCGCGGCGCGAGCGGCGATCGGCGAGCAGCGCGGTGAACGGCGCGGCGAGTGCGGCCGGGAGCACGCGCGCGACGACGGCGAGCGTCACGCCGCCGGCGCCGGCCGCGCGGTAGGCCGCGAGCGCGAGCACGACGGTGAACCCCCACAGCGCAAGCGAGGACGCCGTCGACGAGACGAGGAACAACCGCAGCTCGCGTCCAGCCAGACCCTCCCGGATCGTCCCCCGCACCGGCACCGGCGCAGCGTACTCGCCGGTCATTCGTCCGCTGCGCACACCTCCGGCCCGCGCCGTACGTTGCAATGCCATGACGACCTCGCGCTCGGCACGGATCTTCGTCGTGCTACTCGCAACGGCGCGCCGCGTCTCGCCGGGTCGCGCCGGATCCTCGCGTGCGACCCGCAGGGGCGGTTGCTCTCCGAGCTCGCAGCCTTCGGCCCGCCGCCGGCGGTGGCGGTCGACGCCGTGCGCGTGCTGAACCTCGCCGGCACCGGCGGCAGCGTCACGGCGACGCTCGACACGGTCATGCAGCTCGGCGGCGCCGCGCCGCAGGGCCTGACGTCGGCGGCGACGAGCACGATGACCGCCCTGCCCGATCTCGCGCCGCTGACCTCCTGCCAGCCGTTCGGCGCCACGGCGCCGACCGTGCTGCTGCGCACCGCGCGCGGCACGCTCTCGATTCCCACGGCCGCCGCGTCGGCGGACGCGGCCGACATCGTCGCGCTCCGCGCGACCGGCCCGATGGTCGCGTGGGTCCAGCTGCGCGCCCCGACGGCGGCGTCGAGCCTGGCGACGCTCGTCGTCGCGCGTGGCACTGCATTCGGTGAGGAAGCGGAGAGCCGGGCGCAGTCGTTCTCCGTGGGGGGTGCGCCGGGTTACGCTCGCCTGGCGATAGCCATCCGGCGCACCCCCCACGCGGAAGCGCGCCACTCCCGCCCGACCCGATTCCTTCAGCGATGCAGGAAGCGCGCCGGGCTCTCTCCGCGCCGTCGAGCTCCGGCCGCGCCTAGCGGTCGCGCGCCGCCGAGTAGAGGTGGCTGTCGCGGAAGCCGCGCGCGCCGAGCGCGGGGCCGGCGAGGATCGTCGCCGTCCGGCGGATGCCGGCCTCGGCGGTCAGGGCGGCGATCGTCTCAAGCGTCC
>DATJEE010000223.1:0-14524 GCA_035496995.1 Solirubrobacteraceae bacterium | reverse complement strand
CACGACGCCCGCCGCGCAGGACCCGGCGATCGCGCCGGAGTGGGAGGACCCCAAGGGCGTCGCGGTCGACGCGATGATCTTCGGTGGCCGGCGCGCGACGGTCGTGCCGCTCGTCACCGAGGCCTTCGACTGGAACCACGGTGTGTTCATGGGCTCGACGATGAGCTCGGAGATGACCGCGGCCGCCGCCGGCGGCGTCGGTCAGCTGCGCTTTGACCCGTTCGCGATGCTGCCGTTCTGCGGCTACAACATGGCCGAGTACTTCCAGAACTGGCTCGACATCGGCGCCCGCGAGGGGGCCGACCTGCCGAAGCTCTTCTACGTCAACTGGTTCCGCAAGGACCCGGAGAGCGGGAAGTTCCTCTGGCCCGGGTTCGGCGAGAACAGCCGCGTGCTGAAGTGGGTCTTCGAGCGCTGCGCCGGTACGGCGCAGGGCGTCGAGACGGCGGTCGGGATCGTGCCGGGGCCGGGCGAGCTGGACGTCACCGGCCTGGACATCTCCGACGCCGACCTCGAGCAGGTCGTCACGGTCGACCCCGAGGCCTTCAAGGCCCAGCTGCCGCAGGTGCGCGAGTTCCTCGCGAAGTTCGGCGACGACCTCCCGGCCGAGATCGGCGCGCAGCTCGCAGCGTTCGAGAAGCGGCTGGGCTGATGCTGCAGCTGTTCAAGCGCTGGTTGCGGATGCGCAAGCGCAAGAAGGCCCGGAAGCGGTAGCGGTCCGGGCGTGACCTAGGCGACGACGAGGAGACTGGGATGCTGCGCAGGACGGTGGGGCATATCCGGGGCAACGTCGTCGCCTACGTCGCGCTGTTCGTCGCGCTCGGCGGCACGTCCTAGCTGCGATCAAGCTGCCCGCCAACAGCGCGGGCAGCAAGCAGCGGTTCGCGGACCTCTTCGCGAACGTCGGCCTCACGACGACCGACCAGACCGTCATCGATCTCGGCGCGGCGGCCGACGCGGGCCACTCCGGGCCGCTGACGGTGAGCTTCCCCGCGCGGCTCGTCGCCAACGCCTCGATCGGCGTCTTCAAGCCGACGTTCGACAACGCCCTCTCCGGTCAGGCCTTCTGCCACCTGGAGCTCGGGACGGGCGGGACGTACACGCCGTTCTCGGCGATCACCCGGAGCGTCGAGACCTTCGAGGTCGTCGCGGCCGGCATCGCGGTCTTCCGGCAGATGGACGTCACCGGCGCCGTCGACGTGGAGCCCGGGACGTACGACGTCCGCGCGAGCTGCTTGCGGCGCAACAACGCCCCGTACACCGCCGGGCTGACACAGCAGGGGGCCGAGCTGACCGTCGTCGCAGCCGCGCGCTGACGCCGTCTACGACGCGTCGAGGTACGCCTGCGCGACGCGCTTGGGCGCGCGGGCGAGCCAGGCCTCGACGATGAGCTCGTCGAGGTCCTCGGCGGCGATCGCGTCGAGGCGGACGAGGACCGCGGGGTAGCCGTCGAAGTGCGGGGTCGTGAAGCAGGCGTCGGGATTCGTCGCGAGGACCGCCTCCTTGGCACCGAGGTGCTCGACCCGGGCGCCGAGGATCGGCCCGGCCGGCGCGCCCTCGCCGAGCGCCGCGAGGTCCGTGCCGCGCAGCGGGCGCTCCCAGACGAACAGCTTGTCGCGCACGCGCCACTGGGCGAGGTCGCGCGACCGGCGTTCGCTCGTCTCGGGCAGCGCGAGCGCGATCCGGCGCACGTCGTCCCAGCCGGGCACGCGACCAGCCTAGTGCGAGTTGCTATACCAACACGACGTGCCGCGTTGATCGGTGGGGGTCGACCGGAACGACATGCGATCCCGGACGCGCCGGCTCTGACGGGTTGTCGCCGGACAGGACTCGAGGCCTGAGTTCTCGCCGACCCGGAAGGGGCGTGTCGCAATGGGTTCACACGAGGCAGCAGCGCGGCTCGCGCCGGGTGCGCTGCTGGAGCGTCTGCGCGGGCGGGTCGTCACGGTGAGCGCCGAGCTCGGCGTGTTCGTCGTCGCGCCCGTCGAGCGCTGGATCGGCCGCCGCTCGCCGGTCGGCGACACGCCGTTCTACGACCCCGCGCAGTTCCCGTGGGTCGCCGAGCTCGAGCGCCACTGGACCGAGATCCGTGACGAGCTCGAGGACGTGCTCGCCGATCGCGCGGCGATTCCGGCGTTCCAGGACATCTCCGTCGACCAGGTCGATCTCTCCGACGACGATCGCTGGCAGACGTACTTCCTCTTCGGCTACGGCTTCGAGGTCGCCGAGCACACGGCGGCCTGCCCGCGCACGACGGAGCTCGTCCGCACCGTGCCGGGGATGAAGACGGCGATGTTCTCGATCCTCGCGCCGGGCAAGCACATCCCCAACCACCGCGGTCCCTACAAGGGCGTCCTGCGCCACCACCTCGGGCTCGTCGTGCCGGAGCCCGCGGAGGCCTGCCGGATCCGCGTCGGCGACGAGATCCGCCACTGGACCGCGGGCGGCTCGCTGCTGCTCGACGACACGTACGACCACGAGGTCTGGAACGACACCGACGGCGAGCGCGTCGTGCTGTTCCTCGACGTCGTGCGGCCGCTGACCGGCGTCGCGCGGCATCTGAACAGCGTGCTGCTGTGGCTCATCGCGCACTCGCCGCTCGTCCGCGACGCGCGCCGGCGCCAGGAGCGCTGGACCGCGCAGGTCGCCGCGCGCCGGGCGAGGACGCCTGCGTAGCGGGCCCGCGGCCGGTGCTGCGCCTCGCGTCATCGGCGGGCGACCCGTTCGCCTCGCGCGAGCGGCGGCGGCGTTTGTTGATCGGCGCCCTCGTCGGGGCGCTCGCGCTCGCGCTGCTCGTCGCCGCCGCGGGGCTGGGCCCGGTCGCCGACGAGATCCGGGCGGCGCGCCCCGGCTGGATCGTCGTCGCCGTGGCGCTGGAGCTCGCCTCGTGCCTGAGCTTCGTGGTCGTGTTCCGCGGCTTCTTCGACCGGCTGGCGCGGGGCCCGGCGCGGGCGCTCGCCTGGACCTCGATGGCCGCGGGCGCCGCGCTGCCGGCCGGGGGCGTGGGCGGCCTGGCGATCGCCGGATCGCTCATGAGCGTCATGGGCCGGCCGACGGCCTGGATCGTCCGGCGCTCGAGCGCCGTGTTCGTCCTGACGAGCGCGATGAACGTCGTGACGCTCGTCGCCGCGGGCCTGCTGGCGCTCGGCGGCGCGGGCGGGCCCGGAGACCCCCTGCGCGCGGGGCTGCCCGTGCTCGCCGGGGTCGCGGTGATCGGGCTCGTCGCAGCCCTCGCCCGGCGCTCGGCGGGCGAGCTCGCGGCGGGCGCGCGCGAGGCCGGGGCGGCGCTCGTGCGCCCGACCTGGCGGCTGGCGGGCGCCGCCGGCTACCTGTGGTTCGACATCGCGGCGCTGTGGGCCGTGCTGACGGCGGTCGGTGCGGCGCCGCCGCTCGCGGCGCTCGTGCTCGGCTATCTCGTCGGCTATCTCGCCAACGCGCTGCCGATCCCCGGCGGGATCGGCGTGCTCGACGCCGGCCTCGCCGGAGCCCTGACGCTCTACGGCGTCGCCGCGGTCGACGCGACCGCCGCCGTGCTCGTCTACCACGCGATCGTGTTCTGGATCCCGGCGGGCGGCGGCCTCGTCGCGCTGGCCGGTGCCCGCGGGCACTGGCCGAGCCTGCGCCGCTCGCTATGAAGGAGGTGTCTCCATGCCGCGCGGTGCGCGGTCTGCGGTCAGCGTCAGAGCACCTGCACCGTGCACCGAACGCCCGGTGCGTGTGCCAGGCGCGCGTCGGTGGTGAGCAACGACGTTGCGGCGGTCATCTCGGCCAACGCGACGTACGTTGCGTCGTATGCGCTCAGGTTGCGACGAAGCGCCCACATGCGGGGCCTGAGCCAGTCTGCTGGATAACGCGCGATCGCGAGTTCCGCGAACCCGCCCATGGCCACGACGGCTTGTTCTTGCGTGAGGGCACCGCGTAGCACGAGGCCTCGCAGGACATGCATGACCTGACTGTCGAGCAGATGGGGAGCCGCGAGGTCTTCGACCCCGAGCCGAGCGGGATCAAGCCCGCCGGCGACGAGCTCGACGATGACGCCGGCGTCGACGACGTTCAATCGCCTCGTCGTCCGTCGTGGAGCTCAGACAAGATCAGGTCCCGGTCGACGCGAGTACCGACCTGCTCCTGGGTCCGTCGCACGACCGCCGCGTTGTCGCGGACCCGCTGTGATCGCCGGGCCAGGTGTTCGAGCTCGCGTCGGACATATCCCGTCAACGACAAGCCCTCGGCCTCAGCCGCGTCGGCCAGCGCGTCGCGAACGTCGTCCGGGACGTCTCGGATCTGAATGACCTTCGGCATGTCCACACTGTATCGCCGGATGGGTGCAGATTGCACCCATCCGGATCAGGCTGGACCCGCGTCCCCGTGCCCGCGAGCGACCGCGCGCCCCAGCGCCGCCAGCCGGTCGTCCCACTGCGCGCCGACGGCGGTCATCCAGCCGATCGCGTCGCCGAGCGGGGCCGGGGTCGCGCGGAAGCGCACCTCGCGGCCGCTGCGCTCGGCGTCGACGAGCTGCGCGCGCTCGAGCAGCGCGAGGTGCTTGCTCACCGCCTGCCGGCTGACCGGCAGCAGCGCCGCGAGCTCGGTCGGGGTGCAGGCCTCGCCGCTGGCGATCGAGCGCAGGAGCGCGCGGCGCGTCGGGTCGGCGAGCGCCGCGAAGACGGCCTGCTCGGGCTCGCCGGCACTCACGACAGCGCGTCGTAGCTCGGCGGGGGGTACCCGGCGGGGATCACGGCTCGTCCTCGCTACGCCGGGACGAGCTCCCCGGCGCCGCGCAGGCGCAGGAGCGCCGGCCCCCAGCCGGGGCCCGCGAGGACGTCGGCGTGGCACACCGGCGCGCCGGCGTAGCCGGACTCGACGACGACGACGCGCGTGCCGTCGTCGATGCCGACGAGGCGCACCTCGACGAGCGTCGCGAGCGCGTCCGGCGCGTGCCACCAGAACGACAGCAGCTCGCCGGGGCGGACGTCCTGCACCGTCGCCCGGCGCGTCTCGCCGTCGCGCAGCGTGAGCTCGCCCTCGGCGCCCGGCTCGAGCAGCAGCGCCCCGTCCTCGGTGAGCCAGCGCTCGAGGTCGACGACGGCGTCCCAGGCCGCCTCCGGCTCGAGGGGCAGGGTGATCTCGCGGGTGACGTCCATGGATCAGCGGCTCCTTCTTTGTGCAACTGAACGGTTGCACGCATGCTACCGTAGCGCCGACGGTACACGCAACCAATCGGTTGCATGACAGGCAAAGGAGCAGCCACCATGACCCTCGTCCCGATGGTCGTCCAGCAGGATGGGCGCGGCGAGCGCTCGTTCGACATCTACAGCCGCCTCCTGAACGAGCGGATCGTCTTCCTCGGCCAGCAGATCGACGACGAGATCGCCAACCTCGTCGTCGCGCAGCTGCTGCACCTCGAGTCCGCCGACCCCGACCGCGACATCTCGCTGTACGTCAACTCGCCCGGCGGCTCGGTCTACGCGGGCCTGGCGATCTACGACACGATGCAGTCGATCGGCTGCGACGTCCAGACGATCTGCTGCGGGGTGGCGATGTCGATGGGCGCGCTGATCCTCACAGCCGGCGCGCCCGGCAAGCGCTTCACGCTGCCCAACGGCCGGATGCTCATCCATCAGCCGACCGGTGGCTTTCAGGGGCAGTCGTCGGACATCGAGATCCACGCCCGCGAGACGCTCGCCCTGCGCGCGCAGCTCGACGACCTGTACGCCCTGCACACGGGCCGGACCGCCGCCCAGATCCACGCCGACTCCGACCGCGATCGCTACATGACGCCGCAGGAGGCGATCGCGTATGGCCTCGTCGACGGGGTCGTCGGACCGAAAGGCCGCGCGCGCTCATGACGGCGCACGCGCATGTCGATACGGTCAGCACATGGCCACGCCTGACGTCACCGCAGCCGGCCGGCACGACGACGACATCACCGCCGGGCGCGAGTGGGGCTCCGAGCTCTACCGCATCGCCACCGACCAGTTCGAGCGCGCCGCGACGCTGCTCGACCTCGACCCGGAGTTCCGCACGCGCCTCTGCGAGCCCCGCCGCGCGCTCACCGTGAACTTCCCCGTGCGCCTCGACAGCGGGAGGGTGCTCGGCCTCACGGGCTACCGCGTCCAGCACACGCTGACGATGGGCCCGACGAAGGGCGGCTTCCGCTACGGGCCCGACGTCTCGATGGGCGAGTGCGCCGCGCTCGCGATGTGGATGACCTGGAAATGCGCGCTGCTCGGGCTGCCCTACGGCGGCGCGAAGGGCGGCGTGCGCGTCGACGCGGGCGCGCTGAGCCTCGGCGAGCGCGAGCGCGTCACGCGTCGCTACGCCGCCGAGCTGATCCCCGTCATCGGCCCCGACAAGGACATCCCGGCGCCCGACATGGCGACCGGCGAGCGCGAGATGGCGTGGTTCATGGACACCTACTCGCAGATGATGGGCCACTCCGTCTTCGAGATCGTCACCGGCAAGCCCGTCGTGCTCGGCGGCTCGAGCGGACGCCAGGCGGCGACCGGCCTCGGCGTCGTCTACGTCCTGGAGGCCGTCTGCGAGCGCATCGGCCTGAGCCTGCGCGACGCGCGCGTGGCGATCCAGGGCTTCGGCAACGTCGGCTCCGTCGCCGCGCGCGAGCTCTACGCGATCGGCGCGAAGGTCATCGCCGTCTCGGACCGCAGCGCCGGGCTCGTGAACGTCGACGGCCTCGACATCGCGGCGGTCGAGCGCTGGATGACCGAGCACGGCGTCCTCAGCGGCTACCCGGACGCCGAGGAGGTCGGCCCCGCCGACGTCCTCGAGGTGCCGTGCGAGGTCCTCATCCCCGCAGCGCTCGAGCGCCAGATCACCGAGGACAACGCGCCCCGGCTGCAGTGCGAGCTCGTCATCGAGGGCGCCAACGGCCCGACGACGCCGGAGGCCGAGGTCGTCCTCCACGAGCGCGGCATCCTCGTCGTCCCCGACGTCCTCGCCAACGCGGGCGGCGTCACCGTCTCCTACTTCGAGTGGGTCATGGACCACCAGCGCTACACCTGGGACGCGATGGACGTCCAGGAGCGCCTGCGCCGCCAGTTGCGCGCGGCCTTCGGCCGCGTCACCGACGCCGCCGAGCGCCTGGACACCGACTGGCGCATGGCCGCGCTGTCGGTCTCGATCGAGCGCGTCGCCGAAGCCGCGCGGCTGCGCGGCATCTACCCGTAGGGCTGGCCGGGGCCGGCCGCCCCCGGCACCATCGGGCGGATGGGCTCTTCGACGAGGTGCGCGTGCCGCCGCCCCCGCCGCCCCCGAGCTACCGTCTGCCCGACTGGCTCGCGCCGCCCGAGAACATCGCGCCCGGTCGGCTCTACAGCGAGGCCCGCGAGCTCTGGCCCGACGCCCGCGATCCGCCGCCGACCGAGGACGACGTCGTGATCTAGTCGCGTCCCTCGTGTCTGGCAGTTCTTGGGCGATATGCGCAGCCCAATAGCTGCCATACACGGTCTTCGGGAGCGCCCGCGCCGCCGTCGGTGATGGTTTGATCAGGTTCGGCATGCTCGCCGAACGCGCCAGGCTGATCGACGTCCTCGCGGCGCTATCGCTCACGACGGACCTCGCGACCGGTCTGCCGTTCGAGCGCGGGCTGCGCGCGTGCCTCGTCGCCGACGGGCTGGCGCTTGCGCTGGAGCTCGGCCCGCCCGACCACCGCGCGGCGTTTCTCGCGTCGCTCGTGCGGGCCGTCGGGTGCGGGCACGCAAGTGAGAACGCCGCGTTGTTCGGCGACGACATCGCGTTCGAGCGCTTCCTCGCGACGTTCGATCCCGGCGACGGCGCGGTCGCCGGCGCGCAGCTGGCGGCGTTCGAGAACGCCGTGGGCACGGCGGCGCTGCAGACGTTCCTCGCGGTCGTGCCGACGGTGGGTCCCTCGGCGGTCCGCGCGTCGTGCGAGGTGGCCGTCGCGCTCGGGACCCAGCTCGGCCTGCCGGCCGCGGTGCTCGACGCCTTCGCCGACGTGTTCGAGCGCTGGGACGGGCACGGGCTGCCGGACGGGCTCGCCGGGGAGGCGCTGGACCCGATCGCCCGCATCGTCGCCGTCGCCGAGCAGGCCGCGATCGCCCATGCCACCGGCGGGCTCGCGGCCGCGCGGGCGGAGATCGCCCGGCGCGCCGGAGGCCACCTCGACCCGTCCCTGTGCGACGTGCTCCTCGCGCACGCCGAGGAGATCTTCGCCCCGATCGAGGCGGCCGAGGACCTCGTCGATGCGGTCCGCGCCGCCGAGCCCGCTCCCGTCCTGGCGCTCTCGGCGGCGGGCCTCGACGGCCCGTGCGCGGCGCTCGCGACGTTCGCCGACCTCAAGGGCTTCCATCTCATCGGCCACTCGCAGCACGTCGCGCAGCTCGCGCTCGCGGCGGGGCGGCTGGCCGGCCTCGCCGACCTCGACGACCTCCGGCTCGCCGCGCTCCTGCACGACGTCGGCCGTGCGGGCGTCGTCAGCTCGATCTGGGACCGCCCTGGGCCGCTCGGCGCGGCCGACCGCGAGCGGGTGCGGCTGCATCCGCACTGGACCGAGCGCGTGCTGTCCGCGACGCCCGTGCTCGCCCCGCTCGCCGCCGTCGCGGCCGCGCACCACGAGCGCCTCGACGGCACCGGCTACCACCGCGGCGCCCGCGCCTCCGACCTCCCGCGCGGCGCGCGGGTGCTCGCCGCCGCAGACGTGCTCGCCGCGCTGACCGAGGACCGCCCGCACCGCCCCGCCCACACCCGCGACGAGGCGGCGCGGATCGTCCAGGACGAGGCCGTCGCCGGGCGGCTTGATCCGGAGGCGGCCGCGGCGGTGATCGAGGCGGCCGGGGCGCGGCGACCACGCACGGCGTGGCCGAACGACCTCACCGACCGCGAGGTCGACGTCCTGCGCCTGACCGCGCGCGGGCTGTCGAACAAGGAGATCGCAGCGGTGCTCGTCGTCTCGCCGCGGACGGTGCAGAACCACCTCGCCGCGGTCTACGACAAGACCGGCCGGCGTACGCGCGCGGGCGCCGCGGTCTTCGCCGTCGAGCACGGGCTCGTCGGAGGTTAGGCCGAATGGCTCATTCCGCCGGGGCGCTCGCGGCGCGAGCATCCCGGCCATGACCACCACCACCAACACCTCCCACGCCGCCACCGTCACCGCGATGTACGACGCGTTCGGCCGCGGCGACCTCGCCGCCATCCTGGCGCACCTGTCCGAGGACGTCACCTGGGACGTCACCGAGGAGCCCTGGACCCCGCACGCCGCGGGCGTCCCGTGGCTCGTCCAGCGCCGCGGGCACGCCGAGGTCGCCGAGTTCTTCGCGATCGTCGGCGCCTGGACCTACGAGCGCTTCGAGGCACTCGACCTGCTCGTCTCCGACACGCAGGTCGCCGCGATCGTGCGCCTCGTCGCCGACCTCCCCAACGGCAGCCGCATCGACGAGGTCGTGCTGCACCTCTGGACGTTCGACGAGGACGGGCGCGTCGTGGCCCTGCGGCGGATGCTCGACACGGCGGCGCACATCGCCGCCGCGGCCGCCTGAGCGCCGCTCGCGCCGACGCTAGTGCCGGTCGTCGCCCGTGGCGGCCGGCGGGCGCGACTCCTCGGCGAGCGACGTGATCGCCAGGGCGCCGCGGGCGGCCTCCTCGAGCACGGTCGTGGCCTCCTCGGCCGACCGGGCGTAGAGCTCGACGAGCAGGTGGACGACGATCGAGTCGCCGTCGTGCTTATGGAAGCGCACGTGGGTGAAGAACTCGCGCGTGCCGTGGTCGCCGAAGGCGGCGTAGGAGAGGGCGTCGCCGGCCTCGGGCCCCGAGCACGTGTCGACGTCCTCGGCGTCGACGGTCACGGTGCACGAGGCGACCCACGGCGTGCCGGCGATCATCCGCTCCCAGCGGTCCTCGATCGGCTCGACGCGGCCGTGGTGGAAGCCCAGATGGGGCTGGTCGTGCATGCACTCCAGGCACTGCACGACGGCCTCCTGGAGTTCGTCGACGGGCTCGGCGCGCTCGCCGGTCTCGGGGTCGATCTTGTGGATCCCCTCGTAGTGCACCTGCACTTCGAGGTCGGTCGACCAGCAGCGGTAGCAGCGCAGCCAGGAACGGGCTTCGGAGGCTTCCATCGGTCCATCTTAGGGCCGGGGCTCCCCGGGCATCGGCCTACCCGAAGGTGAACGCGAAGCCCGAGACGCCGGAATCCAGACGGAGCGTCAGGACGTGCTGCGCGGCGGCGTCGAGCTTCACGAGGTTGTAGAGCCGCTGCCGGCGGACGGTCACGACCCCGCCGTGGACGTCGTCGCCGGAATCGGCGGCCGCGATCGGCCGGCCGTCGAGCAGCACCCGCACCCTGCGCGGGTGCCCGGGCGAGGACAGAACGAGGTAGACGGCCCGGCCGACGACGCGCGCCGTGATCGTCGCGCCGCGCACCGCGGTCGCCGATTCGCCCGTGACCTTCCAGCGCCCGCCGAGGCTGAAGACGCTCTGCGGGAGCTTCGCCGCGCTCATCGCGTGGTAGTCGCGCGTGCCGTTCGTCGGCCCGACCGGCGAGAACCCCTGCGCCCGCTTGCTGCCGAGGTACGTCTCGGCCGTCGCCTGCGCGGCGATGTTCGTGATCGCGCCCTTCGGCTGGGCGGCGGCACCGAGCGTGTCCTTGCCGGCCTCGGCGAGCAGCGTGCGGATCGCGGCCTCGGTCTCCTTGTACTCGCCCTCGCCGAGGTGCGTGTAGCGGACCTGCCCCTTGGCGTCGATGAGGTAGTGCGCCGGCCAGGCGTTGTTGCCCCAGGCGTTCCAGGTCCCGTAGTCGTTGTCCTGGACGACGGGGTAGCGCACGCCCTTCTGCGCGATCGCGGCCGCGACGTTGGACGCCTTCTTCTCGAAGTCGAACTCCGGCGTGTGGACGCCGACGATCGTCAGCCCGTCGGCGCGGTACTTCGCGTCCCAGGCCTTGAGGTAGGGCAGCGTCCGCAGGCAGTTGATGCACGTGTAGGTCCAGAAGTCGATCAGCACGACGTGTCCGCGCAGCGCGCTCAGCGTCAGCGGCGTCGTGTTGAACCACCGGCCGGTCCTGGCGAACTCCGGCGCCCTGCCGAGCGCCGGCAGCTCGGGCGTCGTGACGCCGGGCAGCGCGGCGTCAGAGACGCGTACCGGGGGCTTCTTCTTCGCCGACGCCGACGCCGACGCCGTCGCCGCGTCGAACTTCGCCTTGCCGCGCAGGTCGGCGAGCCGGCTCTCGACGGCGTGCGAGCGCTCGAGGCCGCCGGTCGGGTTGACGAGGAAGCTCGGGAAGTGGTCGGCGAGCGCGGTCTGGAAGCGGATGTCGACGCTCGTGAGCATCAGCACCGCGGTGAGGACCATCACGATGCCGAAGCCGCGCTGCAGCGCCGGCCCGCGCCCGCCGCGGCGCACGCGGTCGATGATCCGCCGGCCGCCGAGCGCCAGGCCGAGCAGGACGGTCGCCGAGCCGAGGCCGTAGGCGATCGCGACGGCGACGAGCTTGCCGGTCGTGCCCTGCGACGCGCTGACGGAGATGACCGCCGCGAGGATCGGCCCCGCGCAGGGGGCGAAGACGAAGCCGAGCGCGCCGCCGACGACGATCCCCGACCAGAAGCCGTCGGCGTCCTTCGTCGGCGCGAAGCGCGACAGGCCCGACATCCGGTCGGCGATCCAGTGACCGGCGGGCGGATAGAGGAGCGTCGCGCCGAACAGCGCGAGGACGACGATCGAGGCCGTCCGCAGAAAGCCGTCGCCGACGCCGACGCCGTTGACGACAGAGGCGATGCCGACGATCGTGATCGTGAACGTCAACGTCAGCCCGGCGACGATGCCGAACGGGCGCCGGCGCCCGCCGGTCCCGGAGGCCGACAGCAGCGCCGGCAGCACGGGCAGCACGCAGGGGGTGACCGCGGTCGCGGCACCGGCGAGAAGCGCGAAGAGGAGCAGGACGATCATCCGTGAAGAGGGAGTTCTCTCATTCGCGGCTTACGGATGCATGACGGGTGTCGGCGCTCGGTTCATTAGTCTGCGCGCCCATGCGCACGCGAGTCGTCTCCATCATCACCCTGCCGTTGCGTCTCCTGCGCCGGCTGCTCGGGCTGCTGGCGTCGCCGTTTCGCAAGCTCGGCCGCCGCAGGAGCAAGCCGGTCCCGCCGCAGGAGGCGGCCAAGCTCGAGCCGCCCGCCAAGCGCGGGCGGCGGCTGCCGAACCCGTTCGCGCGCCTCAAGGGCCTCAAGCGCGGGCCGCGGATCGCCGTCATCGTCATCCTCGGCGTCGCGGTGATCGTCGCGGTGCTCGCGCTGCGGCCGGGGCCGAACGCCGAGAAGGAGGTCCGGGCGACGCTCGACCGCTACGCGACCGCCACGCGCGAGAAGGACTACCAGACGCTCTGCGACAGCCTCTTCGCGAAGAACATCGTCGACGGCCTGCGCAGCGCCGCGCTGCCGTGCGAGGTCGCGCTGCGCAACAGCACGTTCGAGACGCTGCGCAACCCGCAGCTCACGGTGCTCGGCGTCGAGGTCAGCGGCGACCAGGCGCTCGCCCGCGCGCGCACCGTCGCGACCGGCGAGCAGCCGTCGGTCGACACGATCAAGCTCGTCAAGCAGGACGGCAACTGGCGCATCGCCTCGCTCGCCGAGCCGGGCACGCAGGCCCCGGCGGACACGCCGTAGCGCCGCTCGTCAGCGCTTGACGAGCACGTAGACCGCGGCGAGCGCGAAGCCGATCTGCCCGAACGACAGGGCGATCCCGAGGTTGTCGGCGCCGGCGAGCTCGGCGACGAGCGTCGCCGCGACGAACGCCGCGACCATCAGGGCGAGGTCGACGAGCCAGCCGCGCCTCATGCGGCCGCCGCCCGCTCGAGCGCGCGGGTGAGCGCCGGCACGTCGAGCGCCGGATCCTCCTCGGCCAGCAGCTTGCCGGCCTCCCGCCGCCCGCCGAGCGCGCGCAGGCCGCGCTCGCCGTGCTCGGCGACGAAGTCCGCCAGCGCGCTGGCGCGCCGCGCGCCGAGGCGGCGCGCGCCGACGTCGAGGCGCCCGCGGTGCTCGTCGAGCGCCGCGACGAGCTCGTCGATGCCGGTCGCGGGCGCGAGCGAGCTCACGGCGAGGACCTGCGTGTCGCGCGCGCCGAGCGAGCGCAGGGCCGCGTGCAGGTCCCGGCGCGAGCGCAGCGCGACGGGCCCGAGGTCGGCCTTCGTCACGACGAGGACGTCGGGGATCTCCATGATCCCGGACTTCAGGAACTGCAGGACGTCGCCGCCGCCGGGCTGCACCACGACGGCCACGGTATCGGCGACCTCGGCGACCTCGGTCTCGGACTGGCCGACGCCGACGGTCTCGATGACGACGACGTCGAAGGCCGCGGCCAGCGCGTGCGCGGCCGCGCGCGTGGCGGGCGCGAGGCCGCCGAGGCGCCCGCCGGCGGCCATCGAGCGGATGAAGACGCCGCCGTCGCCGGGCTCGGCGGCGATTCGCGCGCGGTCGCCGAGCAGCGCGCCGCCCGAGCGCCTGGAGGACGGGTCGACGGCGAGCACGGCGACGGTGCGGCCGTCCGCGCGCCACGCGCGCACGAGCTCGGACAGCAGCGTCGACTTGCCGGAGCCCGGCGGCCCGGTCACGCCGACGATGTGCGCCGGCGCCTCGCCGCCGAGCTCGGCGGGGGAGACGGCGTGCAGCAGCGCGTCGATGTCCTCGCGCTGCCCGAGCGACCGGCTCTCGACGAGGTTCAGCACCGCCGGGGCGGCGCCGAGATCGCCCTCGCGCAGGCGCCTGCCGAGGTCTTCGCCGGTCGCGGGCATCGCGCGGACGCTAGATGATTGATTCCACGAGCGGCACCGACCGCGGAACCAATCATCGACGGAGGCCGCGGCACCGTTGCCGCTGTCGTCCGGCTGGGGTACATTCGCGCGACAGGGGTACGACACGTCACGCGAAGGGGAAAGCGCATGACATTTCAGGGAGACGGCTGTCCACCCGTCGAGCCGCCGCGGCGCGCCCGCATACGCCGCAAGGCGCTGACCATCGCGCTGCCGACCGGCGTCGCGCTCGGGGCGGGCGCCGTGATCGCGTCCGGTGCGATCCCGGCCGCCGACGGGACGATCGGCGCGTGCTACGTGCCGCAGTCGACCGTGCGCTTCGTCGACAGCGCGGCGGACTGCCGCGCGGGCGAGTCGTTCCTCGCGTTCAACCAGCAGGGCCCGCAGGGGCCCGCCGGCGCGACCGGAGCGACGGGTGCTCCCGGTGCCCCCGGCGCCCCCGGCGCCGCGGCGCTCGGCGTGCCGGTGCACCCGATCCCGGCGTCGGACTACCTGCTCGAGATCGACGGGATCAAGGGCGAGAGCGCGGACTCCAAGCACAAGGAATCGATCGAGATCGAGTCCTTCAGCTGGGGCGCGACGCAGGGCGCGACGCGCAGCTCCGGCGGCGGTGGCGGCGCCGGCAAGGTGACCTTCCAGGACTTCCACTTCGTCAAGGCGACGGACAAGTCCTCGCCGGCGCTCTTCCAGGCCGTCGCGTCGGGCCGGCACCTCAAGAAGGCGACGCTCTTCGTCCGCAAGGCCGGCGGCGAC
>DATJEE010000222.1:0-7023 GCA_035496995.1 Solirubrobacteraceae bacterium | reverse complement strand
ACGACGACGCTCGCGTCTTCTGTCTGGACCGTCGCGGCGATCGTGTCGAGCAGCTCGCCGACGGGGACCGCGGGCGGTCGCGGGGTGTTCGTGCGCTCGTCCTTGCCGGTGTAGGTGACGATGAGGCGGTCGGTCGCGGCGAGCAGCGCGTCGAGGAGCATCTGGCGGTCCTCGGTGCGCGGGTTGCGGTCGCCCGGGCGGGGGTCGGCGGCCATGAGGTCGTCGCCGTCGCGCGGCGCCTTGCGCGGGAAGACGCCGTCGTCGAGGCCGAGCAGGCAGACGACCCGGTGCGGCACCGAGCGCATCGGGACGAGCGTGCAGATCGTCAGGTGGCCGGTGCGGAAGTTCGCGCGTGTCGGGCGGCCCTGGAGGCGCTGGGCGAGGAGCGCGCGGAGCTCGGCGAGCGAGATCGTCGTGGCCGGATCTGCGCCCGCGGCCTGCTCGGCGACGTCGTCGAGCAGGCGCTGGAGCTCGGCGCGCTGCCAGGCATCGCGGGGGGACGTGGCGGTGAGGGCGTCGGCGGCGGTGGCGATCGCGGTCGCCCAGCCGCCGATCGGCTTGGGCGCGGCGAGGTCGTCGATCGCGGCCTGGAGGCGGTCGACGAGCTCGGCGAAGCGCCCGGCCAGCGCGATCGCGCCGCTCTCGACGTCGTCGAGCGGCAGGACGCCGCCGAACAGGCGGTGCTCGTCCTCGGTCATCGTCACGCCGACGAGGACGCGGTCGAGGCCCGCGCGCCACGTGCCCGCCGGCAGCCTGGCGAGCTTGAACGGCCGGCGGTGGGCGGCGTCCAGGCCCCAGCGGATGCCGCTCTCGGAGACCCAGTCCTGCATGCGCGTGAGGTCGTCGTCGTCGAGGCGGAAGCGCCGGCGGACGGGGTCGCGGTCGGCGAGGTCGAGGAGCTGGGAGGCGGTCAGGCGCTGGTCGGCGAGGTCGATGAGCTGCGCGACGACGCCGAGCACGGGGTTCGTCTGGCGCAGCGAGCGGTCGGCGAGGCGCACCCGCAGGTCGGGCGGACGGACGGCCTCGGGCAGGAGGTCGCCGTCGTCGGCATCCGCGTCGGCTGCGATCTCGCCGGCGCCGAACGTCGCCTGGATGAGCGGGGCGAAGGTCTCGATGTCCGGGCACATGACGATGACGTCGCGCGGCTCGAGCGTCTCGTCGTCGGCGAGGAGGTGCAGGATGGCGTCGCGCAGGACCTCGACCTGGCGGGCGCGGCCGTGGCAGGCGTGGATCTCGATGCTGCGGTCGCCGGGGTGCAGCTTGGGCCGTTCATCTGGTGTGTCGGGCAGCGGCTCGCCGGGCGGCGGGCGGTCGTTGCGCACGTCGGCCTGGATGCGCGCGAGCAGCGTTCCGGTGGCGTGCGCGACGGGGTGGTGATGGTCGGCCTGTGCTTCGGCATCGGAGGTCGCCGCGAGCACGTGCTGCATGTCGCGCGCGTCCTGGCCCCAGGAGGCGAGCAGCCGGTTGCCGGTGAGCGCCTGGGCCTGGGCGGCGTCGTCGTCGTTGTCGTTGCGCGCGATGCGGTCCCAGAGCGCCGGCGACGGGTGCAGCAGGAAGAGGTGGACGTCGCGGTTGACGGCGAGCGCGCGCAGGATCCGCAGGTGGCCGGCGGGCAGGCGCGTGAGGCCGAAGAGCGAGATGCGCCGCGGGAGCGCGAGGAGGTCAGGCTCGTCGGTGAGGCACGCGCAGGCTGGGCCGAGCCGCTCGGCGGGGCCGGGGATCGCGATGCGCGCGCGCAGGCGGCGCCACAGCTCAGCCTGCCAGCCGGCCTGCTCGCCGCCCGCCCAGGCGAGCACCATCTCGGGCCGGTGCAGCGCGTAGCGGTCGAAGAGCTCGGCGAGGTGCAGGGCGGCGCTGAAGCGGCGCGCGCGGCGCACGTCGCCGGGGTCGGGGCTGAGGTGCTCGGCGAGCGTGTGCAGCCAGGGCTCGGCGAGCGACGCGTCGATGACCTCGAGCAGCGGCCAGACGGCGCGCTCGGGCAGCCAGGGATCGTCGTCGGGCTCGATGCCGGACGCGGCGGCGATGGCGTCGCCGACGAGCCTGCGCGGCGAGGGGAAGTCGACGTTCGCGCACACGCCGTCCGCACGACCCGGCGTGGCGCCGAGGCGGGCCGACAGGCGCTGGGTCAGCCAGCGCTCCATGCCGCGCGTCGGGACCGAGATGACCTCCGGCGCGAACGGGTCGGGCAGCGCGTCGGCGAGCACGGCGCCCAGGGCGTCGATGAGGCCGTCGGCTCGTTCGGCTCGGTGGATGTGCAGCATGGGTTCAGGCGCCCGCGGACGTGCAGGCACGATGTCAGTCGCGCCTGCTCGGCGCGATCTGACGGTCGGCCTGGCTAGGGTCGGACGCGGCAGTGGCGAGCAAGAACACCAACATCGGGGCCAAGCGGGCCCGCGACACGCGCACGGCGCTCGGGATCGACGCGACCGCGCCGCTGGGCTGCGTGCTGACGGTCGTCGAGCGCGACCTCGGCCTTCCCGTCGTCGTCGCCGCGCTTCCCGAGGGGATCGCCGGGTGCTGCTGGCGCGACGGCTCGCGCACCGTGCTCTGGGTCAACGGCACGCAGGCGGCGGTGCGCCAGCGCTTCACGCTCGCGCATGAGGTGGGGCACGTGCGCTGCGGCCATGACCACGACGTGCCGGTCGAGACGGTCGAGACGATCGGCGGCAAGAGCACCGACGACCGCGAGATCCAGGCCAACGCGTTCGCGGCGGAGCTGCTCGCGCCGGCGGCGGGGATTCGCGCGATGCTCGCCGGGGAGCCGTCGCTCGAGGACGTCGTGCTCATCGCCGCGCGGTACGGCATCTCGACGATCGCGGCGCTGTATCGGCTCAACACGCTCGGATTGACGAGTCGCTACGAGGCTTTCGGGCAGGAGATCGCCGACGGACTGGACGAGGCAGTGTGGGCGTCGATCGCGCCGGAGGTCGTCGCCGATGCGATCGCGGCGATCGGCCGGGGTTCGCTGCCGCGCCTGTCGCCGGCGCTTCAGGGCTCGGCGCTCGCGGCCGTCGCCGGCGGCGCGGCCTCCGTGGGCGCTGCGGCCGGAGCGGCCGGCTGCGATCCGGACCGCCTCGCGAGCGGGGCGGCCGCGATCGGCGTGTGACGTCGAGGCCGCCCGCTCAGGCGTCGGGGCCACCGAGGAAGAGCCGGTCGAGCTCGTCCATCGGGGCCGACGCCGGCGCCGGCGCGAGGGCCGCGCGGGAGAGCGCGTCGATGTCCTCGGCGATCCACTGGTCGGCGTCCTCCTCGGCGCGGAAGAAGGCCTGCCCGCCCGAGAACGCGGGTGGTCCGGGAGCGAGCTGGTCGCGGTCGGCGCCGAGGATCGCGGCGAGGGCGTCGAGCACCCGCCGCGACACGCGGCTCGTGTCGAGCTCGTCGCGCTCGATGCGCGCGAGGTAGTCGGCGGCCCGTTGCTCGTCGTCGAGGCCGAAGACCGCCACGAGCCGTCGCGCGACGTCGCGCACCGCGAGCCCGGCGCGCGCGCGCAGCGTCGGCAGCCGGACCGCCAGCGGTGAGCGCATGGCGGCGGCCGCGTCGAGTGCCGCGCGGAGCGCGGGCTCGGCGGCGATCGCCCGGCGCGTCACGTCGTCGTAGGCGGGTGTCGGGGCGATCTGCAGCCAGGTGTCGAGCTGCGTCGCGAGCTCGTCGCGGTCGCCGGCCGGCGCGCGCTCGAGGTACGCGCCGACGTCGGGCCGTCGGCCCGCGTTCCACGCGTCGATGAACTCCCCGAGCAGCTGTTCGATGGCGGTCATGATCCGTACTCCTTCAGCAGCTTGGCGAGTTGCGTCGCCGCGCGGCTGCGTGACTGGTAGACGACATCGCGCGACACGCCGAGGCGCTCCTGGATCTCCTCGACCGCAACGCCGGCGCGGTCGAGCTCGACGACCGCGCGCAGCTTGGGGGACAGCTGCGGCACGGCCCAGTCGAGGAAGGCCTGGCGCTCGCCGAGGCGCTCGGCGTCGTGCTCGTCGTCCTCGCGCTCGCGGCGGTCCTTCTCGATCGCGGCGTAGACGTCGGCGTCGTAGCGGCCGGCGTCCTGCTCGTCGCGCCCGGGCGCGTCGAGCGAGCGCTCGCGCCTGGAGATCGTCTGGGCGCGGCGCTGCGTGTCGATGCAGGCGAACTTCACGAGCGTGCGGGTCGACTCGACCCACTCGCCCATCGAGCTGCCGTGGAAGGTCTCGATCATGTTGTTGGCGAGCTTGATGAGCGCGCGCTGCAGCGCATCCTGCTGCTCGTCGTGGGACAGGCGCAGGCGGCTCTCGACGACGACCATGCCGTGGACGCGGTCGAAGTTGTCGGTGAGCAGCTCCTCCCACCAGCGGCGCGCGCCGGTGCCGTCGCCCGCGCGGCGGGCGGCGAGGAACCGGCGCAGTTTCTCTTCATCGTGTCGAGCCACATGAGATGAGTCGCGCGGGGTGGCCACCGTCTGACGTTCTCACATCGTCGCCGTGGTTCTTCATCTGTATCCGGGCTTTCCGACGGTCTCGGTTGCGTCCGGGCCGGGAGAGCCGGGTCGCGTCTGCCCAGCGGGCGTCCACTGCGGCAGGTCGGAGCCGCACAGCACGCACGACGTCGGAAACGCGCCACGATGGCGGACGAACTCCCAGAACGACGGGTCGGCGTCCACGAGCCGCGCGCGACAGCCGGTGCAGCGCGTCTGCGCCGCGCCGCCGGGCGACGGCTCGAGGTCCACAATCTCGCCGTCGAACCACACGCGCTGATAGCCGACGCGCGCGGCCCATTCGCTGAGCGCGTGTCGATGGTCGGGGCTGTCGCCGCAGCGAAAGTCGACGATCAGCTCGACGGCGACGTAGTCCTCGTCACGGACGATCGTGAGGTCGGCGATGCCGACGCCCGCGCGGCCGCGGGCATCGAGCAGTGTGTGCAGCGGGCCGCCGGCGGCGAACCACGGGGCCCAGTTGACGAGCCGGATGGTGCCGTCGCGGCGGACGGTCGCACGGAAGTCGGGGTCTTCGTGATCCACACCGGAGAGTCGCGTGGCGGACCGGGACTCTGACGAGCCGTAGGCCCACCTCATCGCTCGGCTACGGCTGATCCTTCACGCCGCGACAGTGCGTGCGACCTCGAAGAGTGCCTCCGGCATGAGGGCGGCCAATTTCCAGGTGAAGGACACCGGTCGGTCGCCTTCGTGGCTGACGTAGTCGACTGGCCCGGCAAAGACGTACGGCGCCGTTGCGCCATGCGGCAACGTCTTGCGGCTTCGCAGGAACAGATGAATGTTCGTGCCGCGTGACCGGTGCTCGATGTAACGCCGCACTGCTGCGCTCGCCCGCGACTGCGTTGCTTGGGACTCCCAGTGGAAGAGCTCGCGAGAGATCGCGTAATCCCTGTACATCGTCGTCGGGCTGTAATCGCGTTCGGCCTTGTGCAACGTGACGAAGAAGACGTCCGTCTGCGCGTCCTCCATCCACTTGACCCCCTCGCGCACCTGCGGGGGCACGGCCGGCGACCCCAGCCCGTATGCGGCAAGGATCTCGCTCTGCGCGTAGGTGGCGTGCACCGCGAGCGGCGTCGCGGGGTCCAACTGCGACGGCGCGGGCAGTGTGGTGCTTCGCGCGTCGAGCACGTCCAGCAGTTCGCTGAACTCCTGCAACACCGCCGGATGGCGCCACAGCGCCCGCAGACCCGCGTCGAGGTCCTCGAACTTGCGGTTCAGTCCCCACATACCCCAAAGGAGCATCCCGAGCAGGCGGCGGTGGCGCGCGTCGAAGTCCCGCGCGCGCGGTGGCTGGTCGCGGTCCATCAACGCGCGGTAGAACCGCACCCGCTCGGGGTCATCGACGTGCAGCGCCCGGCGAACGGCTCGGAGAAGTCGTTGCTCGTCCTCGGGATCCGCTGTCGGAGCCACCGGGAAGCCAGCATCCCGGCGCAGCCGGGTCCACGAGACGTCGTTCGACCGATACAGATCCAGCGGCTCTCGGCCGGTGTCCTCCAGGAACTGGCCGAGGGTGACGTCGGCGTCGAAGCTTCTGAGGTCAGCGAGCAGGGTCTTCCACTGGCCGAGCTTCGCCACCGCCTTCAAGTTGTCCAGCACGATGTCTCGGCTGACGCGGTCGAGCGCGATGTGACAGCCGCTCGGAAGGAAGGGGAATCCGTCCTCGACCTGCTTGCGGACCGGACCGCGCCGGACATCGAGGATCGCAGCGAGCCGCTCGTCGAAGCGAAACGAGCGGTGCTGCTGACCGATGAGGTCGATGACCGTGAGGCTCGGCTTGCCGGGCGCCTGCCGCAGACCGCGCCCGAGCTGCTGCGTGAAGACCGTCGCGCTCTGTGTCGGGCGCAGCAACAGCACGGTGTCGACGAGGGGCACGTCGACCCCTTCGCCGAGCACGTCGACGGAGAAGATCACCTGCAGGTCGCTCGCAGCGAGACGACGGAGTTGCTCGGCGCGTTCATCCTCAGGCGTCGTGCCGTCGATGCTGACGGCGGAGAGTCCCGCCGCGGTGAACTTGCGCGCCATATAGCGGGCGTGCTCGACGGAGACGCAGAAGCCCAACGCCCGCATCTGGCGCGGATCGGCGACGACGCGCTCGATCTCCTCCAAGAGCTTGCCGACGCGCAGATCGTTGCCGGTGTAGAGGCTTGAGAGCTCTTCGGTCGCGTAGCCACCTCGCCTCCACGCCACGCTCGAGAGGTCGATGTTGTCCGCAACGCCGAAATACTGAAACGGCACGAGGTAGCCCTGGTCGATGGCCTCCCAGAGGCGCAGCTCAACCGCGATGCGGCCGCCAAACCACGCGGTAACGTCTTGCCCGTCGAGCCGCTCCGGCGTTGCTGTCAGACCGAGCAACTCCATGGGCGCGAGGCGCTTGAGCAGCCGGTCGTAGCTCGTCGCGGCCGCGTGATGGAACTCGTCGATTACAACGACGTCGTAGGCGTCCGGCGCGAGCGCTTCCACTCGTTCCTGCTGCAGGGATTGGATCATCGCGAAGGCGTGTCGTCCGCGAGCGATCGCGCCGTCGCCGTGGATCTCGCCGAAGGAGCCCTGTCGCATTACGG
>DATJEE010000221.1:0-5048 GCA_035496995.1 Solirubrobacteraceae bacterium | reverse complement strand
GGCCGGCCGCCCGGACGATCGCGGCGACGCTCGCGGTCGCGCTCGTCATCGGCCCGCGGCGGCCTGCGTCCTGCGCGTCCCGACGTGCAGCGCGATGATCCCGCCGGCGGTGAGGATGTAGCGGACGTCGAGGCCGCAGGCGTCCATCCGCCCGGCGAGCTCGTGCGGGCCGGGGAAGCGCTTGACGGAGTTGGGCAGGTAGTCGTAGGCCTCGGGGTCGCCGGCGACGCGGCCGATGACCGGAACGACGCGGTCGAACCAGAGCCGGTAGAACGTCGACAACGGCGGCCGCGTCGGCGTCGTGATCTCCAGCACGACGACGTGCCCGCCGGGACGCACGACGCGCGTCATCTCGCGCAGGCCCTGGTCGAGGTCGGAGAAGTTGCGCGCGCCGAAGCCGACCGTCGCGGCCGCGAACTCGCCGTCGCCGTAGGGCAGCGCGAGCGCGTTGCCCCACTCGAACGTCACCGGCGCGGCGGTGCCGGCCTGCGCCTTGCGGCGCGCGTGGACGAGCATCTCCTCGGAGAAGTCCGACGCGACGACGGCGCCGCCGGGGCCGACCCGCCGCGCGAGCTCGAACGCGAGGTCGCCGGTGCCCGTCGCGACGTCGAGGACGCGGTCCCCCGGGCCGATCTCGGCGAGGTCGACGGCGCGCCGGCGCCAGCCGTGGTGCAGGCCGGCGGTCATGACGGAGTTCATGACGTCGTAGAAGCCCGCGATGCGATCGAACATCGCCCGCACCTGCGGCTCCTCCAGGGTTCCCTTGTCGGTCTCGGTCATCGCGGGGGGCGAGCGGGCCGGGCGCGGTGGCGCACGACCGCGGCCGGACTCACTTCAGGTGCGCGAGGAACGCGACGAGCGCGGCGCGCTTGTCGGGCGGCATCGAGGCGTAGGACGGCATCGGGGCCGTCGGGTTGCTCAGCGTGCGATCGATCGCCTGCGGCGCGAGCCGGCCGCCGATCTTCGTGAGGTTCGGCCCGAGCGTGCCGCCGTTCTCGGCGATCTTGTGACACGCCAGGCAGCCGGACTGCGCCACCACCTGCCGGCCGGCCTCGAAGGACCGCAGCGTCGTGCCGCCCTGGGCGATGACGCTCGCCGGCGTCTCGAGGTCGATCTGGTTCGGCGATCCGGCGTGCGCGCCCTCGTAGGTGAGAAACGCCATCGCGGCGATCGTGAAGAAGGCCGCCGCCATCGCGATCGGCCGGCGCTCGGGCCGGCGCTCGGGGCTGCGGTCGTAGAACGGCAGGAGGAACAGGAGGATCATGCAGATCGTCGGCACGCCGATCGCCGCCAGCGGCGTGAGCGACGAGGGCTTGATGACGCGCAGGACCTCGAAGAGGAAGAAGAAGTACCACTCCGGCCGCGGCGTGTAGGTCGTCGAGGTCGGGTCGACCTTCGGGCCGAGCTCGGCGCCGAGGACGATCGCCATGACGACGATCGACGCCATGACGACGACCGCCATGATCGAGTCCTTGGCGACGGCGTACGGGAAGAACGGCTTGCCCTGGGACTTGAGGATCGAGAACTCGCGGAGGTAGGCCTCCTTCTCGCGCTGGTTCATGCGTCGGCCTCGCGCTGCGCGGCCGGGTTGTCGGCCCGGATCCACGGCGGCGCGGTCGTGCCCAGGCGCGCGACGAGATACAGGTGGGCCCCGATCATCGCGCCGATGACGCCGGGCAGCAGCAGCATGTGCAGCGCGTAGAAGCGCGACAGCGTCGTGACCCCGAACTCCGGGCCGGCGCGCAGGAAGTCGTTGAGGTACGGGCCGACGAGCGGGCCGGTGCCGTTGATCGCCACGCCGACGGTCGTCGCCCAGAACGAGCGCTGGTCGAACGGCAGCAGGTAGCCCGTGAAGGACATGAACAGCGTGAGGATGAGCAGGACGACGCCGATGACCCAGTTGAGCTCGCGGGGGTACTTGTAGGCGCCGAAGAAGAACGTCCTGCCCATGTGCAGGAAGACGAGGATGACCATGACGGTCGAGCCCCACTTGTGCATCCCGCGGACGAACTCGCCGAGGAAGACCTCGTTGGTGAGGTGGCGCACGGACTCGTAGGCGCGCGTCGCCGACGGGTCGTAGTACATCGCGAGGAAGACGCCGGTCACGGCCTGCGAGAGGAACGCGAACAGTGACGCCGACCCGAGCGTGTAGAACCAGTTCGTCCCCTTGGGGATCTTGCGGAACATGAGCCAGCGCGCGCCGGCCGACATCGAGGTGCGCTCGTCGAGCCAGTCGACGACCGTGATGCCCTTCTCGGCCGCCTTCTCCTTGACCGTCGCCGGGGCGTGGCCGTTCTCGCTCGGGCCCTTGGGCTTCGGGCGCAGGGCGCGGGGCAGCGGGGGGGTGATCTTCGCCATGACTCAGGTCCCCGGGATCTTGCGGGTCGAGGGCCGCGCGGGATAGAGGTACTGGCCGATGCCGTCCAGCGGCATGCCGGGGTCGCGCGGCGAGAAGCGGTGCAGCTCGGAGTTCACGCTGAAGCGCGGGCCGACCTCGACGTTGCCGTTGCGCACGCGCGTGTAGAAGCGGTCCAGCGGCCGGACCGGCGGCCCGCCGGTGCGCTTGCCCTCGAAGTCGTAGACGCCGCCGTGGCAGGGGCAGATGAAGCGCGCCGAGGCATCGACGAAGCGGACCGGACAGCCGAGGTGCATGCAGCGCGTCGAGATCGCGATGTACTGGTTGTACTGGTCCTTGGGCTGCGTGTCGCGCGCGTCGTTGTACTTGCGGACGTAGACCGTCGTCTTGCCGACGTCGCCGATGCCGGGCGAGATCGTCAGCGTCCGCGGGATGTACGTCGTGTCGGGGAAGTCGGCGATCGGGCCGACCGACTCCCAGCGGCGCTCGCTCTTCTCGAAGACGGGGCCGATCGCGAAGCCGAGCGCGGGCAGCGTGAAGGCCGCCACGGCGATCGCTCCGGCCGTGTGGACGGTGCCGGTCATGAAGCGACGGCGCGAGACGGTCTCGCCCTCGAACGCGCCCGGGATCTGCTCATCGGCAGTGAGACGCGGCTTCTTCTGCTGGCGATCGGCTGACACGGGGACGGAAATCTACCGACCGGCGGCTTCCGGCGAGGCGACAGTGGAGCGCCTGTGCGTCACGTCACAAGCGGTCGTGGCGGACGTCACGAAGTCGCGCCCTCGACGACGGCATGCGCGGCGTCCGCCAGCGCGGCCCGCGCGGCCGGGTCGCCGGCACGGGCGCGGTCCTTCGCGGCCTCGATCCGCGCGTCCCGGCCCCACCCGATCGCGGCGCCCCCGGCCTCCCACGCGACGCGCGCCAGCGCCTCGTCGCCGGCGGCGTGCGCCTGCGCGCTGAGCGCGATGACGTCGGCGAGCTCGCCGATCGCGACGAGGTCGCCGAGGTCCGCGAGGCGGGCGAGGCCGAGCGCGTAGAGGTGGTCGCCCGCGAGCAGGGCGAGGTCGGGATCGTCGATCGCCAGGGCGCGGGGGCTGCCGTAGTGCAGGCGGTAGCCCTCGTGGACGGCGGTTACCGCGAGCTCGAACTCCGCCGGGTCGGCGACGGCGCGCGGGCCCGCGGCGGCCAGGCGCGCGGGTTCGTCGGGGCCGGCCTGACCCGCGGGCGCGTCGCCGAGCACGGCGGCCAGCGCGCTGCCGGACGCGAGCACGGCCGCCCGCAGCCGGGCGATCGGATCGGCGGTCATGTGCGGAGCTCGGCGAACGCCGCCGTCGCCGCGGCGACGGTCCGCTCGACGTGCTCGGCCGTATGGGCGAGCGACGGGAACCAGGCCTCGAACTGCGACGCCGGCGCGTAGACGCCGCGGGCGAGCAAGCCGCGGCACCAGGCGGCGTAGGCGTCGAGGTCGCACGCCTGGGCGCCGGCGTAGTCCGTCACCGGCGCGGCGCTGAAGAAGACCGTCAGCAGACCGGTCGCGCTCGCGATGCGGACGTCGTCGTAGCCGGCCGCGGCCGCAGCCCCGGCGAGACCGTCGGCGAGCGCCGCCGTCGTCGCCTGGAGCTTGGCGTAGGACGTCTCCTCGTCGAGCATCGCCAGCGTCTGCAGCCCGGCGGCGACGGCGAGCGGGTTGCCCGACAGCGTCCCGGCCTGGTAGACGTCGCCGGCCGGCGCGATCCGTTCCATGAGCTCGCGCGAGCCGCCGTAGGCCGCGGCCGGCAGCCCGCCGCCGATGACCTTGCCCATGATCGTGAGGTCCGGGGTGACGGCGGTCAGCGCCTGCGCGCCGCCGGCGGCGACGCGAAAGCCGGAGATGACCTCGTCGAAGACGAGCAGCGCGCCGGTCTCGTCCGCGCGCGAGCGCAGGAGCTCGAGGAACGCCTCGGCCGGCGGGACGAGGCCCATGTTCGCCGGGTAGGGCTCGGCGAGCAGTGCCGCGAACTCGTGCTCCTCGGTCGCCGCGACGAGCGCCGCGGCGTCGTTCCACGGCACGACGATCGTGCTCGCCGCGACCTCGGCCGGCACGCCCGGGCTCGCCGGGATCCCCTGCGTCGCGAGGCCGCTGCCGGCCTCGGCGAGCAGCCCGTCGACGTGCCCGTGGTAGGCGCCCGCGAACTTCAGGAGCTTCGTGCGCCCGGTCGCGGCGCGCGCGAGCCGGATCACGCTCATCGAGGCCTCGGTCCCCGAGGAGGTCATCCGCAGCATCTCGACCGACGGCACGCGGCGGCAGACCTCCTCGGCCAGATCGACCTCGCCGGCCGTCGGCGCGCCGAACGTCGTGCCGAGCTGCGCCGCCGCGGTGACGGCCTCGATGATCGCCGGGTGCGCGTGGCCGTGGATCAGCGGGCCCCACGAGCAGACCCAGTCGACGTAGACGTTGTTGTCGACGTCGACGAGCTCGGCGCCCTCGGCGCGCTGGACGAAGATCGGGTCGCGCCCGATCGAGCGCATCGCGCGCACCGGCGAGTTCACGCCGCCAGGCAGGTACATCTGCGCGCGGGCGTAGAGCTCAGCCGAGCGGGAGTCGCGCAGGGAGATCGTCATGCGCGGCGCAGCTTACGCGCCGCGGGCGGTCCTCAGACGCCGCCGTACTCCTTCTCCCAGTTCTTGAAGTCGTCGGTGAAGTACATGAGGC
>DATJEE010000220.1:0-9618 GCA_035496995.1 Solirubrobacteraceae bacterium | reverse complement strand
GTCGCCGTGCTGTCGATCGACCCGTCCTCGCCGTTCACGCAGGGCGCGCTGCTCGGCGATCGCATCCGGCTCGTCGACCACTTCCTCGACCCCGGCGTCTTCATCCGCTCGATGGCCAACCGCGGCGCGCTCGGCGGGCTGAGCGAGGCCTCGCTGCAGGCCGCGCTGCTGATGGACGCCGCCGGCCGCGACGACGTCTTCCTCGAGACCGTCGGCGTCGGGCAGGCCGAGGTCGACATCATCGACCACGCCGACACCGTCCTGCTCGTCCTCATGCCCGGCGGCGGCGACTCCGTCCAGGCCCTGAAGGCGGGGATCATGGAGATCCCGGACATCATCGTCGTCAACAAGGCCGACCACCCGATGACCCAGACGATGGTCCGCGAGATCCGCGGCGTGCTGTCGCTCGCGCCGCAGGGCCCGTGGAAGGTCCCGATCGTCCAGACGGAGGCCGTCGACGGCAAGGGCGTCGACGAGCTCATGGAGAAGCTCCTCGCGCACCGCGCGTTCATCGAGTCCGAGGGCACGCTCGTCGAGCGCCGCCGCCACAACCTGCGCAACGAGGTCCTCGCGATCGCGACCGCCCGCCTGCGCCGCGGCCTCGAGGAGAGGTTGACGGGCGACGCAGGCTTCGACGCGCTGATCGAGGACGTCGTCGCGCGGCGCCTGGATCCCGCGAGCGCCGCGGTCGACATCCTCGGGCGCTTCGAGCCGTAGGACCGCGGCGACGCTTGTCTTCCTCATCGAGGCTGTAGGCGCCCGCGCCAGCTGCGCCACTCGAACGCCCCCAGCGCAACGACCGCCGCGCCGCAGACCGCCATCGCGACCGTCGCGCCCACCGACCCCGGCCCGAACAGCGGCAGCGCGCCGTCCAGCGGCCCCAGCGGGGCGCGCGTCGTCGGGCCGATGATGCCGCGGCCGTCGATGCGCAGCACGGCGTACCACCAGATGCTCGTCGCGATCGTCAGCGCCGACAGCGCGGCGCCGGTGCGCGGCGCGACGCGCAGGCCCCAGGCGACGAGCGCCACGGCCGGCGGGAACGCGACGACGAGGTAGCGGCCGGGAAACCAGAAGCCGAACATCGTCGGCGCGATGAACGTCGCCACGAGGACCTGGACGGCGCAGACGAGCCCCGCGAGGGTCGCGGCGACCTCGACGTCGCGGCGGTCGGGGACGAGGTCGGCGAGGCGGTCGCGCCGCGAGCGCCACAGCAGCCACAGCGCGAAGAAGGCCAGCGCGACGATCGGCGCCCAGCGCAGCGCGCCGTAGGACCGGTCCAGCCACAGGCCCACGAGGCGCGGGGCGCGGTCGGCGAAGTCCGACAGCGTGAGGTCGTCGAGGGCACGGCCCGCGACGTCGGCCGTCGTCGGCGTGAACCCGCCGAACAACTGGTCGTTGATCGTGACGTACATGACGCCCGAGAAGACGACGATCTCGCCGACGACGAGCATCGCGAAGCCGCGCCCGCGACGGCGCAGCCAGCGCAGCAGCGCGAGCGCGACGACGGCGCCCGGGATCGCGAACACGAGCCCGAGCCACGGCAGCGCGCCGAGCATCAGGCCCGCGCCCGCGACCCGCCGGATGCGCGGGCGCTCGCGCGCGCCGAGCGCCAGCAGCGCCGCTCCCGTGATCAGCGCGCCGGCCGTGAGCTCGGGCGTCACGGTCGTCCCGTAGGCCAGCGCCGGCGGCGACAGCCCGCAGACGAGCGCCGCGGCGGTGGCCCACGGGTCCGGCACGACGCGCCGCGCCAGGCGCGCCGCGAGCGTGAACGCGAGCGCCGCGATCGCCGCCATGAGCAGCTGCACGGCGAGCGGTCCGCCGAGCGCGTAGGCCGGCGCGATGAGCAGCGGGAAGCCCGCGCCGTGGGGCTCGTTGGCCTGCCCGTTGGTGAGCTTGCCGTGGCGCTCGAGGACGTAGGGGTACCAGTCGCGGTAGGCGCGGGCGGCGTACTCGTCGCGGAGGTCGAGGTCGTGATCGCTGACGATCGACTCGGCCGTCAGGAGGTAGTGCGGCTCGTCGCCCCCGAACTGCGACGTCCCGAACGCGGGCAGCCCGATCGTCGCGGCGTAGGCCGCGAAGAGGACGATCCACACTGCGGCGGCCCGGCGCACCGCCTCATGATCGCGGCCCCGCCGTCCGGCCGGGGTCAGCTGACGCGCGTGCCGGTCGCGTCGTAGCGCAGCGGCCCGTCGATCGCGTGCGCCACCGGCGGCGCGCCGCTGGGCGTGAAGCGCGGCGTGGGGCCGTCGTCACCGGCGAAGCGCCAGGCCGTGCAGGCGCGCTCGACGCCGAGCGGGTAGATCGTGAGGCCGCCGTCGGCGTGGAAGCGCATCCGCAGCAGGTTCTTGTAGTCGGGGATCGACTGGCCGGTGAAGACCTGGTTGGCGGCCTGGCGCGCCTGCTTGCCGCGCACGCGGTGCACGAGCAGCAGGACCGCCCCGAAGAGCGTCGAGCCGAGCGCGGCGCCCGCGACGAGGAGCGCGAGCAGCCCGGTGATCCAGATCACCGGCGTGTGGTCGCCGACGAGCTTCGCGGCCGCCCACAGCACGACGGCGGCGATCGCCAGGTGCCCGAGCGTGTGCAGCGCCGCGACGGCGAACCGCGCGAGCTTCGTCGCGCGCACGACGCCCTCGCGCTGCTCGAGCGCCGGCGCGACGATGTCGGTCCCGGCATAGAGCCCGCCGAACAGCACGAGCACGACGAGCACGGTCGTGCTGCCGATCGCCGCCGAGAGGAAGCCGTCGAAGCCCGCCGCGGTCGCGTTGACGTAGACGGTGCCGACGATCGCCTTCAGCGCGCTGAGCATCGTGAGGCCGAGCACGACGTAGACCGCGCCGAGCAGCAGCGCGAACTGCTGGTTGAGCAGCCCGAGCTTCAGGATCCCGTTGGACAGGCGCCGGGACACATCCGCGGGCGGATAGACCTCCTGCAGCGCGTAGTCGACGGTCGCCGCGGCGTCGTGGTCGAGCGAGCGCAGGCGCAGCTCGGAGTGCAGCGTGTGCGTGGCCGAGAGGTACGCGCCGCCGCCGCCGGCGGTCAGGCGGGTCGGCTCGGCGGCGGTGGCCGGCTCGAAGCGGGCGTAGTGGTGCGTGTCGCCGGACAGCGCGACGCAGAGCCGCGCGCCGCTCGCCCGCACGATCCGCTCCTCGAAGAACGACAGGTAGCGCCAGGTCGGCGGGTCGACCTTGGCGTCCAGCGCGTGGGTCCAGGACGGGATCGAGGTCATGAGGACGACCTTGTCGCCCGGCTTGACGGGCTGCGCGCGGAAGTAGTCCAGCTGCGTGTCGTCGATGTACGTGTCGAGCTGGATGTCGATGCCCCAGATCCACCAGTCGTTGGGCAGCTTCACCGCGAAGTAGCTGCGCCGCTGGCGCGTCGCCCAGCCGCCGATCGCGCCGTCGCGGGTGCAGAACACGCGCAGGAAGCTCACGAGGCCGTCGTACCAGTCGTGGTTGCCCGGCAGCGCGTACATGTCCGGGCGGTCGGCCGGCGGCTGGGGCAGCGCGCCGGCGAACGGGCCGATGAAGCGGTCCTCGTAGGCGACCGGGTCGGCGAGCGGGTAGACCTCGTCGCCGCCGAGGAACAGCAGCTTGCCGCGCGGCAGGCGCTCGCCCTCGAAGTCGAGGTGCTCCTGGGCCAGCAGCCAGGCCATCGTGTACGTCGCGTCGAAGCCATCGCCGGTGTCGCTGAGGTAGTCGACCCACAGCTCGCCCGCGCCGGAGTAGTCGAACGGGCCCTGCTGCTCCTGCTGCATGTCGCGCTTGTCGGCGAACTTGCCGAACGTGCCCGAGACGACGACCTCGACGGCCGATCTGGCCAGGAGGGCCGGGCTCAGCCAGTGGACCGCGGGCTGGCGGACGAAGCCGAGCGTGTCGCGTTCCTCACGCAGGTCGCGGGCGGTGCGGCTGCGCAGGCTGCTCTTGAGCGACGGCACGGCCGCACCGTAGTGAGCGCGGCCGCCAATGCCAAACGCATCGCGTTATGCGCAGGTTGCGGTGCTCGAAGCCCCCGCAGGGGTGCGCGCCGGCCGGCGGCCGTGGTCAAGCCGCCGGCCGGGTGCGCGCGTGACGATCAGTCGTCGCCGCCGCCGTGGTCCTCGCCGCCGCCACCGTGGCCGCTGTCGTCGCCGCCGTCATCGCCCGCCGCCGGCGTGGCGGGCATCGCGGCGGCGGGGGCCGCAGCGTCGTCGCCGCCGCGGTCGCCCGCGTTGCCGTGGCCGCTGTTGTCCGTGCTGTCGTCGCCCGCGTTGCCGGGGCCGCCGTTGTCGGGCCCGTCGTCGCCGTTGTCATCGGCCGCGTCGCCGCCGTTGTCGTCGCCGGCGGCCGGGGTGACGGGCGTCGCGGCGGCGGCGCCGTCGTCCGCCGCATGGTCGCGCGCGTTGCCGTGGCCGCTGTCTTCCTTGCCCCGGCCGCGCCTGCGGTCGGTGGGAGTCGTCGTCGCCGGGGCTGCTTCGGTCGTCGTCGTAGCCGTGTCGTCGGTCGTCGCGGTGGTGGCCGTCGTGGCGGCCGGGACGCTCGTGGTCGCGTCCTCGCGGCCGCTCGTGCCGACGGCCAGGGCCGTCGCGCCGCCGAGGGCGAGGAGTGCAAGGGCCGCTGCGATCGTCGTTCGGATGCTGCGCATGAAAAGGTGCTCCTCCGTCGTGGGGTGTGCGCCCCGCACAGTGCCCACCGCGCCTGCAACGCCCAGGCAACTGCGGGTAAACCTTCAGGCAAACCTGAAAACGGCGGTCTGCGCGCGCGGCTAGGTTTGACGGCACCATGTCGACTTCCCAGGATCTGCCCGTCGTGCTGCTCGTCGAGGACGAGGCGTCGATCGCCGAGCCGTTCGCGAAGGCGCTCGAGCGCGAGGGCTTCAGCCCCGTCGTCGCGGCGACGGCCGCGTCCGCGCGCGAGCTCTTCGCCAAGCGGCGCCCGAACATCGTCCTGCTCGACCTCTCGCTCCCCGACGGCGACGGGCGCGAGCTCTGCCGCGAATGGCGGCGCGAATCGCAGGTGCCGATCATCATGCTCACCGCGCGCGGCACCGAGACCGACCGCGTCGTCGGCCTCGAGCTCGGCGCCGACGACTACGTCGTCAAGCCGTTCAGCGCCGCCGAGGTCGCCGCCCGCATCCGCGCCGTCCTGCGCCGTGCTGCGCCCGATCGCGCGGCGCAGCACGAGCGCGTGCAGATCGGCGAGCTCGCGATCGACCCCGCGACGCGCAGCGCGACGCTCCGCGGCACCGAGCTCGGCCTGACGCGCAAGGAGTTCGACCTCCTCGCGCGGCTCGCGCGCAACCCCGGGACCGTCGTCTCCCGCGAGGACCTCATGGCCGACGTCTGGGACGAGAACTGGTTCGGCTCGACGAAGACGCTCGACGTCCACATCGGCTTCCTGCGCCGCAAGCTCGGCGACGACGCGGCCGCGCCGCGCTACCTGCGCACCGTGCGGGGCGTCGGCTTTCAGCTCGCCGCGCCCGAGGACGCGTAGCAGTGAGCCTGCGCACGAGGTTGCTGCTCGCCCTGGGCTACCTCGTCGTGCTCGTCACGATCGCGTTCGCCGTCCCGCTCGCGCTCAACCTCCGCGACCGCACGCGCGAGGAGGTGCGCTCCGAGGCGCGCAGCCAGATCGGCGTGCTCGCGGCGGGCGCGGGGGAGACGGTCGCCGACCGCAACCTCACCGACCTCGACACGCTCGCGCGCAGCTCGGCGCGCGCGGCGCGCGGCCGGGTCGTCATCGTCGACGGCGACGGCCGCGTGCTCGCCGACAGCGAGGGCGCGGCCCCGGTCGGCGCGCTCTACGCGACCGCCGCCCGCCCCGAGCTCATCGCCACGCTGCGCGGGCGGCGGGTGCAGGCCGAGCGCGCGAGCGCGACGCTCGACGAGGAGCTGCTCGTGAGCGCCGAGCCGATCTTCCGCGCCGGGAAGGTCGTCGGTGGCGTGCGGCTGACGCAGAGCGTCAAGCGCGTCAACGACGCCGTGAACAACACGATGCTCGGGATCATCGCCGTCGGCCTCGCGGTCCTGCTCACCGCGCTCGCCGTCGCCTTCCTGCTCGCGCGCGGGATCGCCCGGCCGATCACGCGCCTGGAGGAGGCCGCCCAGCGCGTCGCCGCCGGCGATCTCGACGCCCGCGCGGAGGTCGAGGGCACCTACGAGCAGCGCTCGCTCGCGCGGTCCTTCAACGCGATGACCGAGCGCCTCGGGCGCACCGTCCGCTCGCAGCGCGAGTTCGCCGCCGACGCCTCCCACCAGCTGCGCACGCCACTGACCGGGCTGCGCCTGCGCCTGGAGGAGGCCCGCCTCGCCGAGGATCGTGAGGCGCTGGAGTACGAGCTCGACGCGGGCCTGCGCGAGGTCGACCGGATCGCCGAGACCGTCGACGAGCTGCTCGTCCTCAGCCGCACGGGCGAGCGCGACACGCCCGGCGAGGTGCTCGACCCGGCCGAGATCGCCGAGACCGCGGGCATGCGCTGGCGCCCGACGGCGGCGAGCCACGACCTGCAGCTGCGCGTCGACGCCAACGGCTCGACGAAGCCCGTCTGGATCGCGCGCGCCGACCTCGAGCGCGCACTCGACGCCCTGATCGAGAACGCGATCATCTACGGCGCGGGCGGGAACGCCGTGACGATCCGCGTCCACGACAGCACGATCGAGGTCCTCGACGAGGGCATCGGGCTCGCGTACGGCGAGGAGGAGGAGATCTTCGAGCGCTTCGCCCGCGGCACCGCGGGGCGCGGCGGGCCTCCCGGAACCGGCCTCGGCCTCGCGATCGCGCGCGAGCTCATGCACTGCTGGCAGGGCGAGGCGGAGCTGGCCAACCGCGCGGAGGGCGGCGCCCGCGCGACATTGCGCCTCCCACCCTTTACCGGGGCTTTGCCGCCCGTATGAAACCCTCGGCGGCCATGCGCGAACGACTGATCTGGATCTCCGCCGGGCTCATGGGCCTCCTGCTGGCCGCCGGCCTCGCGTCGGCGACGAGCCGCGTGACGTCGCCCGACGTCGGCCTCGCCGGCGAGCCGGTCTCGGCCGGCAAGGCGCTGGCTCCGCCGCCCGTGACGGTGACCGTCGCGGCCGCGCCCGCCCGCGCCCGGGCGAAGCCCGCCAAGCACGCGAAGAAGCGCGCCGCCAAGGCGACCCGCGGGCGCGCGACGGCGAAGGCCGCCGCCACGATCGAGCGCCTGGCGACCCCACGGGCGCCCGTCGCGGCGACACCCGCCCGCTCGACGGCGAAGCGCACGACGTCGACGAAGACGCGCACCACGACGAAGCCCAAGGCCGCAGCGGTCCTGACGGTGAAGAAGCCGAAGATCGTCACGCCGGTCCTGCCGGCGCCGACGCTCACCATCGACGACCACGGCGGCGACCAGTCGGGCAGGGACGGCGGCGACAACTCCGGCAAGGGCAAGAGCGGCGGCGGCGACGACTGACGCGCCGCGCTGAGCGCGCCCGCCGGCCTACTCGTCGGCGAGCGAGCGCGCGAGCGCCACGAAGAGCCGCACGCCGAACCCCGACCCGCCCTTCGGCGTGTACGGGCGCCCGGCGCCCCAGGCGGTGCCGGCGATGTCGAGGTGCGCCCACGGCACGTCGGCGGTGAAGCGCTTGAGGAACTCCGCGGCGACGATCGACCCGGCCTTGCGGGTCTCGTTGACGTTCATGAGGTCCGCCGTCTCGCTCTCCAGCGCCTTCGCGTAGTCGGGGTGCAGCGGCAGCCGCCAGACGAGCTCCCCGGTGCTCGTCGCCGCCTCCTGCACCTGGCGCGCCCAGTCGTCGTCGGAGGCGACGAGGCCGGCATGCGTGTTGCCGAGCGCCGTGATGATCGCGCCGGTCAGCGTCGCGATGTCGACGAGCCGCTCGGCGCCGAGGTTGACGGCGTGCGTCAGGCAGTCGGCGAGCACGAGGCGCCCCTCGGCGTCCGTGTTGATGATCTCGATCGTCGTGCCGTTGGCGGCGGTCACGACGTCGCCGGGCTTCATCGCATGGCCGGAGGGCATGTTCTCCGTCGCGCCGACGACGGCGATGACGCGGACCGGCAGGCGCAGCTCGGCGATCGCCTCGATCGCGCCGAGGACCGCGGCCCCGCCGGACATGTCGAACTTCATCTCGAACATCTTGTTCGCCGGCTTGATCGAGATGCCGCCGGTGTCGAACGTCACGGCCTTGCCGACGAGTCCGAGCACCGGGCCGCGCGCGTTCGCGCCGTCGTAGCGCAGCGTGATGAGCGCGGGCTCCTCGTCGGCGCCCTGGGCGACGGCGGCGAACGAGCCCATCCCGAGCCGCTGCAGGCCCTCGCGGCCCTCGACCTCGACGGTCACGCCGTCGAGCTCGCCGAGCACGCGGGCGGCGTCGGCGAGATGGCGCGGCGCCATCTCGTTGGAGGGCGTGTTCTGGAGGTTGCGCGCGGCGTTGACGGCGCGTGCGACGATCTCGGCCTCGGCGACGACGGTCTCGAGGTCGTCGTGCGCGCTGACGACGAGCGCCTCGAGCCCCGCCGCGTCGCTCGGCGGCGCGCTCTTGAAGCGGTCGAAGCGATAGGCGGACAGCAGCGTCCCCTCGACGATCGCGGCGGCGATCTCGGGCCCGACCTTGTGCGGCACCTCCCAGCACAGGCGGCGCGCGCCGAGCTCGCGCGCGCGGCCGAGCGCCGACGCCGCGGCGATGCGCACGCGCTCGCCGTCGAGCTCGTCGCGGGCGCCGAGGCCGACGAGGATCCAGCGCTTGGCGCCGGCGTGGGCGACGGCGAGATGGCGATGCTTGGCGCGCGCCTCGCCCGCGGCGACGAGGCCGTTGAGGATCCCATCGACGTCGTGGTGGATCTTCTCGTCCTCGAGCACGCCGATGACGACGGTGTCGGCGTCGGCCTCGGCCGGCAGGACGGTTGTGGATTGCACGATCACGGGCGCCGCAATCTACTCCCCGTCCGTGCGGGCGACCTCGTACACTGCCCGGCCTGTGCCACCGCGACACTGGAGATAGCGCTCCATGCCCAAGACCGTGATCCTCGGCTCCGCCCGCACCCCCATCGGGAAGATGGGCGGTGGACTCTCCACCCTGGACGCCACGGAGCTCGGCGGCATCGCGATCAAGGCCGCGCTGGAACGCGCCGACGTCGGCGGCGAGGAGGTCCAGCACGTGATCATGGGCCAGGTCCTGCAGGCCGGCCAGGGCCAGATCCCCTCGCGCCAGGCGCAGATCAAGGCCGGGATCCCGAAGGAGGTCAGCTCCGAGACGATCAACAAGGTCTGCGCCTCGAGCGTCCGGGCCGTCGGCATCCTCGACGCGCAGATCCGCGCCGGTGACGTCGAGGTCGGCGTCGGCGGGGGCATGGAGTCGATGTCGTGCGCGCCCTACCTGCTCCCCAACGCGCGCTTCGGCTTCCGCATGGGCGACGCCAAGGCCCTGGATGCGATGGTCCACGACGGGCTGACGAACCCCTTCAGCGGCCGCCAGATGTTCGACGAGGCGACGGAGATCGGCGACGAGCTCGAGATCACGCGCCTGGACCTCGACCGCTGGGCGCTGCGCAGCCACGAGCGCGCGATCGAGGCGACGGACTCCGGCCGCCTGCCCGAGGAGATCGTCGCCGTGACGATCAAGGGCCGCAAGGGCGACACCGTCGTCGAGGTCGACGAGGCGCCGCG
>DATJEE010000219.1:0-2295 GCA_035496995.1 Solirubrobacteraceae bacterium | reverse complement strand
GCGCCGCCCCCGGCGGACGAGGGGCCATACGAGCCGCGCCAGTGGCCCGCACCCGCGGGAACGCCAGACGACCCCGCCTGCCCGGTTTGCGGCGGCAAGATGTGGGACGACCGTGCGAGCAAGCGAAACCCGCGAGCGCCGGACTTCAAGTGTCGCAACAAGCCGAGGGTCATGGGTGGCCCGGGCTGCCCCGGCGTCATCTGGCCACCACGAGACGGCGAGCCCCGCCGGTCAGCGACCACCCCCAGCGCGCGTCCGACCTCACAGGCCCCAAAAGCCGCCGACGCCGCGCCGCCACCCGACCGAGACTATCCACCGTTCGACGACGACGATCTGCCGTTCTAGCTCGGCCGGCGGCACGCCTACCTTGTCATCGGCTCAGTCGTAGCGCAGCGCCATCATCGGCGGCGTCCGGCTCGCGCGACGCGCCGGTAGCCAGCCCGCCCCGAACGCCACGGCGGCGAGGAGCAGCACGGCCGTCACGAACACGACGGGGTCGTGTCCCTCCAGCCCGTAGAGCAGCGAGCGCGCGGCGCGCCCGAGCCCGAACGCGCCCAGGGCACCGACCGTGGCACCGACCACGACCATCCCCGCCACCTGCCGCAGGACCATTCGCTGCACGCGAGCACTGTCGGCGCCTAACGCCATGCGCACGCCGATCTCGCGCGTCCGCTGCGAGACCGAGTAGGCGAGGACGCCGTAGAGCCCGACCGCCGCCAGCAGCGTCGCCAGCAGCGCAAAGGCGGCCGACAGGATGGAGATCATCCGGTCGAGGAAGACGTTCTCGCGCAGCTGCTGGGGCATCGTTTTCAGATCCTCCACCGGGAGCGTGGGGTCGATCCGCTTCATCATCTGGGGCACGGCGGCGAGGAGCTGGTCGCTCGGCAGGCGAGTCCGGACATAGAAATACATCTGCCCCACCACGCCTTGCTGCATCCACGGCAGGTAGAAGACGGGCTGCGGCGCGTGCTTCGCGTCGTTGTAGGCGACGTTCGGCGCCAGCCCCACGATCTGGATGCCTAACGAATCGTTACCGCCGGACCGGCCCATGAACTTCCCGACCGCGTCGCGTCCGAGCCCGAACTTCTCGGCGAAGGCGAGGTTTACCACCGCCACCTTTGCCGTCCCGTACTGATCCGACGCCCGGAACTCGCGCCCGGCGAGCAGCGGCGTGCCGAGCATGGAGAAGTAGCCGGCGCCCGCCGCATTGTAGCGCGAGTTGCAGTCGGTGTCGGGGAGGCATTCGAAGCCCTGCACGCGCACGTCGTTCCCCCAGCTGTCGCCGGACAGGAGCGGGACCATGGAGCTCGTCACGCCGGTCACGCCGGGTAGCGCGCGCAGCTCGTCCTCGATGCGGGCGTAGAGCACCTTGGCGCGGAGCGTGTCGTAGCCGATGCGGAGCGGAGAGACCGAGAAGGTCGCCACGCTGTCGATCCGGATACCGAGATCGACGCGGCTCACGTTGACGAGACTCTTCAAGAAGAGCCCAGCCGAGACGAGGAGCGTCGTCGAGAGCGCGATCTGCGCGACGGCGAGACTCGTGCGAAAACGCCCCGCGGACCCTCCGCCCGCGATCTGCCCCGCACCGGCGCGGATCGAGGTGATGAGGTCAGGGCGCGTGGAGTGCAGCGCCGGAAAAAGGCCGAAGAGGAATCCCGTTGCCACGGCGAGGCCCGCGGCGAACAGCATGACCGGCAGTTGTACGGTGAATTGCAGCGTTACCGACGCCTCCTGCGGCAACAGCGCGGCGATCCCCTGCAACGTCCACCGCGCCACGAGGAGGCTCACGAGTCCGCCCAGCACCGCGAGGACGAGCGACTCGACCAGCAGCTGCGTGATGAGCCGCCGCCGGCCGGCCCCGAGCGCCAGTCGCAGCCCCATCTCCGTGGCGCGGTTCGCGCCACGCGCCAGCAAGAGGTTGGCGATGTTCGCGCACGCGATCAGCAGCACCACGGCGGTGATCGCGAACAGCATGCCGAGCGGCGTACGCGCTTCGCCCTGCATGGAGCTCTGGCCCCGCGCGCCCGGCTCGAGCACCACTCGCTTCGCCTTGAACTTCGCCATGGTCGGGTCGCTCATCCCCTTCTGCAGCGGCGCCTCGATGTCGGAGAGGATCGGCGCGATGACGCGGTCGAGCCCCTCCTTCGTCGCCCTGAGCGACATCCCCGCCTTCTGGCGTCCGAAGACGTAGACCCAGTAGTCCCGGCGATTCTCGAGGCCTTTGTATGACCCGACCCAGACCCTCGACTGCATCGGGACGTACACGAGCGGGCGAGCGCCCAGCGTGGTCCCGTC
>DATJEE010000218.1:0-13782 GCA_035496995.1 Solirubrobacteraceae bacterium | reverse complement strand
GCACTCCGACGGTCGTGGTGGTGGGTGATGACCGTCAGGCGCGCGACCTGGCCGGCGACCTGCGCGCCTGGCTGGCGCCGCGGCCCGTCCGCTACTACCCGAGCCGCGGCGTCGCCTACGAGTCGCACCTCACGCCGCCGCCGCATCTCGTCGGCCTGCGCGTCGCGGCGCTCGACGCGCTGCTGGCGGACAACGGACCCGGCGGAGGCGAGGCTCCCGTCGTCGTCGTCTCGGCCGTCGCGCTGAGCGAGAAGGTCCCCGACCCGGCGCTGCGGCCGCGCTCGTTCACGCTGCGCACCGGCGAGCTGCTGGACCTCGACGAGTGCATGGCCGAGCTCGTCGCCGCCGGCTACGAGCGCGTCGACCAGGTGAGCGACCGCGGCCAGTTCGCCGCCCGCGGCGGGTTGCTCGACATCTACCCGGCGACCGAGGACCGCGCCGTCCGCGTCGACCTCTTCGACATCGAGATCGAGTCGCTGCGCTGGTTCTCGACGTTCACGCAGCGCTCGCTCGGCGAGACCGACGCCGTCGAGATCGCGCCGGCGGCCGAGCTCGCCGCCGAGCACCGCGACCTCGCCGAGATGGCGGCGCTGGAATCCGAGGAGGACCGGCCCGACATCGCCGAGCTGCTGCCCGTCGACCGCTTCCGCGCGTTCCTCGACCTCGCGCCCGACGCCGCCGTGCTGATCGCCGCCGAGGAGGAGATCGAGCCCGCGCTCGCCGACCACTGGCAGGACGTCTGCGCGGCCTTCCACGACGAGGACGCCCACCAACTCTACGTCGCCCCGCAGGCGATCCAGGCGGCACTCGACGCCCGCGCCCACGCGCGGCTGTCCTCCTACGACACCGACCAGGCGCTGCAGTTCCGCGCGCAGGCGCCGGACCTCGCGGCGCGCTCGCTGAAGGAGGCCGAGCCCGAGCTCGAGAAGCTCGTGCGCTCCGGCTACCGCACGCTCGTCACCTGGCCCCAGCGCGGCGAGGGCGAGCGCGCGGCCTACAACCTCGCGCGGCTGAACGCGTCGTGGCTCGGGGAGGGCGAGATTGGCGCCCACCCACCCATCGAGAACCCGCTGCGCTTCGCCCAGGTCAACCTCCGCGACGGCTTCATCGCCGCCGGGCTGAAGCTCGCCGTCCTGCCCTCGCACCGGCTCTTTCGCCGCCGCGCCGAGCGCAGCGCCGGCCGCGACCACGGCGCCCGCCGCAAGGGCGCCCTGCGCTCGTTCGCCGACCTGCGCACGGGCGACATCGTCGTCCACGAGGACCACGGCCTCGCGCGCTTCGCGGGCTTCGAGACGAAGACCGTCGCCGGCGTCACGCGCGACTACCTCTACCTCGAGTACCAGGGCGACGACCGCGTCTTCGTCCCGAGCGAGCAGCTCGCGAAGATCAGCCGCTACGTCGGCGCCGGCGGCGCGCATCCGCCGCTGAGCAAGCTCGGCGGCAAGAGCTGGGAGCGCCTGAAGGCGCGCGCCCGCCGCGCGGCGCAGGAGCTCGCCGGCGAGCTGCTGAACCTCTACGCCGAGCGCCGGCGGCGCACGGGCCTCGCGTTCCCGCCGGACTCCGACTGGCTGCGCGCGTTCGAGGAGGCCTTCCCGTACACCGAGACGGCCGACCAGCGCGACGCGATCGAGCTCGTGAAGCTCGACATGGAGTCCGAGCGCCCGATGGACCGGCTCATCTGCGGCGACGTCGGCTTCGGCAAGACCGAGGTCGCGCTGCGGGCGGCCTTCAAGGCGGCCGACGCCGGCAGGCAGGTGCTGATGCTCGTCCCGACGACGATCCTCGCCCAGCAGCACTTCGGGACCTTCACCGAGCGGCTGAAGGACTACCCGTTCACGATCGAGCACGTCAGCCGCTTCCGCGCGCCGGCCGCCCAGAAGAAGGCGATCGCCGGCTTTCAGACGGGCGCCGTCGACATCCTCATCGGCACGCACCGGATCCTCAGCCGCGACGTGCGGGCGAAGGACCTCGGGCTCATCATCGTCGACGAGGAGCAGCGCTTCGGCGTCAAGCAGAAGGAGCTCCTGCGCCAGCTCAAGCTCCGCGTCGACGTCATCTCGATGAGCGCGACGCCGATCCCGCGCACGCTGCAGATGTCGCTCGCCGGGCTGCGCGACATCTCGGTCATCAACACGCCGCCGGAGGGCCGGCGGCCGGTGAAGACGTACGTCGGCGAGTACGACGAGGAGCTCGTCAAGCAGGCGCTCGTGCGCGAGAAGGCGCGCGGCGGGCAGGCGTTCTTCCTCCACAACCGCGTCGAGTCGATCGACGAGACCGCCGAGCGCCTGCGCGGCCTGTGCCCGGGGATGCGCTTCGAGGTCGCCCACGGGCAGATGGACGACACCGAGCTCGAGGACCGGATGCTGCGCTTCCTGCGCGGCGAGGCCGACGTGCTCGTCTGCACGAGCATCATCGAGTCGGGCATCGACATCCCGCAGGCCAACACGCTCATCGTCGACCGCGCCGACGTCTTCGGGCTCTCGCAGCTCTACCAGATCCGCGGGCGCGTCGGCCGCAGCCGCGAGCGCGCCTACGCCTACCTCCTGTATCCGAGCGCCGCGGCGCTGACGCACGAGGCCGCCAACCGCCTCGCCGCGCTGAGCGACTACACCGAGCTCGGCGCCGGCTTCAAGATCGCCATGCGCGACCTCGAGCTGCGCGGGGCCGGCAGCCTGCTCGGCGACGAGCAGTCCGGGCACGTCGCCGCGCTCGGCTTCGAGCTGTACATGCAGATGCTCGACGAGGCCGTCGCCGCGCAGGAGAACGAGCAGGAGGGGCGCGGGGGAGTCCAGACGCCGGAGCCCGTGCGCCTCGACATCAACGTCGACGCCTACGTCCCGGCCGACTACATCCCCTACGAACAGGCGAAGATCGACGTCCACCGGCGCATCGCGGGCGCCATCGACGTCGCCGACCTCGAGCTCCTGCGCGAGGAGCTCGACGACCGCTTCGGCGAGCTGCCCCAGCCGCTGAGCAACCTCATCGACCTGCAGCGCGCGCGGATCAAGCTCGGCCAGGCCGGCGCGACCGCCGTGAGCTTCCGCGGCGGGCGTCTGGCGGTGACGCCGATCGAGCTGGACTCCGTGCGCGCCAAGCGCGTGCGCGCGGAGATTCCCGGCGCGCTGTACGAGTCGGGCAAGAGCCAGCTCTCCGTCCGCGTGCCCGACGATCCGCAGCAGCGCTTCCCGGCCGTCGTGCGCGCCGCGGAGGTTCTGCTCGCGGTCACGCGCGAGGCTGCCTAAGGACCGGTGAAGAATCGACGGTGTGTCACGAGCAGGTTCGCTAGGATCGCCCAGTTGTGACTAAAGCTCTTCGTCTGTTCCCGGCGCTAGGCGCCTTTTTTGTTGGTGCGACCCTCGTGGCCGGCTGCGGGGATTCCGTCCCCGGCAATGCCGTTGCGAGCGTCGACGGCAGCGCGATCACGCGGACGCAGTTCGCGCATTGGCTCGGCGTCGCTGCGGCGACGAGCCAGCAGGGCGCCACCAAGACGACCTACACGCCGCCGGCCTTCGCGACCTGCGTCGCGGCCAAGCGCAAGACGGCGCCGAAGCCCGCCAAGGGCCAGCCGGCGACGACCGACGCGCAGCTGAAGACGCAGTGCAAGCAGGAGTACGAGAGCCTGCGCGACCAGGTGCTCGAGTTCCTGATCCTCACGAAGTGGGTCGACGGCGAGGCCGCGAGCCAGGGCGTCAAGGTCTCCGACAAGACGGCCGAGGCCGACTTCCAGAAGGCGCGCAAGCAGTCGTTCCCCAAGGACGCCGACTTCCAGAAGTTCCTCAAGCAGTCGGGCATGACCGTCGGCGACGCCCGCTTCCAGGTGCGCTTCAACAGCGTCTACTCCAAGCTGCGCCAGAAGGCGATCAAGAACGCCGACAAGGTCACCTCCAAGGAGATCGCGGACTTCTACAACAAGAACAAGGCCCGCCTCGGGACGCCGCTCACGCGCGACCTGCGGGTCGTGCTCACCCGCGACGAGGCCACGGCGAACAAGGCCAAGGCGGCGCTGCAGGGCGGCCAGAGCTGGTCGACCGTCGTGAAGAAGTACTCGATCGACCCCGCCACGAAGGCCACCGGCGGCGTCCTCTCGGGGCTCGCCAAGGGCCAGCAGGAGAAGGCCTTCGACGACGCGATCTTCAGCGCGCCGAAGGGCAAGCTCACCGGGCCGATCAAGACGCAGTTCGGTTACTACGTCTTCCAGGTGCAGAAGGAGACGCCCGCGTCGCAGCAGACGCTCAAGCAGGCGACGCCCGCGATCAGGCAGCAGCTCGAGGCGCAGAACAAGCAGAAGGCCGACGACAGCTTCAACACGGACCTGCGCAAGAAGTGGAAGGCCAAGACGAACTGTCGCTCGGGCTTCATCATGCGCCAGTGCAAGAACGCGCCGAAGGAGACCACGACGGCCACGGCGGCGGCGCAGGCCCCGACGCAGCAGGCGCCCACGCAGCAGGCACCGACGCAGCCGTAGTCCTCTCCTCGCGACGCACCGCATCGCGGCCGGGCACCCGTAGGCTTCCGGGCTCGTGACCGCACCCGAGATCACCGAGGCGCTCGGGCGCCTCGACGCGCTCACGCGCCGCCTGCGCGTGGAGTGCCCGTGGGACCGCGAGCAGGACGAGCGCACGATCGTGCCGCACACCGTCGAGGAGGCCTACGAGCTCGCCGACGCCGCCAACGCCCGTGACGACGCCAAGCTCCTCGACGAGCTCGGCGACGTGCTCTTCCAGGTCCACTTCCTCGCCCTCCTGCTGGAGGAGCGCGGCGCCGGCGACCTCGCGGCGGTCGCCGAGCACTGCCGCCAGAAGCTCATCCGCCGCCACCCGCACGTGTTCGGGGAGGTCGAGGTCGACGGGGCCGCCGAGGTGCTGCGCAACTGGGACGCCATCAAGGCCGGCGAGGCGGGCCGCGAGCCCGGCATCTTCGGCGAGGTCCCCGAGAACCTGCCCGCGCTGCTGTACGCGCGCAAGCTCCAGCGCCGGGCGGCGACCGCCGGCCTGCTCGAGCGCGCGCCCGACCCCGACCCGGCGGCCCGCGACGCCGATTTCGATGCGATCGGCGAGCGCCTCTTCGCCGTCGTCGACGACGCGCGCCGCCTGCGCGTCGACCCCGAGCTTGCCCTCCGCGCAGCCGCCCAGCGGTTCCGCGCCCGCCTGGAATCCCAAGGAGACACATGAGCCAGATCGAACGCGTCCACGCCCGCCAGATCCTCGACAGCCGCGGCAACCCGACCGTCGAGGTCGACCTGCTGCTGAGCTCGGGCCACAGCGGCCGCGCGGCGGTCCCATCGGGCGCGTCGACGGGCGAGTTCGAGGCCACCGAGCTGCGCGACGGCGGCGCCGCCTGGGGCGGCAAGGGCGTGACACAGGCGGTCGCGAACGTCAACGGCGAGATCGCCGCGGCGATCGCCGGGCATGACGTCCTCGACCAGGAGAGCCTCGACGGGACGCTCATCGACCTCGACGGCACGCCGAACAAGGCGCGCCTGGGCGCGAACGCGATCCTCGGCGTGTCGCTCGCCGCCGCCCACGCGGCCGCCGCGCACGAGAACGTGCCGCTGTGGCGTCACCTCGGCGGGGCGACGGCGCACGTGCTCCCGGTGCCGATGATGAACGTCCTCAACGGCGGCGCCCATGCCGACAACAAGGTCGACTTCCAGGAGTTCATGGTCATGCCGGCGGGGGCGTCGTCGTTCTCGGAGTGCCTGCGCATGGGCGCCGAGGTCTTCCACGCGCTGAAGCAGACGCTCCACGACGCCGGCCTGGGGACCGCGGGCGGCGACGAGGGCGGGTTCGCCCCCGACCTCGGGTCCAACGAGGAGGCGCTGCAGATGCTCGTCCAGGGCATCGAGCTCGCCGGCTACGTGCCCGGCGAGGACGTCTTCATCGCGCTGGACCCGGCGACGAGCGAGATCTACGACGACGGCGCCTACGTCCTCGAGCACGAGGGCCGCGCGCTCGGCGCCGCCGAGATGGCCGCCTACTGGGCCGACCTCTGCGCGCGCTACCCGATCGTCTCGATCGAGGACGGCATGGACGAGAACGACTGGGACGGCTGGAAGACGCTCACCGACACCCTCGGCGACACCGTCCAGCTCGTCGGCGACGACCTCTTCGTGACGAACACGTCGCGCCTGCAGCGCGGCATCGAGCTCGGCGTCGGCAACTCGATCCTCGTGAAGGTCAACCAGATCGGCACGCTGACCGAGACGCTCGACGCGATCGCCACGGCGCGCGCGGCGGGCTACACCGCCGTCATGTCGCACCGCTCGGGCGAGACCGAGGACACGACGATCGCCGACCTCGCCGTCGCGACCGGCTGCGGGCAGATCAAGACCGGCGCGCCGTCGCGCTCCGATCGCGTCGCGAAGTACAACCAGCTCCTGCGCATCGAGGAGGCGCTCGGCGAGGCCGCGCAGTTCCCGGGGCGCAGCATCCTGCGCTCCTGAGCGATCGATTGCGCATGCAGGAGGCGCCCGCCGCGGGGCGAACCGTCCATCGATGGCTGACTTTGCACCGCGGGTGCGCTGGGACCGCGTCGGGCGCGTTGCGCTGCTGTTCGTCGGATTCCTGCTGATCTACCTCTACATCAATCCGCTGCGCACGTACCTCGCGACGTACCACGAGGCCCAGACCAAGCGCGGCGAGGTGGCGGCGCTGCAGCGCGAGCACGATGCGCTCAAGCGCCGCCAGCAGGCGCTCCACAGCCCCGGCAGCATCGAGACCGAGGCCCGGCGCCTCGGCATGGTCCGCAGCGACGAGCGCGCCTACGTCGTGCGCGGCCTCCCGCGCGGCAAGTAGCCTGCGCCCGCGGTGGCGACGAGCTTTGAGACAGCACTCCTGCAGTGGCGCGAGGGCGAGCGCCGGATGGCCGGCGCGCCGCCGCACGAGCGCCCGGCGCTCGAGGCCGCCGTCGTGGCGATCGAGGCCGAGCTGCGCCGCCGCCTCGGCGGGACGTTCACGACCGACGAGCTCACCGAGCTCTACGAGCGCGGCACGGACTGGTGCACGGACCTCGCCGCCCGCGTCGCGCCCGACGAGCCCTGGGCCTGGGACGCGCGCACCGTCGCCGACGCCGCGTTCCTGCGCTACCTGCGCGAGGCCCGCGACTACGCGGGCGGCCGCAGGACCGAGCCGTAACCGGGGGGTGGAAACCTGGTGGTGTTCGAGCCGGTTCGCCGGCGTGGCGCGGTGCGCTGACGGCATCGATGAAGGGTGTGACGACCGGACCCTGCGGCGATGGCGGGCGAGTCCGCCATCGCGAGCGATTGGCGAGTTACTCGCGATGGTTGCAACGACGCAGCGGCGCAGGGAGCCCCCTCCTGTCGAACGTGAGCAGCCGCCGCTATCACGGGCGGTAGCGCCGACTGCTCACGCCGCTCACCGCTGCCGTCAGCGGCTCGCGCCTCGCAGGCGAAGAAGGGTCGGCGCCCGGCCCGAGGCCTAGTCTTCGTCGGCGCCGGCGCGGCGGATGACGATCTGGTCCTCTTCGATCGTCACCTCGACGGGGCGGTGGCCCGCCCAGTGCTCGGCGTACACCGGGTTGTCGGCGACGGCGGGATCGAGCCACAGGCCGTAGCCCTCCTCGCCGTGGTCGAACGTGCCCTCGAGCGCGCCGCCGCTCGTCCGGGTGCGACCGCGCCCGCCGCGGCGGCCGCGGCGGCGCGGAGCGGCCTTCGGCGCGTCCTCGTCGTCGTCCTCGCCAGCCTCGGCCTTGCGCGCGGCCTCCTCGGCGAGACGAGCCGCCTCGGCCGCCTCCTCCTCCAGGCGGCGGGCCTCGGCGGCCTCGAGCTCGGCGGCGACGAGCGCGTCGTCCTCGGCGCGGAGATCGATCTCGTCGTCGAAGTCGATCTTCGGCGCCTCGCCGTTCTCGGCGTCGGCGGGCAGGAGGTCGTTGTCGCGCTTGAAGGTCTCGATCTGCTGGACCGTCGCCTCGAGCTGGTGGGCGATCCAGGCGTCGGTGCGGCCTTGACGGACCCAGCCGCGGATTTGGTTCAGATGTGGGCGCAGGGATCGGCGTGCCATGACGGCGAGACCTTACAAGACCCAGGCCGCCGACCTCCCGGCGCCACGAGCGCCGCCGGCACCTCCCCTGACGGCGGTTGCCTTTGCACACGCAACCTGCTTGAGTTGATTCGGCGACAAGGAGAGTGGCCAATGCTGGTCCTGACACGCAAGTCCAACCAGAGCATCATGATCGGCGACGACATCGAAATCTCGGTGCTGTCGATCATGGGCGAGAAGGTCCGCATCGGCATCCAGGCGCCGCGGGACATCCCGGTGTTCCGCAAAGAGGTCTACCTCGAGATCCAGGCAGAGCGCGGACAGGTGACCGCCGGCGGCAACGTCGAGGCGGCGCTGCGCAAGCTCAGCACGTAGGGCGGCAGGGCGCGAGCGCCCCGCCGGCTCAGCCCATGACGATGTAGAGCGTCTGGAACATCGCAATCGTGACGATGACCGCCGTCGCGATGAGCACGAGCACGAGGACGATGAAGCGGGCCGTCCCGCGCTTGTGGACGCGCTCGAGGTTGCGCTGGCGCGCGCGCAGCGCCGCCTTGCGGCGCAACGACTCGCGGCGGACCCGGTCCACGTGGGTCTCCTCGACGAAGGCCTGCTCGAACTCGTCGAGCGACTGGCGCATTCTGGTTGCCATTCGTTACGGAGCCTAGCCCACTTCGGGGTCGATCAACAGGCCGACCAGAGCCCGCGGCCGGCAGCGCGGGCGTCGTGGACAAGTGTTGCGAAGCGCTCGGCGTAGCGCACGTCGGGCGCGATCGTCAGGGCTCTGGCGTAGCCCCGGCGGGCCAGTTCGGCGTTGACGAAGAGGCCATCGCGGACGCGGTAGACGTACGCCAGCAGGCGCCCGAAGCGATCGCGCTCCTCGACGTCGCGCACGAGCCGGACGCGCTCTCCGGCGACGAGCCGGGCGTTGTAGGCCGCGGCCTTCGCGCCGTAGCACTGGACGGGCTTCGTCGGGTGGTGCGTCTCGGGCGTGTCGATGCCGATGTAGCGGACCCTCTCGCGCCGGCCGCCCACGAGCACTGCGATCGTGTCGCCGTCGACGACCCTCACGACGCGTCCCTCGCCGGCCGGCCCGCCGCCGCCCGCGTCGCCGTCGCCGTCGCTCGTGAAGACCCCCGAGGAGCCGGCCCCGGCCGCGGCGGCCAGGACGAGCAGCAGCGTGACGATGACGTTGCGCGACACGCCGGGGACGCTAGGGCCCGTCGCGGCGCGACGCAGCGGACGTTGCAGTTTTGACGCGAAGCTGCGTCAGACCGGGGTGAGGTCGCGGTCGCGCACGTGCGACCAGAACGCCGACTCGAACTCATCCCAGTCGATGCCGCCGCCGCCCGGGTCCTCGGGCGCGTCGGGGCGCAGCGGCTGATCGCCGCCGCCGTTGTTCGTGTCGTCGTCGGTCTGCTTCGTGCGCAGCATCCAGCACCACGCGATCACGCAGGCGATGTAGGCGAACGTCGCGGCGTGGGCGAAGCGGTGCGCGAACATGACCGCCGTCGGGGTGCCCAGCCAGCCGACCGCGGCAAGGACCGTCATCGGCATGACGACCCGCGCGCGAACCGGCTCCTCCGGGGCGGGGCCGGCGACCGCGCGCCACAGGCCGATCGCGAGCAGTGCGATCGCCGCGAGGTTCAGGGGGCTCGCGAGGCCGTTGAGATGGGGCATGCCGAGGTGCAGCACTTGGTCCTACATCGGCTGTACCGCCCGGAGCCCTTAGTGAATCCCTACGCGATCGTCACGTCCTGCGACAGGTAGACGTCCTGGATCGCCTGCAGCAGCGCGACGCCCTCGTCGAGCGGGCGCTGGAAGGCCTTGCGCCCGGAGATGAGCCCGGTCCCGCCGGCGCGCTTGTTGATGACGGCCGTGCGCACCGCCTCGGCGAGGTCGCTCTCGCCCGACGACGCGCCGCCGGAGTTGATCAGCGGCGCGCGGCCCATGTGGCAGTTGACGACCTGGTAGCGCGTGAGGTCGATCGGGTGGGCGCTGGTCAGGCGCTCATAGACGAGCTTGCTCGTCTTGCCGTAGGACCCGTTCAGCGCGCTCACCGCCGCGAAGCCGCCGTTGTTCTCGGGCAGCTTCTGCTTGATGATGTCGGCCTCGAGCGTCACGCCGAGGTGGTTGGCCTGCCCGGTGAGATCGGCGGCGACGTGGTAGTCGACGCCGTCGATGACGAACGCCGAGTTGCGCAGGTAGCACCAGAGCACGGTGAACATGCCCCGGCGATGGGCGTCCTCGAAGGCCTCGGCGACCTCGACGATCTGGCGCCGCGACTCCGGCGACCCGAAGTAGATCGTCGCGCCGACGCCCGCGGCCCCGAGCTCCTGGGCGCGCTGCACGGACGCGAACATGATCTGGTCGTAGCTGTTGGGATACGTCAGCAGCTCGTTGTGGTTGAGCTTGACGATGAACGGGAGGCGGTGGGCGTACGCGCGGCTGACGGAGCCCAGCGCGCCGATCGTCGAGGCGATCGCGTTGCAGCCGCCCTCCATCGCCAGGCGCACGAGGTTGCCGGGGTCGAAGTAGATCGGGTTCGGCGCGAAGCTCGCCGCCGCCGAGTGCTCGATCCCCTGGTCGATCGGGAGGATGCTCACGTAGCCCGTGCCCGACAGCCGGCCGGACCGGAAGAGCCACTGGAGGTTGCGCAGGACGTTCGTCGAGCGGTCCGACGTGAGCAGGACCCGGTCGACGAAGTCCGGGCCCGGGAGGTGGAGGTCCTCGGCGGAGACCGTTTCGCAACGGTGACTCAGGAGGTCTGCGGCCTCCTCCCCGAGCAGTTCCTCCAAGCGCGTGCTGGTCAAGCCGGCGGTTGCCACGATGGGCTCCCTTCGATCGACGTCTCGTCCTGCGCGCAGCGTACCCCGGCGGCGTCGGGCCCCGGGCCGAAATCCTCGTGACAGCACGGCACGCACGGCCGCTGCGGGTACGCTCCGACGCGATGCACCATAACTTCACGGGCCCGAGCTTCACCGTCGGCGTCGAGGAAGAGCTCATGATCGTCGACGCGAAGACCTTCGCGCTCGTCAACGCGATCGAGTTGCTGCTCGAGGACCACGGCGCGGCGAACGCCGAGCGCGAGAGCGGCGAGGTCAAGCCCGAGCTCATGGAGTCGGTGCTGGAGATCGCGACGAAGCCCTGCGCGAGCGTCGCCGAGGCCGGCGCCCAGATCCACGCGCTGCGCCGCCAGGTGCGCGAGACGGCCACCCGGCGCGGGCTGACCATCGGCTCCGCCGGGACGCACCCGTTCGCGATGTGGGAGGACCAGCGGATCGTCGCGCGCCCGCGCTACCGCGACCTCATCTCGGCGCTGCGCTTCGTCGCGCGCCAGGAGCTGATCTTCGGCATGCACGTCCACGTCGGCATCGACGATCCCGACAAGGCGATCCACGTCGCCAACGGCATGCGCGTCCACGTCCCGGTGCTGCTCGCGCTGAGCGCCAACTCGCCGTTCTGGCGCGGCGACGCGACCGGACTGCTGTCGACGCGGACGCCGATCTTCCGCCAGTTCCCGCGCGTCGGCATGCCGCCGGCCTACGACGACTGGGCCGATTGGGAGCGCCAGGTCGAGTTCATGGTGCAGAGCGGCGTCATGGAGGACTACACGTACCTCTGGTACGACGTGCGTCCGCATCCCAACCTCGGGACGGTCGAGATCCGCTGCTGTGACTCGCAGACGCGCGGCGAGCACACCGTCGCGCTGACGGCGCTCATCCAGGCGATGGTCCACGAGCTCGCCGAGCACTACGACGCCGGGACCGAGCTCGGCGTCTATCCCTGGCAGATGCTCGACGAGAACAAGTGGCTCGCCGCCCGCCACGGGCTGCAGGGCGAGATCGTCGACCTGCCGTCCAACGAGCGCGTGACGACGAAGGCGCTCACGAACCGTCTGCTCGACCGCCTGATGCCGCACGCGCAGCAGCTCGGTTCGGAGGCCGAGCTCGGCGGGATCCGCGACCTGCTCGTGCGCGGCAACGGCGCGTCGCGCCAGATCGTCGTCTACGAAGCCAACCGCGACCTCAACGAGGTCATGGCCGAGATCGTCGCCGCGACGGGGCTGTAGCGGTTCTTCGCGAAGCACCGTTCGCTGGGCCCTAGAATCGAAGGCATGTCCCAGCCCGACCTCTTCGTCGTGTGCAAGAACTGCCAGGCAGAGGTCAGCCCGTACATCACCGAGTGCCCGTACTGCGGGACGCGGCTGCGCAAGCGCGCGCCGAAGATCGAGCGTCCCGACGCCCCGGCCGCGCCGCCCAAGCGCGGGCCGCGCATCCGTGTCCCGAAGCGCAGCGGCACGCGCCCGATCGCCAAGTCGCGCAGCCGCAAGCCGGAGTCGCCGCGCCTCGGGCGCCTGCGCGCCGGCGAGATCCCGGGCATCCGCGGCGACGAGCACGGCCGGCCGTACGCGACGTTCGTCCTCGTCGCGCTGTCGTTCGGGCTCTGGCTGTCGCTCGCGTTCTACGTCCGTGCGGACTTCGCCCTGACGGCCATCGGCGGCGATCCGTGGCGCTTCGTCACGGCGTCGCTGCTCAACGACGGCACGGCCGCGCAGTTCGCCGCGATCGTCGGGCTCGGCGTCTTCGGCTGGCTCATCGAGCGCCGCCAGGGCGCGATCGCCGTCGTCGCGCTGTTCTTGCTCTGCGGCCCCGGCGCGCTGGCGGCGGCGGTCGCGATCGACCCCGGCGCGGTCGTCTTCGGGACGCACGGCGCGGCGCTCGGGCTGCTGTGCGCGTGGGCCGTCCCGGCGCTGCTCGAGCGCCGGCGCAACCCGGGCGACGACGACAACGACATGCTCGGCGTCGCGGTCATCGCGGCGGTGCTGCTGCTCGTGCCGTTCCTCTCGCAGGGCAGCGCGCTGGCGGGCATCATCGGCGGCGCCTTCGGAGCGCTCGCGGGCCTCGCGCTCGCGACCCTGAGGCCCGCGCATCGATGACGCGCGAGACGTACTCGGCCGAGGAGGTCGACGCCGCCGTCGCGGCCCTCTCCGACCCCGATCGCTTCGGCCACGCCCAGGCGATCGTCACGCATGCGGCGCCGAGCCTGCAGCGGGTGCTCGGCGCGGCGCTCGAGCAGGGCGGCTGGTTCGACCAGGCCCACGAGGCGCAGCTCACGCAGGCGGCCGAGACCGAGGACGTCCACCAGCGCGCGCAGGCGATCCAGACGCTCGTGGAGGAGGAGACGCGCCTCGGGATGCTCGTCGGCGTGTCGGTCGGCTTCGAGCTGGCGCGGGAACTCGCCCAGCAGCGCAATGACAACCAGGAGAGGAACTGAGATGACGCATGCGATCGTGCTCGTCGAAGCCGAGCGCGACGTCATGTCGACGCTCGGGGGTGCGCTGGCCGAGGTCGACGGGGTGCGGGAGGCCTATTCCGTGACGGGCGAGTGGGACTTCGTCTGCGTCGTCCACGTCCAGCGTCACGAGGACCTCGCCGAGGTCGTGACCGGCACGATCTCGACGATGCACGGCGTCGCCCGCACGCACACGATGGTCGCGTTCGAGGCCTTCTCCAAGCACGACCTCGAGGCGATGTTCTCAATAGGTGAGTGACGTCGCCGGTAGGTCTCCGGTTCCGGCGCAGACGACCTTCGAGATCGTCTCCGGCGATCATCGCCGGGTTCGGTGACCGGACGGCGAAACCCTTAATCCTCGGACTGCCAGCCGCGCGCGAACCAGACGGTGCGGTCCTTCCAGTCGTGGGCCATGAGGGCCACGCCGAGCGCCCCGGCGAACGTCAGGAGCGCGCCCGTCGCGCCGTGATGGCAGCGCTGGCCACAGATCCAC
>DATJEE010000217.1:0-14605 GCA_035496995.1 Solirubrobacteraceae bacterium | reverse complement strand
CGGCGGCGCAGGCGTGGGCCGCACGCTCACCGCCGCGCGCGGGGCCTGGGTCGGCACCGAGACCGTCGACTACGCCTACCAGTGGCGGCGCTGCGCCGCCGACGGCTCGGCCTGCGCCGACGTCGCCGGCGCGGTCGCCGGGACGTACGACCTGACGGCCGACGACGGCCACGCGAGCATGCGCGTCGTCGTGACGGCGACGAACGCCGTCGGCGCGGCGTCGGCGACGTCGGCGGCGACGGCCGAGGTGCAGACCGACCCGCCGCTGAACCTCACGGCGCCGCACGTCGTGACGCCTTCCGGGCCGCTGGCCGTCGGCGCGACGCTGAGCTCGCAGGCCGGGACCTGGGGCGGCGCGCAGCCGATCGCCTTCGCCTACGAGTGGCGCCGCTGCGACACGCCACAGGCCGGCTGCAGCGCGATCGCCGGCGCGACGGCGAGCAGCTACGCGCTCGTGACGGCCGATGCCGGCAAGCACATCGTCCTCAGCGTGACGGCGACGAACGTCGTCGCCTCGGCGAGCGCGCCGTCGGATGCCACGGCGGCCGTGCTGCCCGAGCCGCCGTCGAACGTCACGCTGCCCGCGGTCACCGCGAGCGCGGGGGCGCGCGAGGGCACGCGGCTGACCGCCACGACGGGAACCTGGAATGGCGCGACGCCGATGACCTACGCGACGGCGTGGCTGCGCTGCGACGCCGACGGGGCGGCCTGCGCCGCCGTCGCGGGCGCGACCGGGACGTCGTACACGCTGACCGCCGCGGACGTCGGGGCGCGGCTGCGGGCGCGGGTCACTGCGGCCAACGCGACCGCCGAGACGAGCGCCGACTCGGCCGCGAGCGCCACCGTGACAGCGGCCCCGCCCCCGCCGCCCCCGCCGGCCCCGCGCCCGCCCACGACGCCGACGCCGACGCCGACGCCGGCACCCGCCACGACACCGCGGCCCGCCACGACAACGCCGGCCACGACGACGACCACGACGAAGACCTCGGCGACGAAGACGAGCGCGACGAAGACGAGCGACGCGAAGAAGCCGAGCACGACGAGCGCGGCGGCGAAGGCCGCCGCCAAGCGCCGCTCGAAGTACCCGATCGCCGAGCTCGCGCGCCTGCGGATCACCCCCGGCGGCGTCGTCCTCGTCGTCCTGCGCTGCCCGCGCGCGCGGACGCGCGCCTGCGGCGTCTCTGGGACGATCGTCGCGGGGACGGCGCTCGGCGAGGTCGTGCCGGGCACGCCGCTGACCTTCAGGCTGCGGCCCGGCAGCGTGCGCAGGGGCCACTCGGTGGTGCGCGCCTTCAAGCTCACGACCGCGCAGCGGGCGGCACTGAAGGACCTCAGCGCCGTGAACTTCCGCGTCCGCCTCGCCGCGCCCGCCAAGCCGAAGCACGTCAGCGAGGTCTTCGTCCACACGGTCGTGCCCACCCCGCTGCGCGCCGGCTGACGCCGCTCAGCCGAGGATGTTCACGGCGCGTGAGACGACGAGCGCGATCGTCAGCAGCGCGCTGACGGACTGCAGCGCCATGACGGCCTTCGCCGTCGGCGTCAGCGGCATCGTGTCGGTCGGGCTGAACGCCGTCGCGTTCGTCAGCGACAGGTAGAGGTAGTCGACGAAGCCCGGGCGCCAGCCCGGCGGCGCGTGCTGCGGGCTGTCCATCTGCGGGAAGAGGAAGTCCGGCAGCGTGTCGGGCGCGCGGAACCGCGCCACGGGACCGCCGCGGTCGAGCTCCCAGTACCAGACGGCGAAGAGCAGGACGTTCGTCGCCCAGAGCGCGACGCCCGCCAGGATGAGCGCCCGCCCGCCGGCGGTCCCGCCGTTGACGAGGTAGTGGACGAGCAGGGCCAGCGAGGTGAGGCTCGCGACGCTCACGAGGCCGATCACCACGAGCGCGAAATGCCGGATACCGCGGACGTGCTGCGCTGCGCGCGCCGGAGCGATGACGACGAGCGCGACGAGCAGGGCCCCGGCGACGCTCGGGACGAGCCACGAGGGGCCGGCCGTGACGCGCTCGGGCAGCGCGAGGTTCAGGGCGATGACGACCGCGACCGTCAGCTGTGCGGGCCAGTACGGGTCGCCGCGCTCGACCCGTGCGCGGACGACCGCCGCCTCCAGATGCTTGCGCTCGGACACCGCGGCGAACCGTAGTCGCTGCGCCGGGACGGGCGTCGCATCCGCCCGCGCTGATTAGTGTGCAACCCGGGCGCGTCGCGAGCGCGTGTTACAACAACTGCCGTCGTGCGCGCTACAGCGCCTTCTCGCCGAAGAACGTCGCGACGGGATTGGCATTGAAGTTCTCGATGTGGGCGTAGCCCGCGCGCTCGTACATCAGCTGCGCGCGCGGCTGCAGCGGCCCGGTGTCCAGGCGCGCGACGCTGTAGCCGAGATCGCGCGCGCGGCGCTCGAGCTCCTCGAGCAGCGCCCGCGCGACGCCGCGCCCGCGCGCCGCGGGCGCGACGAACATCTTCTTGATCTCACAGGCGCCGTCGGGCAGGCGCTTGAGGCCGCCGCAGCACACCGGGACCTCGTCCTCGAAGCCGACGACGAACGTGCCGCCCGGCGGCCCGAGCTCACCCGGCCCGGCCTTGGGCATGTCGGCGCCGTCGAGGTCGAGCCCGTCGTAGATCGCGGCGATCTCGTCGCGCATGCCCTGGACGAGCGCGGCGGCCGGCTCCTCGTCGGCCGGGCAGGTGCGGAAGGCGAGCATCGCCGCGAAGCTTATGCGGCCGTCGTCTGCACGAAAATGTTGTCATCATTATTCGCAGCACGCGTGTGAGGTCGGGGAACCTCCATGGCGCCAGCTCCCATCCCGTCAGGAGGGTCATGTCTCATCGGACCACATCAGTCGGTGTCGCGGCGGCCATCGCGCTGTCGCTCGCAGCCCCGTCCGCCGCCTCGGCCCTGGCCGGCACCGTCGGAAAGCCGTGCTACACCCACGTCCCGCTCGCGAAGACCGCGACCTCGACGGAACCGATCGTCGTCACGCTGACGGGCGGCACGCCGAACGCGAACTTCCTCGTCTCGGCGACCGCGCCGGGCAAGGGCAGCGGCTCCGCCGGCTCGGTGAGCGGCACGTTCGACGCCCTCGGCAACGGCACCGTGTCGATCACGGACGTCTTCCCGCCGTCGGGGTCGATCGATCCGATCAAGGGCGACCCGATCGCGATCACCGCCAAGGACTTCGGCGCCGGCGCCGCCGGCGTCGAGACGCCGATCGCGACGACGCTCATCACGAACCTGGCGATGGACGTGGCGACGAAGCCGCGCAGCCCGCGCAAGAAGCGCAAGATCACGGTGTCGGGGACGCCGTTCGCCGGCCAGGTGCTGTACGGCTTCGTCGTCAAGGGCACGAATCCGAAGATCCTGCGCAAGATCAAGCTCGGCACCGCCGACGGCTGCGGCTACCTCGTCGGCAAGGGCGTCGTCGCACCGAAGAGCTTCAAGCGCGGCACGTACCGGCTCTACGTCAACGCCGGGCCGAAGCTGAACAAGAACCTGGCGCTCGCGTTCTCGTTCCGGATCACGCGCGGCCTGTTCTGAGAGAGCACGCCGGCGCCCCGCGCCCGGCACGAGCGCGGGGCGCGGGACGCGGCGGTCAGCCGACGGAACCGGAGGCGGGGTCGGCGCGCCCGCAGCCGTCGCGCCCGGCCGCGAGCTGCGCGTCCGACGGCGGATCGGCGGCGAGGAGCTCGGGGACGGTGACCGACCGCAGCCCGCGCCGGCGCAGTGACGGCAGGATGCCGCGCAGCGCGCGGATCGTCTGGCCGCGGTTCTCGTGCATCAGGACGATCGAGCCGGGGCGGATGTTGCGGCGCACGGTCTTGGAGATCTCGCGGTAGTCGGCGGGCGGCTGCACGCGCGAGTCGGTCGAGTCGACGTCCCAGAGGATCTCGACCATGCCGTCGCGCGAGACCTGCGCGTCGATCGCGGGCGTGTGGCTGCCGTAGGGCGGGCGGAAGAGGTCGACGGGCGGGCCGACGGCCGTCAGCGCGGCCTGGCGCCCGTCGCGCACCTCGGCGATCGCGGCGGCGGGCGCCAGCGACGCGAGGTCCGGGTGGGTCATCGTGTGATCGCCGATCGCGGCGATGTCGCGCTCGGGCCTGGCCGCGTCGGGGAAGCGCGCGATGCTGGCGCCGACGAGGAAGAACGTCGCGTGGGCGCCGGCCGCGCGCAGCTCGCGCAGCGCGATCGACGTGTACGGGCCCGGGCCGTCGTCGAACGTCAGCGCGACGAGCTTGCCGTGGCGGCCGCCGCAGAACACCGGGCGCCCGATCTCCGCGAAGCGCCGCAGCGCCGCCTGCTGGGCGGCGGGCGCCGGGAGCGCGCCGTTCGTGTCGCCGGGCGGCGGCGCCGCCGTCGCGGTCCGCGCCGGGCTGGCGGCCGGCGTCGTGCGCGGCGCGGACGCGCCGGAGCCGGATCCGGAGCCGCAGCCGGCCAGGAGCGCCAGCAGCGCCGGCAGCGTCAGCGCGGCTGCGGTGCGCGAGCGCATGGCCGGCGCGTCAGCAGGCCCGTTGGACGATTTGCGACGACGTCGCAAAGGCGCGCAGGCTCAGCTGCGCGTTGCCGCCGAGGCTCTCCGCGCTGCGGAGGTTCGACTTCTGCGTCGCGTCGGCCATCGCGCCCAGGACGTCGGTGACGTCGGTGATCTTCGAGCGGACGTCCTTGAGCTGGGCCGAGCAGTCGCCGCCGACGCGCTCGGCGAGCGTCGCGATGCTGTCGCGCGTCTTCTTGACGACCGGCTCGGTGCGCTTGACGGCCCGGCGCACGCACGTCGGGCGGTCCTTCGCCGCTGGGCAGCGGTTGATCTTGACGAGGAAGGTCGAGATCGAGGAGATGAACGACTGGCTCGCGGCGGTGAAGTCGGCGGTCTGCGAGCCGGTGAGTTTCGTGGGCTTGCCGCTGACGGTCGCGGGCGTCGTCGCCGTGGTGGCCGTGGTCTTGCCCGACGAGCCGCCACAGCCCACCAGCGCGGTCGCCGAGAGCACCGCCGCGACCGTGGCGCGCAGGGTCCGATCAGAGAGGCGCATGGCCATCAGCCTACGCCGTGATGCCGACGTCACGCGGCGCCACGACGTATCGTGGCCCGCCGGATGACCATCGGTCGTGCGTTCGCGCTGGCGCTCGCCGGCCTGCTCGGCGGCAGCGCTGCGACGGCCGGCGCCGAGGCCCCGCAGGGTGCCCCGCAGGCGCTGCGCAGCGTGTCGCTCAGGGTCGTCGGCGAGCACCTGCGGTTGCGCGTCGAGACCGTCGGCCGATGGGCGAGCGCCGACGTCACGAGCGGCGGCGGGCGCTCGGTCTGCGTCGCCTTCTGGTGGGGCGACCTGCCGACGCCGCGGTCGCGGATCTGCCTCGACGGGCAGTCCGGTCGCCTCACGCTCCGCGCCGAGCGCCTGGCGCCCGACGGCGCCGTGACGTCGGCCCGGACGCTCGCCGCGCCCGTCGCGCGCCCGGACGAGCGGACCGCGACGGCGATCCTCACGCCGGCCGCGATCGGTCTGCGCGCGCCGGTCCTCTACTGGCAGGCGCTGTCGCGCTGGACGGACCCTGCGACCTGCCCCGGTGGCTGCAGCAACCAGGTCCCCGCGACCGGCAGGGCGACGGTCGACCTGCGGGCGGGTCGCGCGAGCGTCGCCGCGCAGTTTCGCCCGCGCACGCGCGCCGATTCGGTCGATGTCGCGGGCGGGCCGCTCGACGTGCGTCGCGTCGCCTTCGGCCAGGCCGGGACGCGGCTGACGCTGGACCTGCGCACGCAGCACCCGTGGGCGACCGCCGAGCTCCTGGCCCCCGGGCGCGGGCTGTGCCTCGTGATCGAGGGCGCCGGCCGCCTGTGCGTCGCAGCCGCCGGGGGCACCACCGTGCTGCGCCACGACAGCGGGACCGGCGCCCAGGTGATCGCGGCCGCGGTCACCCGTCCCGACAGCCGCTCCGTCGTCGCGAGCTTCGCCCCGCGCGCGATCGGCCTGGCGCGCGGCCCGCTGCGCTGGTCGCTTCAGACCTCCTGGCAGGACGACGCGCTCTGCGCCGGCGGCTGCGCGGACCGCGTGCCCGACGGCGGTGCATTCGCGGACGCCGTCTCGGTCCTCGCCCAGCCGCGCTGCTTCGGCGCCGCCGCCCGCGATCCGCACCGGCGCTGTCGCAACCCGTCGCTGCGGACGGTCGTCCTGCCGCGCCCGGCGGACGCGCCGCTGACCGGCGTGTCGCCGTGCACCGAGGACCGCGGCGATCCGCGCCGCAGCACGGTCCTGCGCCCGTGCGCGTTCGGCGTCACCGGCGACGACCACCGCGCGACGATCGCGCTGCTCGGCGACAGCCACGCCGTGCACTGGCGCGCCGCGCTCGAGGTCGTCGCGCAGGCGCGGGACTGGCGCGGCGTGTCGATCACCCGCGCCGGCTGCCCGTTCAGCACGCAGGTGCCGCGCAGCCCCGATCTCGGACCGGCCCGCTGCGTCCGGCTGCACCGCGAGACGCTCGCCTGGCTGCGCGCGCACGGCGAGATCGGCACGGTGTTCGTCTCCGACTGGGCGCAGCCGGCGACCGGGCCGATGGGCGGGAGCGGCGCCTACGGCGGCAGCGAGCTCGCGTTCGGGGCGATGCTCGACGCGCTGCCGCGCAGCGTCCGCCACGTCTACGTGCTGCGCGACGTGCCGGGAACGACCCCCGCGACCCCCGGCTGCGTGGCGGCGGCCCGCGCCCGCCGACGGCCGCTCGCAGGCGTGTGCGCGCAGCCGCGCGCGGCCGTCCTCACGCCGGATCCGGGCGCCGCCGCGGCGGCGCGGCGCGGCCCGCGCGTGCGCGTGCTGGACCTCACGCGCTTCTTCTGCGGGCCGCGGCTCTGCTTCCCGGTCGTCGGCGGCGCGTATGTCTACAAGGACGACAACCACATGAACGCGACGTTCGCGACCTCGCTCGGGCCGTTCGTGCTCCGCGCGCTGGGCCGCGCCTGAGAGACTCGCGGTCGTGCAGCGCCCGTTCGCCCAGGTCGACGTGTTCACGACGACGCCGCTGCGCGGCAACCCCGTCGCGGTCGTCCTGGACGGCTTCGGCCTGAGCACCGAGGAGATGCAGCGCTTCGCGAACTGGACGAACCTCTCCGAGACGACGTTCGTCCTCGAGCCGACGCTCGTCAACGCCGACTACCTCGTCCGGATCTTCACGCCGGTGCTCGAGCTGCCGTTCGCCGGCCACCCGACGCTCGGCACCTGCCACGCCTGGCTCGCGGCGACCGGCCGCGAGCAGCAGCAGACGGTCGTGCAGCAATGCGCCGCCGGGCTCGTGCCGATCCGCCGCACGGACGCGGGGCTCGCGTTCGCCGCACCCGAGCTCGTGCGCTCGGGGCCGGTGCAGCCGGAGCTCGTCGACCGCATCGCGGCGGTGCTCGGGATCGAGCGCGCGGAGATCGTCGACGCGCAGTGGGCCGACAACGGCCCCGGCTGGGTCGCCGTGCTGCTCGCCGACGCCGAGGCCGTCCTCGCGCTGCGGCCGTCGTTCGCCGAGCTCGACATCGGCGTCGCCGGGCCCCATCCGCCGGGTGCCGCGGAGGCATTCGAGGTGCGGGCGTTCTTCCCGAAGGACGGGGTGATGGTCGAGGACCCGGTGACCGGGAGCCTCAACGCGTCGCTCGCGCAGTGGCTGCTGGAGACCGGCCGCGCGACGGCGCCCTACGTCGCGCGTCAGGGGACCGCGCTCGGGCGCGCGGGCAGGGTCCACATCACGCGCGATCCCGACGGCACGATCTGGGTCGGCGGCGGCACGGTGACGTGCGTCTCCGGGCAGGTCGCGCTCTAGTCGATGACCCCAAGACGCATCGCCGCGGCGACGGCAGAGGCTCTGTCGGAGACCTCGAGCTTGGAGTAGACGTTCGCCAGGTGGGTCCTGACGGTGGCGGGGCTGATCGTGAGCCGCTCGGCGGTGTCGCGCGCCGTCAGCCCTGCCGCGGCGAGCTGGAGGATCTCGATCTCGCGTGGCGTCAGCAGCGGCTCGGCGAGCTCGCCGCCCCGCCGTGCGAGGAAGTGACCGAGCTCGTGGGCGATCCCGTGCAGTGACCGGGCGAGGCGCTCGGTGATCCTGACCTCCCGGTCGGTCGCGAGCTCGACGATCGCAAGCACCTCGTCGCCCATCAGGGCGGGGATCGCGACCGCGCCGATCAGCCCGTGGCGACGCGACGCGGCGTCGCGCGGGTCGGCTGACTGCGCCTCACCCGCGGTCCAGCTCAGGGGAGCTCTGGCCTCCCAGACGCGGCCCGACAGTCCCGTCCCACGTCGCACCGGCCGGGCGTCTGCCTTGATCTCGAGCGGCGCCTCCATGCCGCTTTCGCACCAGACCACTCGCGACAGCAGGACGTCGCCGCGGGGCACCCAGAACACTCCCACGGCGCAATCGAGGGCGGCCGCGAGCCTGGTCAGCAGACCGCGGGCGCCAGGCTGGAGCGCCTCCCAGTCCGCGAGCGCCTCGCTGACCGCGACGTGCGCTGCGATCTCGCGCTCGGCGCGGTAGCGCTCGGTGAGATCCTCGACCACGCCGACGAGGCGGTAGGGCACGCCGTCACAGCGCTCGACGACGGCGAGCGTCGCTCGCAGGTGACGCCGGTCGCGGTCCGGCCGTGTGATGCGGTACTCCAGCGACAGCGGTGCTGCGCGCTCGGCGAGCTGCGCGACCGCGGCCGAGACACGCTGAAGATCGTCGGGATGGATCTGGGCGAGGATGTTGTCGACCGAGAGCTCCCACTCAGCGGCCTCGACACCCAAGATGCGATAGAGGTTGTCGGACCAGAACACCTTTCCCTCGGACGGCAGGTACTCCCAGCTGCCCGTCTGCCCGATCCGCTCGGTCCAGGCGAACAACCGCTCGAGCCGCCCGTCTGCTGGGTCGGTGTGGCGCGCGCCTGATGCCATCGGAGTTGATCACGGCCGTGCGTCCTGCCCGGCACGCGCAAACATACGGGCACGTTCGCTCGACGACCGCCGTTACGTAGCCGCGGCGACGCGATTGCGGTCGCCGGTGTCGGACTTCCGACACTGCGACATCGGGTGCGCCGCACAAAGGCATGCGGCGACCTGCAGCATCGGGTGTGAGACGCTGCGTGTCACAATTAACTCCGACAGCTCGGTCTCCTTTGTGGAGTCAGTCAGACCTGTTATTGCAGCCCGACCCGGCTCCCCGCTCCCCGACCGCCGATGGCCCCGCCCGACACGCCTGCTCACCCGCCGCTGACCCTGGTTCGCGTGCTGGATGACGACCGAGGCCTCGCGGACGCCCTCGATCCTGCCCACCTCCCGCAGGCCCGCCGGAGGGCGGTCGCACCGCTCGTGGAGGCGCCGCGTGGCGCGTGGGAGCCACCGCTGACCGAGCGCACTCCGCGTGGTGATCTCGGCTTGCTCGTGCTCAGTGGTCTGCTCGCCCGCGACCAGCAGGTGGCAGGCCGGACGTTCACCGAGCTACGGGGCCCCGAGGACCTCCTGCGGCCATGGGACCACGTCGCCGAAGTCACCTTGCTCGAGGCACGCACAAGCTGGAGGGTGCTGCGGCCGATCCGCCTGGCGTGGCTCGACGGGGAGTTTGCCGTGGCCGTTGCGCCGTGGCCCGAGATCGCCGCGGCGCTGCTCGGCCGGGCCGTACGACGAGCGCGCCTGCTGAGCTTTCGCATGGCGCTGCTGGAGCTCAAGCACGTCGACCTGCGGGTCCTGCTGCTGCTCTGGCATCTGGCCGACCGCTGGGGGCATGTCCGGTCCGATGGCATCCGCGTCGACCTTCCGCTCACCCACGAGCTGATTGCGCACATGGTCGGCGCGCACCGCACGACGGTCACCGCCGCGGTCCGCAGGCTCAGGGACGACGGCCGCCTCGGCCGCACCGACCGTCGAGGCTGGATCCTGCTCGGCAGCGCACCGAACGAGCTCACCGACGTCGCGGGGTCGGCTCGCTCGCGATAGCGCTCCCCGACTAGCGCGACCCCCGCTGGGCGACCATGAGGACGTAGCCGTCGGGGTCGCGCAGGCGCATCTCCTGCTTCGGGCCCGGGCTGCCGTCGCAGATCGCCCCGACGCGCACGCCGTGCGCGCGCAGGTGGCGCTGCAGCCCCGCCAGGTCGTCGGCGTAGAGGTAGAACAGCACGCCCTGGTGTCCGGGGTGAACGGGCTCGCCGGCGTGGGCCAGCATGAGCTTCGCGTCGCCGGACTGCACTGCCGCCCAGTCAAGGCGGTCGCCGGCGCGGTGGCTGTCGCGGGCCGTGAAGCCGAGCAGCTCGTAGAACGCGATCGACCGCGCGACGTCTGCGACATGCACGAACGCGATGAGGTCGGCGACCGGCGTCGCGGGCACGCGGCTCGCGGGCTCGGCGGCATCGGCGCCCGCCGCGCGGTGCGCGCGCATCGCGGCGACCGCCTCTTCGCGCGTCCTGAAGTCCTCGATTCGCGCGATGAGGCCGTCTTGAATCGTGAAGACGTTGTAGATCGCGCCGTCGAGGATCGCGTTCGCGACCTCCGTGAGGTCCGGGCTGCGGACGCCGAGCAGCACCTGGTCGCCGTCGGCCGACAGGTCGATGCCCTCGACCTCCGGCAGCCGGCCCGCGGTCGAGCGGATGTTCCCGAGCACGTGCTCCCGGTCGGGGCAGGAGAGGTCGTCGCGGACGCCCTGCCAGACGACGTCCGGGCGCAGATGGCGCTCGAGGGCGTCGAGATCGTGGCGGCGCAGCGCGTCGATCCAGCCGTCGAGCACGATGCCGAGGTTGGCGTTGCTCACCGCGGGACGTCGTCGGGGAGCCGGTGGCGGACTCCGGCGAAGCGCGCGAAGTCGCGGTCGTAGGAGACGAGCGCGGCGCCGTGCTCGATCGCCAGCGCCGCGAGGTGCGCGTCGGTCGTGAGGTTGCCGGCCGTTCCGGCCTCGCGGATGAGGCCGCCGAGCACGGCGGCGTGTCGCGAGGTCGGCTGCGCCACGACGGCCGCCGGGGCGGCCAGCCAGGTCTCGACCTGCGCGACCGCGTCGCCGGCCGCCATCGGCGCGGCCAGGATCGACGCGTTCGTCGCGATGCGGATGAACGCCAGCAACGCGACCCAGGCGAGCCCGACGGCCTCGGCGCCGCCGAGCGACGCGTCGAGCCAGGCGTGCGTGCGGCCGTGATGGGCCGAGGCGCTGTCGACCGCGTAGAGCAGGACGTTGGCGTCGACGATCACCACGTGCGCGTCAGCGGCCCTCGGCGAGGCGGCGGGCGAGCGACTCGTCCTCGAGTTGCTCGGCGATCGCGAGCGCCTTCGTGAGGTCCACCCGCGCGGGTCCGAGCGCCCGCGGCGTCGTGTACGAGCGCCGCGCTGCGGCTCCGTCGCCGAGCCCGGCGCGGATCGCCTCGTTGACCGCCTCCTTGAACGACAGGCCGCGCTCGCGCATCGCGCGCTCGACGAGCAGCCGCGTGTCGGGGTCGAGCGTGACGGTCGTGCGCATGTGCATCAGCGTATCAAGCTATCTGATGCAGTGATGCAGGCAAAGCGCTGCATGCGCGCGCCGATATCGTGCGCCCGTGGGCCCAGTCGAGCTGACCGGCACGGGATTGGCGGTCGCCGACGTGGTCGCGGTCGCGCGTGGTGGCGCACCGGTGTGCCTCGGCGACGCGGCGCGCGCGCTCATGGAGACCGGGGCCGCGGCGGTGCAGCGGGCGCTCGACGCGCCCGAGCCCGCCTACGGCGTGTCGACGGGCTTCGGGTCGCTGGCGAACATCGTCATCCCGGCCGCGCGGCGCGAGGAGCTGCAGCGCGCGCTCGTCCGCTCGCACGCCGCCGGGATGGGACCGCCGGTCGAGCGCGAGGTCGTGCGGGCGATGATGCTCCTGCGCGCGCGGACGCTCGCGATGGGCTGCTCGGGCGCGCGCCCCGCCGTCGCCGAGCGCATCGCGGCGCTGCTGAACGCCGGCCTGACGCCGGTCGTGCCCGAGCACGGGTCGCTCGGCGCCAGCGGCGACCTCGCCCCGCTCGCGCACTGCGCGCTCGCGCTCATCGGCGAGGGCGAGGTGCAGCTCGCCGACGGCACGCGCTCGGACGCCGCCGCGGCGCTCGCGGCCGCCGGGATCGAGCCGCTGACGCTCGTCGCGAAGGAGGGCCTCGCGCTGACGAACGGCACCGACGGGATGCTCGGCATGCTCGTCCTCGCCGGCCACGACCTGCGGCGGCTGCTGCGCAGCGCCGACGTCACCGCGGCGATGGCGGTCGAGGCGCTGCTCGGCACCGACCGCGCCTTCGCCGCCGACCTCGTCGCGCTGCGCCCGCAGCCCGGCCAGCAGCTCAGCGCGGCGAACCTGCGCGCATTGCTCGGCGGCTCGGAGATCGTCGCCAGCCACCGCCACGGCGACGACCGCGTCCAGGACGCGTACTCGCTGCGCTGCGCCCCGCAGGTCACCGGCGCCGCGCGCGACGTGCTCGCCTACGCCGACGGCGTCGCCGACGCCGAGCTGCGCAGCGCGATCGACAACCCGATGGTCCTGCCCGACGGGCGCGTCGAGTCCTGCGGCAACTTCCACGGCGCGCCGCTGGCCTTCGCCTGCGACGCGCTCGCGATCGCGATCGCCGAGGTCGGCGCGATCGCCGAGCGGCGCACCGATCGCCTGCTGGACGCCGCGCGCTCCAGCGGCCTGCCGCCGTTCCTCGCGCCCGACGCCGGCGTGAACTCCGGCCTCATGCTCGCGCAGTACACGCAGGCGGCGATGGTCGCCGAGAACCGCCGCCTGGCGGCGCCCGCGAGCGTCGGGTCGCTGCCGACGAGCGCCATGCAGGAGGACCACGTCTCGATGGGCTGGGCGGCGGCGCGCAAGCTGCGCGTCGTGGTCGCGAACCTCGCCCGGATCCTCGCCGTCGAGCTCGTCTGCGCGGCGCGCGCGCTGGAGCTGCGGGCGCCGCTGCGCCCCGCGGCGGGCACGGCGGCCGCGCTGGAGGCGCTGCGCGGGGCCGGCGTCCCCGGCGCCGGGCCGGACCGCTTCCTCGCGCCCGAGCTCGCCGCCGCCGAGCGGCTCGTCAACGGCGACGCGCTGCTCGGCGCCGTGCAGTCCGCGGCCGGGGAGCTCGCATGAGCTCCCCGGGCGCGCGCCGCGTGACCGCCCCGCGCGGCGGCGAGCTGTCCTGCCGCGGCTGGCCGCAGGAGGCGGCGCTGCGGATGCTGCACAACAACCTCGACCCCGACGTCGCCGAGCGCCCCGACGACCTCGTCGTCTACGGCGGCACCGGGCGCGCCGCGCGCTCGTGGGCGGCCTTCGACGCGATCGTGCGCACGCTGCGCACGCTCGCCGGCGACGAGACGCTGCTCGTCCAGTCCGGCAAGCCGGTCGGCGTCTTCCGCACGCACGAGTGGGCGCCGCGCGTGCTGCTCGCGAACTCCAACCTCGTCCCCGAATGGGCGAACTGGGACGAGTTCCGCCGCCTCGAGGCGCTCGGGCTGACGATGTACGGGCAGATGACCGCGGGCTCGTGGATCTACATCGGCAGCCAGGGGATCGTCCAGGGGACGTACGAGTGCTTCGCCGAGATCGCGCGCCGCCGGCACGGCGGCTCGCTCGCCGGGACGATCACGCTGACCGCCGGCCTCGGCGGGATGGGCGGCGCGCAGCCGCTGGCGGTGACGATGAACGGCGGCGTCGCGCTCTGCGTCGAGGTCGATCCCGAGCGCATCGAGCGCCGGCTGCAGACGCGCTACCTCGACGAGGTCGCCGCCTCGCTCGAGGATGCGGTCGCGCGCGCGACCGCCGCCCGCGACGCCCGCCGCGCCGTGAGCATCGGGCTGTGCGCGAACGCCGCCGACGCGCTCCCGCGCCTGCTGCGCATGGGCTTTGAGGCCGACATCGTCACCGACCAGACGAGCGCCCACGACCCGCTCGTCGGCTACGTCCCCGACCGTATGACGCTCGCCGAGGCCGACGCGCTGCGCGCCGCCGACCCCGACGAGTACGTCCGCCGCTCGCGGGCGGCGATCGCCGCCCACTGCGCCGCGATGGTCGGCTACCTCGACGCCGGCGCCGAGGTCTTCGACTACGGCAACAGCCTGCGCGCGGAGGCGCTGCTCGGCGGCTTCGAGCGGGCGTTCGCGTACCCCGGCTTCGTCCCGGCCTACGTGCGCCCGCTCTTCTGCGAGGGCAAGGGCCCGTTTCGCTGGGTCGCGCTGTCGGGCGATCCGGCCGACATCGCCGCGACCGACCGCGCCGTGCTCGAGGAGTTCCCCGAAGACGCGGCGCTCGCGCGCTGGATCGCGCACGCCGGCGAGCGGATCGCCTTCCAGGGCCTGCCGGCGCGGATCTGCTGGCTCGGCTACGGCGAACGCGCGCGCCTCGGCCTGCGGATCAACGCGATGGTCGCCTCCGGCGAGCTGCGCGCGCCGATCGTCATCGGCCGCGACCACCTCGACGCGGGCTCGGTCGCCTCGCCCTACCGCGAGACCGAGGCGATGGCCGACGAGTCCGACGCGATCGCCGACTGGCCGCTGCTCAACGCGCTCGTCAACACGGCGAGCGGGGCGTCGTGGGTCTCGATCCACCACGGCGGCGGCGTCGGCATCGGGCGCTCGATCCACGCCGGGATGGTCTGCGTCGCCGACGGCACGCCGCTGGCGGCCGAGAAGCTCGAGCGCGTCCTGACCGCCGATCCC
>DATJEE010000216.1:0-6990 GCA_035496995.1 Solirubrobacteraceae bacterium | reverse complement strand
CGGCGCATCCGCCGCATCGCCGCCGAGACGCGGCCCGATGCCCACATCCTGCTCGTCGTCAACAAGGTGACCGGGGCGGACGACGCCGACCGCGTGGGCGGGTTCCTCGAGCTGCCGGTGCTCGGGACCGTTCCGGTCGACGAAGGCGTGCGCCGCGCCGAGCGCGCCGGCGTCGCCGTGCTCGACCACGCGCCCGACTCGGCGGCGGTCGCGGCGATCACGCGGCTGGCGGCGCGGCTGCAGGCCGACGCCCGGATCTGATCGCCCGCAGACCGGGCCCCGCCCGTAGACTCGCCGTCGTGACCACACGGCCTCATCGCAGCGCCTGTGGGAGACGGGTCGCGCTGTGCGTCGTGATGTTCCTGGCGCCGTGCACGGTGATCGCCGCGGCGGCCTGGGCATGCACCCCCGCGGCAGTGATAACGGTGACCCCGGCCTCCGGTCCGCCTGGTACCGAGCTGCACGTGGAGGGCAGCACGTTCGCACCCGCCGAGCCCGTGACGATCACGGGGCCCGGCGGCGTGCAGGCGACGGCCACCGGGCCGCATTTCTTCGTGACCATCGCGATTGCCGAGGTGGCGCCGGAGTTCTATTTCGTCGTCGCCAGGTCGGCGGCCGGGCAGGCCTCCGCGGCGATCGAGGTCACGGCACCGCCGGCCCCGCCGGTCATGGACCCGGCGCCCGTGCCGGACGCACCGGCCCAGCAGCCCGCGCCCGCGCCACCGGTCGCCGTTCTCCCCTCGCCGCAGCTCGTGTCCGCACCGGCGCTGCTCGCGCCGGCGATCCTGCGGCCGACCGCCGCGCAGCAGCACGTGTCCGCGTCGCCGTCGGGCCTCGTCGAGCTCGTCTGCGGGCGTGCCGGTCCTGGCGCGCTGACCGGCACCTGCGGCGCGACGAGCACCCGCGCCGCGGCGGACGGGAAGCGCCCGCTGCTCGCGCTGCCGGCCAGGCCGTTCAGCGCGCGGCCGGGCGGCAGCATCCGCGTGCGGTTCCACGTGGCGCGCCCGCTGCTGCGGCGCCTCGCGGCGGCCCATCGCCTGCGCATGCGCGGCACGGTCATCGCGGCCGGTCCACTCGGCGCCGCCACGACGCGCACGTTCGGCTTCACGCTCCGCGCGCCCCGGCGGGGGCCCGCCTCCGCTCAGGGGACCTGAACGCACGACCCATGGCGTTTGGTGAGCCCGGCGAATCCGCAGCACGGGCAGCGCTCCATGGCGGCGACTACGCGAGGCTCTGCGTGAGCGTGATCGTGTTGCCGGCGGGGTCGACGATCGTCGCCCGGCGCACGACCCCGGGCACGGTCTCGATGCCGTCGGGGGCGATGCCGCTCATCGCCAGGAAGCCGACGTGGCGCTCGAGGTCGTCGACAGCCAGCGTGAGGATCGCGCTGCCGGCGCGCGCGGCGTCGACGACGACCGAGATCCAGCCCGTGCCGACGAGCCGCCACACGGCTTCATCCGCCGCGGGGGTCGCGTCCGGCGCGCGGCCGACGAAGATCCGGTACCAGGCGCATGCGGTCTCGAAGTCGTCCACGGGCATCCCGGCGAAGACCTCGGTGACCACTGACGGCAGGCTACGCGATCGGGGCTTCGCCAGGGGAGGTGCGCGTCCCGCGCGAGTTGCCGCGATCGCCTGGCGAGCGCGCGCGCGCGATAGTAGAGTTCGTCACCTGGTACGTGATCCGAACATCTAGGAGGGAAGTTGCCAGACCCGAACGAGGCGCAGGGAACCGCCGCCGCCAACGATCCCGCGGAAGCGCCACCGAGGCTTCCTCCACTGGGCAGGCTGGGCGTCTACGGAGGGCTCCCTCCGCTGCACACTCTTCCGTTCGCGATCGAGCAGAACGTCGCGCGCATCGCGACCCAGATCGCCGAGGGGCGTCCGGCGACCTACGACTGAGTAGTCGCCGTCAGGAGCCGCGCCGTCGCCTGACCGCCGCCGCGACGGCGGGCAGGCCTGCGCGCGCACGCGTCAACGGGTGCGCCGCGGCGACCGCCGGGACGACGAGCGCCAGCCCGAGCAGCAGGAGGAGGAGCCCGCCGTAGCGCAGGAGCGCGCGCGGGAAGGCGCCGAGCCGCGGCGGGTCGGAGAAGACGGCGATCGCGTGCATGAGGTCCTGCTTGCCGGAGACCTGGACGCTGTTGCGGGTGTCGGTCCAGACGGCGAGCATCCGGTCCTTCGTCGAGAGCGATGCGAGGCGGTTGCCGAACTCCGGCAGGCCGCGCTCGTAGCCCTGGCCGATCTGCGAGTCAAACGAGCGGTCCGACAGCGCGATGCTCGGGCTGAAGCTCCGGCCGTCGTCGAAGGAGGACTGCAGCGAGACCTCGTTGCGGCGGTTGCGCGGATCGCGGCGGCGGTCGTAGTACACGACGTCGAGGCGGCCGCCGGGCCCGACCGACAGCTGCGGGCGGTACTGCGCGCGGCCGTCGCCCTGCGGCGTGTCGTTGACGCGCCGCGGGCCGCTCCAGCGCGCGTCGCGCGGACCGAGGGTCCACAGCATGACGTCGGGGTCGCCGTCGCGCCCGTCCTCGAAGGCCGCGTACAGCCGGCCGCTGTGCTGGTCGACGGCGAGCGCGGGGAGCGGCGGGATGAATGCGATGAAGCGCTGCGTCGGCACGATCTTCGTGTCGACGACGGACTCCTGCCAGGTCGCCGCCTGGTCGCGCGAGCGCGCCAGCACGAGGCTGAAGCGCCCGTCGTACGGTGGGCCGCCCCGGCCCTGGTGGACGCCGTCGTAGTCCAGGCGGTCGTCGCCGAGGTCGAGGTACAGGACGTAGAGGTCGCCGCCCGGGCCGAGCGCCGGCACCGGCGCGACGACGCGCCCGCGCGCCGGGCTGCTGACGCGCGTGCGCCGCGTCCAGGTCCTGCCGCCGTCGTCGGAGCGGATCGCGCGGATCGGGTTGCCGGTCTCGCTGAAGCGAAACAGGCCGACGTCGCTGGCCTGCAGCCACGTGACGTACAGGCGCCCGGCCTTCGCCGGGTCGGCGACCAGGCGCACCTGGAAGGCGAGCTCGGGCAGGACCTTCGTCGGGGTGCCGAGCGTCCTGCCGCCGTCCTGCGAGCTCGTGAGCCAGACGGCGTGCGGGACGTTGCCGGTCCCGTGCAGCGTCACGAAGGTCATGTACAGCGTGCCGTCGGCGCCGAACGCGACGTCGGGCGCGTAGCACTTGGGCTCCTCCCCGGCCGGCAGCGGGATCGGCGTCTGCGACCACGACGCGCCCGCGTCGCGCGAGACGTGCAGCGCGCACGAGTAGCGCGGCGTCTCGATGCGGTTGGCGACGACGAGCAGCTTGGCGTCGACGGGGCTGCGCACGAGCGACGGCGAGTTGTGGGCGCTGATGTCGAGCTGGTTGCCGGCGCCGGCGTTCACCGGTGCGTTGGCACCCAGGCGCGACGCCGCGGGGCCGCGGTCGTATGCCGTCGAGACGAGGATCGCGCCCGCGCCGAGCAGCACGAGCGCCGCGCCGAGCAGCCAGCGCGGCGGCATCCGCGAGACGGCGGGCTCGCCGGGGTCCGCGAGGTCCTGCTCGGGCGGCTCGACGATGTCGGTCGGCGCCATGGTCAGGCGCGGGTCGTTCCGGTGTGCGTGCCGCGGACGAGCGCCTCGAGCTCGCCCGCCGAGACGGTCTCCTGCTCGAGCAGCGCCGCGGCGATGCGGTCCAGCGCAGGCCGCGAGTCGATCAGGACCTGGGTCGCGCGCGCCATCGCCTCGTCGACGAGCCGCCGGATCTCCTCGCCGATGAGCATCATCTCCTTCTCGGAGTAGCCCGGCGGCCCGGCGCGCTCGTCGGCGTACGTCTCGTCGACGTAGCTCATCGCGCCCAGCCGTTCGCTCATCCCGAGCTCGCAGACCATTCGCCGCGCCGTCGCGCTGACGCGCGCGAGGTCGCCGGAGGCGCCGGACCCGGGCTCCCCGAAGACGAGCTGCTCGGCGGCGCGGCCGCCGAGCCCCATCGCCATCTGGTTGAGGTACATCGAGCGCGAGTGGATCGCGCGCTCCCCGTCGTCGGCCTGCCAGACGTAGCCGAGCATCCGCCCGCGCTGGATGATGCTGATCTTGTGCGGGACGCTCATGCCCGGCAGCGTGAGCCCGACGAGGGCGTGCCCCGCCTCGTGGTAGGCGACCATCCGGCGCTCGTCGGCGCTCATGATCGCCCGGCGCGACGCGACGCCGACCAGGACGCGCTCGACGCCCTCCTCGAGCGTCGCGGCGGTGATCCGCGCGAGCCCCGAGCGCGTTGCGAGCAGCGCGGCCTCGTTGACGACGTTGGCGAGGTCAGCGCCCGAGAAGCCCTGCGAGATGCCGGCGACGACCGCGAGGTCGACGTCGGCGCCGACGCGCTTGCCGCGCAGGTGGACCTCGAGGATCTCGCGGCGGCCGGTGCGGTCGGGGAGCATGATCTCGATCTGGCGGTCGATGCGCCCCGGGCGCACGAGCGCCGGATCGAGCAGGTCGGGCCGGTTGGTCGCGCACATCAGCAGGACGCCGGTGCGCGACTCGAAGCCGTCGAGCTCGACGAGCAGCTGGTTGAGCGTCTGCTCGCGCTCCTGGTTGCCGCCGATCGCGTTGTTCGAGCGCCGTCCGCCGACGGCGTCGATCTCGTCGATGAACACGATCGCCGGCGCCACCGCCCGCGCCTCGGCGAACAGGTCGCGCACGCGCGCCGCGCCCTCGCCGACGAAGACCTCGACGAAGTCCGTCGCCGCGGCCGAGAAGAAGGCGGCGTTGGCCTCGCCCGCGACGGCCTTCGCCAGCAGCGTCTTGCCGCAGCCGGGCGGGCCGCTGAGCAGGACGCCGCTCGGCACGCGCGCGCCCATCGCCGCGTAACGCTCGGGTTCGGCGAGGTAGTCGCGCACCTCGCGCAACTCGTCGAGCGCCTCGCCGACGCCGGCGACGTCGGCGAACGTCACGCGGTCCTCGACGCCGCTCGAGCGCCGACCGACGCTGCGGTCGCGCGCCGCCAGCCGCCGCTGGCGCTCGGGTGCCTCGAGGATCCGGTCCAGGCCCTCGCCGAGCTGCTGCTGGGCGATGTCCTCGCGGCCGGCGCGCGCCGCGAGCAGCGCGGCCTCGTTGACGACGCCGGCGAGGTCGGCGCCGGTGAGGCCATGCGCGCGATTGGCGATCGCGGCGAGGTCGGTCCCGGGGGCGATCTGCATGCCCGACGCGTGCAGCGTGAGGATCTTCAGGCGGTCCTCCTCGCTCGGGCGCTCGAGACCGACCGTGCGGTCGAAGCGGCCGGGACGCAGGAGCGCCGGGTCGAGCATGTCGGGGCGGTTCGTCGCCGCCATCAGCAGCACGCCGGAGCTCGGGTCGAAGCCGTCGAGCTCGACGAGCAACTGGTTGAGCGTCTGCTCGGCCTCCTGGCTGCCGCCCGCCATCGAACGCTGCGAGCGCCGCGCTCCGAGGGCGTCGATCTCGTCGATGAACACGATCGCCGGCGCGCTCATCTTCGCCTCGGCGAACAGGTCGCGCACGCGCGCGGCGCCCTCCCCTACGAAGACCTCGACGAACTCCGTCGCGGCGACGGAGATGAACGTCGCGTTGGCCTCCCCCGCGACAGCCTTCGCCAGCAGCGTCTTGCCACAGCCCGGCGGGCCGAACAGCAGCACGCCCTTGGGGAGCTTCGCGCCGATGCCGGTGAAGCGCTCGGGCTCGGCGAGGAACGCGACGAGCTCGCGCAGGTCGGTCTTCGCCCCGTCCTGGCCGGCGACGTCGTCGAACGTCACCCGCTTGTCGAGGCCCCCGGACTTGCGGCCCACGCTGCGATCGCGCATCGACAGGCGTCGCTGGCGCTCGGGCGCCTCCATGATCCGCGCGAGGCCCTGCTCGAGCTCCTCCTGGGAGATCGTCGTCCGGCGCTTCTGGGCGGCCACGAGCGCGGCCTCGTTGATGACGTTCGCCAGATCGGCGCCCGTGAGGCCGTTTGCACCCTGGGCGATCGGGCCGAAGTCGACGTCGGGCTCCAGGCGCCGCGTCGCGGCGTGCAGCTCGAGGATCTTCAGGCGGTCGGCGGCGCCGGGGCGCTCGAGGCCGACGGCGCGATCGAAGCGGCCGGGACGCAGCAGCGCGGGGTCGAGCACGTCCGGGCGGTTCGTCGCACCGATGAGGACGATGCCCTCCAGTGGCGAGAAGCCGTCCATCTCGGCGAGGATCTGGTTGAGCGTCTGATCATGCTCGCCGCCACCCGCGGACCCCGCCATCGCACCGCCGCTGCGGCGATGGCCGACCGAATCGAGCTCGTCGATGAAGACGATCGCCGGCGCGTGCTCGTGCGCCTCGCGGAAGAGCTCGCGGACCCGCGCCGCCCCGACGCCGACGTACATCTCGACGAAGTCCGAGCCTGAGATCGAGAAGAACGCCGCCCCCGCCTCCCCTGCCAGCGCGCGCGCGATCAGCGTCTTGCCGCAGCCGGGCGGGCCGTAGAGCAGGATCCCGCGGGGGATGAGCGCCCCGAGCTCCGCGAAGCGCCCGGGGTCGGTCAGGAATCCGACGAGCTCGCGCAACTCGGCGATCGCCGTCTCCTGCCCGGCGACGTCGGCGAACGTCACCTTCTTCTCGTCGTCGTCCCACTTGCGCGCGCCGCTCTTGACCCCGAACAGCCCCGACCCGCGGCGGTAGGAGAGCAGGAGGTAGACGAAGACGACGATGATGATGAGCGACGGGATGAGGATCGTCGCCGCGAGCACGAGCTTCTTCCAGAACTGCTGGTCGATCGTCGTCGGCACCCGCGCCCGCAGCAGCTGGTCGACGAGGACCGACTGCGACCCCGACGTCTTCAGGTACGGCGCGTTGTAGCGATGGATCGTCTTGTCCGGGCGGATGTAGCGCCCGGTGATGACGGAGTCCTCGTCGAGGACGAGCGCGTCCTTGATGCGCTTCTCGCGCAGCAACTGCAGGAACGTGTCCGGGCGCAGGCGGTCTCCGTCGACGTGCGGGGCGGAGTAGACGAGCACCGCGACATACGAGGCCAGCAACACGACGACGGCCAG